>NZ_JAOWRF010000003.1 GCF_025753815.1 Plectonema radiosum NIES-515 | reverse complement strand
AGAGTTACGCCTAAGTAGCCAATAATACGGACAAACCTATACGTCTATTGACAAATATCCGTGTCTTTAATTATTTCGTCAACAGCCTCTCTAAGTCGTTTTTGCCAGTCAGGGACGGCTTTTAACTTGTCTTTGATACCAGGCGATACCTTGAAACAAACTGGGTCTTTATCAAAAGGTTGTTCACTTGTAAACCCTAATTTGTGTTTTTTCTGGAATGGCATTGCTCTTTTTTCTATATATTGATATACTAATATACTATTAGCACAAAAGGTCGAAACAATGCTTTTATCCATCAAAACAAAATTAAAACTAAGTAAAAACCAAGAAACCATCATGAGCAAACATGCAGGAATTGCAAGGTTTACTTACAACTGGGGTTTGGCTACTTGGAACGAACTTTATTCATATGGATTAAAGCCCAACAAATACATTCTGAAAAAATTCTTTAACAATCACGTAAAACCTGAGTTTACTTGGATTAAAGAAACTGGTATTTGTCATAAAATAACTCAATATGCCTTTGATAATCTTGGTGATGCTTTTTCTAAGTTCTTGAGTAAAAAAGGTGGCTATCCTAACTTTCAAAAGAAAGGATATCATGATAGTTTTACTATTGATGCAAGTGGTAAACCGATTCCAGTAGGTGGTAAGTCTATTAAATTACCTACCATTGGATGGGTAAAAACTTATGAAGGATTACCTCATACTACGTGCAAATCAATCACAATATCACGCACTGCTGATAGTTGGTTTATCGCTTTAGCTTACGAACAAAATCACGAACCAACTATTAAAGTCCATGATGTTGTCGGGGTTGATTTAGGTGTAAAAACCCTGGCTACACTATCGACTGGTGCGGTATTCCCTAACCCAAAGCATTACAAAACTAATCTGGAAAAACTTCGCAGATTGTCACGAAAGTTTGCCAGAAAAAGTAAAGGTTCTAACAACCGATATAAAGCTAAAATTCAACTTGCTAACCATCATGCTAGGGTAGCTAACCTCAGAAAGGACACCCTTCACCAAATCACTACTTTCTTATGCAAAAACCACGCAAGAATAGTAGTAGAGGATTTGAACGTTTCGGGTATGCTATTCTTACACAAATTAGCTCAAGGCATTGCTGCTAAAGGTGGTTTCCATGAGTTTAAAAGGCAGTTAGAATACAAGGCGAAAAAGTTTGGTTGTGAAATCATTATTGCTGACCGTTGGTTTCCATCAAGTAAAACCTGTTCAAGCTGTGGACATATTCAAGATATGCCATTAGAAGAAAGAACCTACAACTGTGGAAGTTGTCGGCATTCGATGGACAGAGATTTAAACGCAGCAATAAATTTATCACGTCTGGCTAAGGCGTGAAAGCTTGTTGAGGGATAACCGCTCCCATGCTCCCGTTGAAGCAAGAAGTAAATGTCTAGACTTGTTTAGCTTTTATATAGCAGAATAAGGTACAATTAACAATAACGCCGCTTTCATTGTAGAGAATTTTGGAACGTAGCTACAAGACCAGCAGCCAAAAATGGATTAGAGATCGTAGCAATCGATCCAGGAATAGTGTAGATTACGAGTGGTGTGCGATGTGAAAAGTGCGATCGCAATAATTTAGCGAGCACAACTGGTATATCTGGCACTTGCGCGATCGCTACTCAATTCGATTACTGAAGCTTTTTAATTAACTCAAGGGTTCTTCGGTAATCTTCTGTTCTTCGTTGTTGTTGATAAAGTTCAGCTGCTTTCTGCAAATCAGTTAATGCTCCTTGTTTGTCTCCTAAAGAAGCACGATCAATACCCCGGTTAGCGTAGGCACTAGCATAGTTAGGATTAATCTTGATGGCTTGATTGTAATCAGTAATTGCACCTTGCAAGTCTTTCAAATCAGATCGAATAATACCCCGGTTAAGATAAGCACTAGCATAGCTAGGATCAATGCCGATAGCAGAGTTGTAATCGGCGATCGCTCCCTGTGAGTCTTTCGCTCTGTAGCGAGTAATACCCCGGTTAAAGTAGGCACTAGCATAGTTGGGATCAATTTTAATGGCAGTATTGTAATCCGCGATCGCTCCTTGGTTATCTCCCAAATCATCGCGAGCATTACCTCGATTAACGTAAGCTTCAGCATAGTTAGGATTGAGGCGAATAGCAGAATTGTAATCGGTAATTGCCACTTGCAACTCTTTCAAATTGTAACGAACAAGACCCCGCTTATTGTAAGCCTTATCATAATTAGGATTAATCTTGATGGCAGAGGTGTAATCAGCGATCGCTGCTTGGTTGTCTCCTAATTCATTGCGGACAAGACCTCGGTTGTAATAAGCTAAATCAGAGTTGGGGCTAATTTTGATGGCAGAGGTGTAATCAGCGAGCGCTGCTTGCAAGTCTTTCAAACTGTAGCGCGTAACACCTCGGTTGATATAAGCATTGGCATAATTGGGGTTAATCTTAATGGCAAAGGTGTAATCAGCAATTGCTCCCTGTTTGTCTCCTGAGTCATCTTTTGCAATACCTCGGTTGTAATAAGCATTAACATAGTTAGGGTCAATCTTGATGGCAGAGGTGTAATCAGCGATCGCTCCTTGAAAGTCTTTCAAACTAGAGCGCACATTACCTCGGTTGTAATAAGCATTAACATAATTGGGATCAATTCCTATGGTAGAATTGTAATCGCTAATTGCGCCCTGCTTATCTTCCAAACGAGAGCGGATAAGACCTCGATTGTAATAAGCATTGGCATAGTTGGGATTAATTCCTATGGCAGAGTTGTAATCAGCAATTGCCCCCTGTAAGTCTTTCAAGTTATCGCGGGTAATAGCTCGGTTGTAATAAGCTAGAGCAAAGTTGGGGTTAATTTTGATGGCAGTATTGTAATCAGCTAGTGCTCCTTGCCTGTCTTTTAATTCATCGCGGGCGATACCCCGGTTATTGTAAGCTAGGCTATATTTGGGATCAATTTTTATCGCCGAGCTGTAATCGCTAATTGCCCCTTGGAAGTCTTTCAAACTAGAGCGTGTCAGACCTCGATTGCTGTAAGCACTGGCATCGTTGGGGTTAATGCGTAGCGCCGAGTTATAATCAGCCAATGCTCCCTGCTTGTCTCCTGAGTCATCGCGGGCATTACCTCGGTTGACGTAGGCTAAAGTATACTTAGGATTGAGGCGAATTGCTTCAGTTAAATCAGCGATCGCTCCTTTAAAATCTCCTTTGCTATACTTATCCACACCCTGAATATACAAATCGTCAGCTTTAGATTTTGTCGTCACTGGAGTGTTAGGACGAGAGACACCTACATTTACGCTAGTTGTTGCTGATAATTTCAAAAAGGTATTAATTGGAACACCCAAATTAAACCCTGTTTTAACTTCTTTAGTATCTTTATCTGCTCTCCCGTGAATTCCGATCAATTCACCATTTTCATTTAAGACTGCACCACCACTCATCCCTTCTGAGGTATTATTGCTATAAACCAACGTATAGCCATCACGCAGAGCTTTTGAAGCATTAGCAGTAATCCGCCCATCACTGAAAGTATAAATCGATTGATTAATCGCAAATGTTGGTGCAGGAAACCCAGTTACATAAGCCGTTGTTCCTTCTGTACTCACGTCCGAATTGCCTATTTTTGCCACAATATAATTTTGAGTGCTGCTAAACTGCACCACAGCTAAATCTACTCCCGGCAGCACTTTCATCGTATTGTAGTTAACTGTATACCGCTTATTATCAGAAGTAACAATTTCATAATTATCTGCAACATCTACCACATGAGCGGCTGTTAGCACAGTGTAAATATTGCCCTCTTTCTTAACAATTACCCCAGAACCATATTTAGGCTTCTTACTTTGAATCAGCACCGTGATTTCTTTAGCAATTTTATTCACCTCAGTGGGTGATAAGGCTACAGTCACTGGCATTTGCACAAAAGTAATTGAAACCCCAATTAATGCTGGTGCAAGTCGAGAATAAAAATTCATTGCTTTAATCTCCAATAAACTTAATAACAGTCTCTATGGGTACAGCCCAACTAAGGTGAGTAATTTTTTTGTGCAAAGCTGCGTCAGCTTCCGAACCATCAGCAAACACAGAAGGTGCATCCCATAGTGGATATGCGTGCATTCCATTTACACCCACAACTTCACCACGACGATTTAACAATGGTCCGCCGCTCATACCCTTTTCGATATCATTGGTATAGCCAAACTGATATCCTCCCTCCAAAGCTTTGTGCAGCCTCAGAGATATTTTACCAGTAGTGAATGTAAAGCCTTTTTTTCCAGTTCCCTCTTCTTGAGAGGGAAAACCACCAGCAAATACTTCATCCCCCACCGCCGGTGAAGAACCAAAAGATGCCACACTATAAATAATGCCAGTGCTGCGGAACTGCAATAAAGCCAAATCATTTTGCCCAAAGCGAATAGTTTTAGGCACATCAGCTACCCAGATCCGATTATCGTTTGTCTGAATGCGATAGGGGGGGTTCTGCGATCGCAACACATGAGCATTCGTCAGCACAGTATAAAAGTAGCCCTGCCTTTTTAATAAAATCCCTGACCCCAAGACATCTTGCGATATTACCTTCACGGTAATAGCTTGCCCTTGCTTCTCCAACTGTTTTATCGATAGTTGAGTAACCGATAATTCCGGTTTTGCAAACTTATTACTACTGACATTTATTGCCAATGTTGACAACGTGATACATAAACTGCCCGCACAGGCAATCAGTGTAAATTTACGCCAATTCATTTAATCTTTTGGGTTATTTCCTCATCATCATGACTCCTTGCCATCTACCTAAACAAGTAAATTACATCTTTAAATATTTAGTGCCTCCATTCGGTTGAGATGATGTAAAGTACAAGTACGCTTCCACATCAATATTCACCGGATCGTTGCTTGTGTCACCACCAAATTGATTTGTCGCGTTTCCAGCTGCCAAAGCACGACGATCAAATAATTGACGTGCAGTCGCATTGGGATCGCTCCCCGGTTTGAGAGTGAATAACAAATTTCTATCTGTACAAGCAGCGTTTTTTTCAGCCGCAGCGCACACCACTGGCAGTCCGTTGAGGATACCGGCTTTGATATATCTTAGAGTCCCGTTGTCATAACTTTTTTGAAATCTCCGAGACACCTGTTGGCACCGTTGTACAGGTGTCAATTCCTTACTGCTAGAGGTAGTAATCCAGCGAATAATCGGCAAATTCTTTCCGTCTAGGGTGCGAACAACTGTTGTCGGTACACTATTGCTTTTATCGCAGTAAAAAGTCGTGCCTTCAGCATAGCTAGGTAGATTCATTGCACTTGTCGCTAAACTAGTCAGCCCAGCTATACCAAAGACTCGTGCAAACCCAGTCAAAACCTGACTATATATTTTTATTTTCATAAATACAACTTAGTAACAAAAGATTAATAACACTAATGTTCCTTTACACTTAGTTACAACCCCTGGTTGGAGGATTTCGGAATATACTTAATATATCTCAAAAAAGCAGCACTTATTTTTAATTTAATACATAACTGAAAAGAAATTATTATTCCTTGACAATAAATACTATCAAAAATGGTAGTGGTATTTTTTCTGCCTAATTTGTTTAGGCATTATCAACCAAACAACTTTACCAACGAGAAGCTTGAGGTTAGTGTCACAACATTGACACATCATCTCCATAACATCTTCACATCATTCAAATATATTAACTAGTCAAGTTAACTATTTGTTACAAAAAGGTTAGCGATCGCTTGTCTTATTGATAAGTTTTTGACGATCAGTTGCAGACATAGGGGTTATCAGACATGAATTCGAGCCTGATCTTATCGAATATATTAAATCCGCCGGTGCTTTTTTTCTTTTTAGGAATGCTAGCAATTTTTCTCAAATCCGACCTAGAAATTCCTCCTCCTTTGCCAAAGTTGTTTTCTCTTTATCTTTTACTCGCTATTGGGTTTAAGGGAGGATATGAACTTGAAGAAAGTGGAATTACTCCACAAATAGGGCTGACACTGTTAGCAGCTGTAGTCATGGCTTCTTTAGTACCAGTCTACTCCTTTTTTATCCTAAAAATCAAACTTGACGCGTATAATGCAGCCGCTATTGCTGCAACTTATGGTTCAATTAGTGCCGTCACATTTATCACGGCACAATCTTTTCTTAAAGTTCTTAGCATCAAGTCAGATGGTTACATGGTAGCTGCTTTAGCCTTGATGGAATCTCCGGCAATTGTCGTGGGAATTGTTTTAGTCAGAATTTTTGGTAAAAGCAAAGAAAAAGAATCAGAAAATTCCGAATTTTCTTGGAGTGAAGTTCTCCGAGAAGCCTTTTTAAATGGTTCTGTATTTCTCTTAGTTGGTAGCGTACTTATCGGCATTCTCACAGGGCAAAAAGGATGGGAGAAGTTGCAACCATTTACCCAAGGAATCTTTTACGGGACATTATCATTCTTCTTATTAGATATGGGAATGGTAGCGGCAAGAAGAATCAAAGACTTGAGTAAAACAGGTTCTTTTTTGATTGCATTTTCTATATTTATGCCTGTAGCAAATGCAATTATTGGGATAATTATCGCCAAAATCATCGGTATTTCTCAAGGAAATGCCCTTTTGTTTGCCGTTCTTTGTGCAAGTGCTTCTTATATAGCGGTTCCAGCAGCGATGAGAATGACAGTTCCGGAAGCTAATCCAAGTTTGTACGTTTCTATGGCTTTAGCGCTAACCTTTCCCTTCAACATTATTGTCGGGATTCCCTTGTATATGAATATCATCAAAATCATGGGAGTTTAAAGAAGTGGAATTAGTCAAGAAAGTAGAAATAATTACCAATTCCTTAGAACTTCCTCAAGTTCTGAAGATTCTGGAAAAAGCGGGTGTTTCTGGATATACTATCATTGAGAACGTTACAGGCACAGGCGATAGAGGTAGAATCCTGAATGATTTAGCAACAAAAGCACTCACCAATGGCTATGTAATGAGTATTTGTACCGAAAAACAAGAGCATCAATTAGTGAAAGCAATCGAACCAGTATTGAAGAAATTTGGTGGTGTGTGTATTGTTTCTGATGCACAGTGGATTGCTCATTAGATAAGCTTTGTATCTAGAGAGACGCTGTGACTTTTTTGCGTTTCTCTTTCTTTAAAAGTTGATATTTTTATCAGTAAAAATAATTTTAGCTGATAAAAAATTAGACTTAACACATATTTTTGAGGTAATTAAACTGTGCCAATAAAAAGAATAATTGCTGGACTGAACGAGTTTCATGATAATTATTTCACCATGCACCGTGAGATGTTTGAGCATTTATCTCACGGTCAAAGTCCAGAAGTTTTATTCATCACTTGTTCCGACTCACGCATTGACCCGTGTTTAATCACTCAAAGCCAACCTGGTGAATTATTTGTTATCCGCAATATCGGTAATATGATACCAGCTTATGGAATGTCAAATAGTGCCGAAGCCGCTGGTATAGAATATGCCGTTCAAACTTTGAATATCAAAGACATTGTTATCTGCGGTCATTCTCACTGCGGAGCGATGAAAGGACTATTGCAAATAGGTAATCTTGCTCAACAGATGCCTTTAGTTTACGATTGGCTGAAGCATCATGGTGAAGCAACTCGGCGTCTCGTCTTAGATAACTATCAACATTGTACCGGAGATAAACTTTTAAAGATCACAATTGAGCAGAATGTCCTAACGCAGATAGAAAATCTAGAGACTTACCCAGTTATTCGCTCTAGACTTCACAGCGGTAAACTTACTCTCCACGCTTGGATTTATGAGATTGAGACTGGAGAAGTCTTTGCCTACGACGCTAACACAGGTAAATTTAAAATTATCGAAAATCGCCCTTTCCCTGTACCTAACCCTTTAATCGGTGTACACTTAGAATAGTCTATAATACTTAATGCATAATGGCTAATGAGCAATGATTTGGATAAATTACTCATTAGCCATTATCAATTTTGAATGAATATAAATAACAATTGAACCACTACAAATTAGGAGTGACAAAGTGAAAAAGCAATCCGATTCATCTCCTGAAGAAGTTAAAAAAGTTCAACCTGTCATGAAAAAAACCGGATTTTTACCTAGGTCAATTGGCAGAACATTTAATAAAATAAAAAGTGATTTTAATCCGCGATCAGAGCAGCAATTTGTTCAAGATTATCTAATATCTAGAAATAGAACAAGAACGGCTGTAAAATTTTTGGCAATGCTAGTTCTTGTACCGCTTTTAACGCAAATATTATCTAAGCAATTATTAATAAATCCTATCCTAGAGCGCGTTAGAGGTGAAAATACACCCGAAATTTTCCTGAACTCGGAAATGGAAGAAGAAGCTCTCAAAGAATTAAAGAGTTTTGAACAACAACTGAAATTTAACAATTTTATTCATCAAGCACCACTGCTTTCTTCTGAGGTGATAGAAGAAAAACTCAAAAACAAAGCACTTGAACTAGCTGAAGAATTTATTGGTAAAAGCAATAATGCCATTAGCAATGTTTTTGCTGATTTGATATCACTAATCGCTTTTGCCGTAGTCATCACTACAAGTAAAAGGGAAATTGCGATCGTCAAGTCTTTTATGGATGAAATTGTTTATGGTCTGAGTGACAGTGCTAAAGCTTTTTTGATTATTTTATTCACAGATATATTTGTCGGATTCCACTCCCCACATGGGTGGGAAGTTATTCTAGAAGCATTATCAGAACATTTAGGTATACCAGCAAATAGAAGTGCAATATTTTTATTTATCGCGACATTTCCTGTGATTTTAGACACTATATGTAAATATTGGATATTCCGTTATCTCAGTCGTTTATCTCCCTCAGCATTAGCTACCTTAAAAGAGATGGACGAGTAATATTATGTCCGTTTAATTAACAGTAATAAAAATCTACCTACCGTCGTAGAGACGTGACCATGAAACGTCTTTACATTTAAGTAATTTACCGGACATGATATAATGAATAATTAATAGATATCGGTAAAAAAGAGACGTAGCACTGCTACGTCTCTACAATGGTTTTGGATAACGCATATTAAAAGAGCGGTCGATGTCTAATGTCTAGAAGTGAGATAAAAAATATTTCTGCAAAAAGGTTAGTGTTTAAATATACAAATGTTTTTACATTGAAAAACGCCTAACTTCAAATCCCTGCAATCCTTTCGGCTCCTCATACTCAACCACTACATCTTGAACCATCGCAGCAGGTGGTCCTTCGTGACACCAGCGAATCATCTGTTCTACAACATTCTGCGCTCCCTCAAAGACGGCTTCCACGCGATTGTCAGGGAGATTTCGCACCCAGCCGTGCAATCCTAACTCGCTAGCTGTATCAACAGTAGCGTAGCGATAACCTACTCCTTGAACTCTCCCGGTAACAAATACGTGGGCGCAGATTTGCGGCGATGCTGTAAGACTTTCCATTCTATGACATACTCTTGACGATATCCAGTTTACCTGCTTTATTGACATAATATCTACTTTTTTATCGCAAGCATCAACTAACAACTAACAAATAACTAATTTTCAATTGCTTATGTCTAACTTGCCTCCACTTAATACCGAAACCATTTGGGCAATTCTTAATGAAGAAATTGATGATGCCATTGTCAATAAATTGGTATGGTACTACTTAGGTTATCGCTACGACGAAACAACCGGACAATGGGACACTAGCAAAGTGTTAGCAGAATGGCGGGATGAGTACCCAGAACCACCAAATTTTATTGAAAATCGCCCCCCAACCGTTAAATTGACTCGTTCCATTCCTGCCGAAAATAAACAATTGCTGAAAGAAAAATTAGGTTTCAAAGGTTATAAAATCGGTGAATTTGGACCTCGACAAACTCGCAGGGCAACAGCGGCAAATTGGTTGTTAAGCTACATGGAACATAACAGTAAATCTGAGTAATTAAGCAGATTAGCAATTTGAAATAAGTAGATGGGCATAAATAAACGGAATTTTGTAGTTAGCGGCTCTATCCCTTAAAACTTTGATATGAGCGGTAAACCGCTCACTACGAGATATATCTAAGGAGTATTGACAAGTAACTATAACTTGTTAAATCAACAGCTATGCGATCGCCACAAAAAAATCAAGTCCCACTCCAACAATATATCTGAAGATAGAGGTATTAGTTCTGTAATTACTTCGCAAGAGCTATTGGCTAATTTTATAAAAAATCTGAAAATACGAACAATCACACTTTTTCCTACAAATACTTCTATGGCAAAGCCAATTGAATTTAACTTATTTGCACCATATAACGAAGAAGCAGCGTTAATTGCTTCTTTTTCAGATTGGAAAGACATTCCAATGGAAAAAGGCGATGATGGTTATTTTCGTACAACTGTTGAATTAGAAGACGGGGATTATCAATATAAATTCCGCGTCCAGTCAAAATCATGGTTTTTTGAACCAGATCAATGGGTAGAAGTCACCGATCCTTACGCAACTGATATTGATGAAACAACTGGTAAAGATAACGGTATCGTGCGGATTAAAGATGGTGAAAGAATTGTTGATACCTATGTTTGGAAACACGACGATAAACCTTTACCGGCTGACCATGAATTAGTTATTTATGAAATGCACATTGCAGACTTTTCTGGTGGTGAAGATGACCCTTACGCACGAGGAAAGTATAAGCACGTTGTTGAGAAATTAGATTATCTATGCGAATTAGGAATTAATGCTATTGAGTTGATGCCACTCAAGGAATATCCTGGTGATTATAGTTGGGGATATAATCCTCGTCACTTCTTTGCTACAGAATCAAGTTATGGTTCTACAGATGGGTTAAAACGTTTAATTGACGAGTGTCATGGTAGAGGCATTCGTGTGATTATGGATGGTATTTATAACCACTCAGAAGCATCTAGTCCTTTAACACAAATTGACCACGATTATTGGTATCATCATGAACCCCGCGACCCTGGTAATAACTGGGGACCAGAGTTTAATTACGAACATTACGACGAGAAGTTAGAAACTTATCCTGCTCGGAAATTTATTGGTGATACGGTACGTTATTGGATTCAGGAATATCATACAGATGGTATTCGTTACGATGCAGCGCGGCAAATTGCTAATTACGACTTCATGCACTGGATTGTCCAGGAAGCGAAAAACACCGCTAACATGAAGCCTTTTTACAACGTTGCCGAACACATTCCGGAAACTCCTAGCATCACCAATGTTGATGGACCGATGGATGGATGCTGGCATGATAGTTTCTATCACTGTGTTTTAGAACATATCTGCGGTGATACATTTGATTTAGAGCGCCTCAAAGATGTAATTGACTGCAAGCGTCAAGGCTTTTTGGGTGCTACGAATGTAGTAAATTATCTCACAAACCACGACCACAATCATGTTATGGTCGAGTTAGGAAATCGTGAGATTCTTGATGAGGAAGCTTTTAGAAGAGCTAGATTGGGAGTTGCTATTCTCATGACAGCAGTCGGTGTACCTTTGATTTGGATGGGTGAAGAATTTGGGGAGTACAAACCTAAAAGTCAAGAGTCAGCTAAAATCGATTGGACACTGTTAGGTAATGACTTAAATCGGGGATTGTTTGATTACTATAAAGGCTTAATTAACCTGCGTAAAGACAATCATGCCCTCTATACTGAAAATATCGACTTTATCCACGAAAATCCAGAGGCAAAGGTGCTGGCTTATAGCCGCTGGAATGGGGAAGGTTCTCGTGTGGTTGTTGTAGCTAATTTCTCCGAAAACTTTTTGGGTGGCTATCATGTTCCTAACTTCCCCAGCGGTGGTACATGGCACGAGTGGACAGGTAATTATGATGTCGAAGCTGGTGATGATGGCATTTTGACTGATTTAGGTCCATACGAAGCGAAAGTATTTGTTTGGCAATAATGCGGTAGTTAGATAATAAGGAAAAAAGAGGGGAAATATTTCTCCCCTTTTTTTTGTGAATTTATATTACAAATATTGTTTATATGTGAATGAATTAAGATATAAATTTGCTATTTGTAAATAAGTTTTGTTTTAAAATATCTATATGAATTTCGATGCTCATGTCATGTTTGGTTTACCAAACATATTGTAGAGACGTTTCGGCACATATTGTAGAGACGTTCCGCCGGAACGTCTCTCAATACGGTTCGGATAAGAAAATTCGATAAACCAAAAACCTTGTAGAGACGCGATATATCGCGTCTCTACATGCCCTAAATCACCACGAAAAATCAGACGAGCGAACCGTATTGGAACGTCTCTACGATGATTGCAGTGTTTTTATTACTGTTAATATAATACCTAGCACAAATTACGAAATACTCCTCATGCACAACAATTTATTTGACACTAACATTCAAAGTTCCCGCGTTTTATTAACACCAGAAAAGCTAAAAACAAAATTACCTTTAACACAATCGGCTGAAGAAGCTGTTTTAAAATTTAGGCAGGAAATAGGACATATTCTTGATTTTCAAGATAGCCGAAAATTTATTGTAGTTGGTCCGTGTTCAATCCATGATACCGAAGCTGCGATCGCCTATTCCCAAAAACTAAAAACTCTGGCTGAGAAAGTCCAAGATAAACTGCTCCTAGTCATGCGGGTTTACTTTGAAAAACCCAGAACAACAGTCGGATGGAAAGGATTAATCAACGATCCCGATATGGATGATTCTTTCCATGTAGAAAAGGGTTTACAAATGGCACGCACCCTACTGTTACAAATTACTGAACTGGGATTACCCGCCGGCACAGAAGCCCTCGATCCGATTATACCGCAGTACATTAGCGAATTGATTTCTTGGTCGGCAATTGGCGCACGCACTACAGAATCACAAACTCACCGCGAAATGGCAAGCGGACTGTCGATGCCTGTAGGTTTCAAAAACGGTACTGATGGTAATATTCAAGTAGCTTTAAATGCCTTGGAATCAGCTAAAAGTCCACACCATTTTCTCGGAATTAATCATAAAGGACAAGTTAGTATATTTCAAACTAAAGGAAATGCCTACGGTCATGTTATTTTACGTGGGGGTAACGGTCAACCTAACTACGATGCTGCGAATGTCCAAAAAGTGGAAGACAAATTAAAAGCAGCAGGTTTATCACCCAGAATTGTCATCGACTGTAGTCACGGGAATTCAAATAAAGACTACAGATTACAGCCTAGGGTTTTAGAGAATGTTATTCAACAAATCGTCGATGGCAATACATCAATTGTCGGTATGATGTTGGAATCGCATTTGTATGAAGGAAGTCAATCGATTTCTTCTCAATCTAAAGAATTAAAATATGGGGTTTCTGTAACTGATAAATGTATTGGCTGGGAAGAAACAGAAGAAATTATTTTGGCAGCACATGCAAAGCTAAAGTAAAGCGATCCCTGAATAAAAATATCCCACAGGCGCGAGATTCCTGGGGCTATACAAACAAAGCCTGCCGACCCAGGCTTGAATTCTTAAGCCTGCGTAGGCAGGCTTTGTACGTGTAGCCGCACCCTTCTAGGGTGTCGGTTACTTTCCGCAACGATACATTGAAAAAATTACAAAATCGTGCCGATTTCTTTCAAATAAACTCGTGTAAACGGTTCATCTGTTCCCAAGTTGTACTCTTCAATCAAACCTTTGCGACGAATAGAAACGCTATCTCCTTTCTTAATCACCACAGTAGAACCGTCGAAGACATCTCGTGCGAGAATCATCTCGGTTTCGGTAGGATTATCCAGAACTACCATGTTACTTCCTTGGTAAAACATGCCTTCATTTTCCCAAGTTTCTTCATCGTATTGGGCAATGAGTAAATCAAGTTTAGGATTACGCAACAAACTTAAAACGTTGCTGTTGTAATCTTTGTTGAAGATTTTTGTCGAGCGATTCACAAAAACTGCATTTTGACAAACAGCACCTATTGTCCAATCAGGGTGTTGCAAAAGAATATGGTCAATGGTTTCTTGAAGTTCAGAAACTGTGATTTTATTAAAGGTGAGAATTGGTATTCTCGCATCTGTACCCGACTCAAAGAAGGTTTCTAAAATATGAGAAGGTACATCAACGCTTTCACCAACAGCAGGATTTAGATGCATTAAAATGCCAGGTGCAGCGTTGATTTCTAAAATGGCAAAGTTGCCTTCTTTCCAAGATTTATCAAGACTTTTGGTAATGACATCAATGCCTAAGCAAGTTAATCGAAAGTGTTGGGCAATATCTTGCGCCAATATAATATTGTCATCGTGAACTGTGCGCGTGGCATCGATGCTGACACCTCCTGCCGAAAGATTGGCGACTTTGCGAAGATAAACTGTGCGACCTTTTTCGATTACGCTGTCCAATGACAAACGCTGTTCGTCTAAATACAGTTGCATCGCTTCATCGCTTTGAATTTTGCTCATCGGTGAGGTTGGTGTATCCAAACGAGCGGGTTTTCGATTTTCATCGCGAATTAGCTCATTAATGGTAGAGTGTCCATCACCGACAATTGATGCGGGACGCCGTTCGGTGGCAGCGACAAATCTACCATTGACGCACAACAAGCGAAAATCTGCCCCAGAGATGCTTTTTTCAATGATGATCCGCGTTGGCTGGTTTTCGGGGATTGCTTGGAGCGATCGCTCAAAAGCCGATTCTAGTTCTCTAGAGTCTTGGACATCAGCGGTTACACCAATTCCTTTATGACCGACAACGGGTTTTACTGCTACTGGGTAGCCAATTTCTCTGGCTACACCTAAAGCTTCTCTTTCGGTAGTGACGATATCACCTTGAGGTACGGGGAAACCTAAGGTGTTTAAAAATGCTTTGCAGTCATCTTTGCGGGTGGTGAAGTCTGAATCTAGATGAGCATCACAATGAAATGTGGTAGCTACACCGCGAACTTGTTTTTTGCCGTAGCCATATTGCATCAATCCTTCTTCCCACAGATAGAAGTTAGGAATACCTTTTTCGTAGGCGGTGCGTAATAAGGTGTAGACTGTGGGACCTCCATAAACAGATTGCCGAAATCTGTTTTGCAGCGATCGCATTTGTTCTTCAAAAACAACTTCTTCCTTTTGGGTAATTGCTTCAAACCAATCCCAAACGAAGTAAAGTACGGATCTGGTGGTGCGTTCGTGCAGCGATTGCACGCTGATTTTTTTGTAATGCGGATATGACTTGACACTCCAACGGTTGAGGTGCAAACCCATGTCCAGTTTGCCGACTTCTGCGACGGTGCGAGCAAATAAATCGGCATGAGAATCGTATGTTTGCTCTTTTATCTGGGGGTAGCGATCGCCAATAATAGATACATAGTCCTCAACTGCCAAAGGCTGATTATACTCTGTCAGCGCAAAACTAAATACTAGCGCTCCTGTTTCCAAATAGGGATTCGCTCCCATGTAATGCTTGAACCCGAAAATATCGAAAACATCTGTTTTTCTCGCATTGACGCGAACTGCATCGGTGCTTTTTTCTTGAATCATTGATTTATATACCTTTGGCTAAACACCCTTTAATTTCAACCAATACGGTTCATGATGCAAAAAACACCTTAATTTCAGGCATTTGCACTCCCAGAACGCGAATAGACGCTTTAATAAAACTCAATATTTTTCCTATGATATCCTATCCCTAATGCTATAGTTTTTCAACTATCTCAGGGCATAGACCATTTATTTTACACATGCATTAGCGTCAGAATCCCGATTTCTCTAAGAGGATGTCTTATTTTTTACTCTACCGAGCGACTAGAAGTGCGGCTACACAATCAAAACCCGCATAACTTACGTTTAAAATCCCTTGTTTTTATAGTCTGCGTAGTAGCGAATTCTATTCGCTTTTCAGGCATACTCTAAGAAACCGGGATTGTGGTAATAGACCTCTGTTGGAAAAGAATGTAGAGACGCGATACCCAAGCGTCTCTTGGGGTTTGGGTAACGCATCGTTCATTTTCACGTCTATGTCTAATGAAATTATCCGTCGCAAAATGTATAACCTTTGAAAGGTGCAAACTACACCTCATATTGCTTATAAATAGTAAGTTATAAAAGAAAAATTTAGGAGACAGCCGAGAATGAATGGCACAAAAGCTGCTCTTAGAGACGAAGTTAGACAACTTGCTGAAGAAGCATTTCATCGCAAACTTATTTCCGGTTATGGTGATGGTGCAGACAGCGAGGAGTTTCAAATTCTAATCGAGGGCAAACCCAGACATTTCCCACTAGACCAGGCACGTTCTTTTTTAAATGAGTTGCTTTTTAGTAGTTCTATTAGGTAGATATTTTTGTTGAAAATCTAACCTTAGGTATAGAACTTTAGACAATTTAAGCGCCATTTTATTACATCTTACCCACGATTCAATACTTGTGCGATCGTGAGTAAGATGTTTTTGATTAAAGCAAAATTATTAGCTTTATTTCTTAACTTTTTCCAGCCTCCCGGGAAAAATTACTAAATTTCATTTTTAATTTTTGTATCTAAATCTACCATATGGATGTTTTTATAGTTTAAATTGTCGTGTTTTATTAAAATTAACAGACTTAGATCCGGAGGCATCATGGCGGCGACTGAAACCAAACGGCAGTTGGTGATTATTGGCGGTGCAGAAGACAAAGAAGGCGATTGCCAGATCCTGCGTGAGTTTGTGCGACGTGCTGGTGGCACCAAAGCCAAAATTGTCATTATGACAGCAGCAACCGAACTGCCAAGAGAAGTAGGACAAAATTACATCAGAGTGTTTGAGCGCCTGGGAGCAGAGAATGTTAGGATAATTGACACCGAAAGCCGTGAAGACGCATCTTCATCCACAGCGCTAGAAGCAGTTGACAAAGCTACAGGCGTATTTTTTACTGGAGGGGATCAAGCGCGGATCACGAGCATCCTCAAAGACACTGAACTTGATAGCGCAATTCACAAACGCTGCGCTGAAGGAATTGTCATCGGTGGCACAAGCGCTGGAGCCGCTGTCATGCCAGATGTCATGATTGTGGAAGGCGACTCAGAAACAAATCCTCGGATTAACGCCGTGGACATGGGACCCGGTATGGGCTTTTTGCCTGGGGTGGTAATTGACCAGCATTTCTCACAGCGCGGACGCTTGGGACGCTTAATTTCAGCTTTGCTGATAGAGCCTGCTGTGTTGGGATTCGGCATTGATGAGAATACCGCAATGGTTGTTACCGATAACCAATTTGAAGTGATTGGGCAGGGTTGTGTCACCGTCGTCGATGAATCAGAAGCTACACATAGCAACATTGACGACATTTTGAAAGATGAGCCTTTGGCGATTTGCGGAGCCAAGCTGCACATTTTGCCAAATGGATATAAATTTGACTTAAAAACCCGCAAGCCTATTTTAGATAATAAGTCTGTGGCGAATGCCTCTGTACCTGTTGGTTAAGTGAGATTTTGCACCCCGTTCTTGAAGATCGCGGGGAGTGTCAATTGGCGTTGCTGAATTTTAATATGAAAATACTAATTCAACGCTCATAGACGTTCCGGCGGAACGTCTCTACAATAAGGGTTTTAATGTTAAAATCAAACCAAAAAATTTAGAATTCATATTTAAAATCAGCAACGCCTGTCAATTTGTTGATCTTATACAGCAGATTTCACTCCTTAGAAGGTACTGCGTAAAATCCAAAACCCGCTCAAAGACGTAGCAGTGCTACGTCTCTACGTGTATTTAATCACAACGCAATCTGCTGTATCATGTCCCACAAATCACATATATTGTAGAGACGTAGCAGTGCTACGTCTCTACGTGTATTTAATCACAACGCAATCTGCTGTATCATGTCCCACAAATCACATATATTGTAGAGACGTAGCAGTGCTACGTCTCTACGAAGGTTGCAATGTTTCTATTAATGTTAATTAAGCGGACATTATATTACTTTAGAAAGAAGTTTAACATAATTTTCTAATCCAAAATAATTTCATCTGAACAAACCAAAATAATTATTTTAAAAGGTAAAAATGGCAAGTTCAATTGAATTTAATTTGTTTGCTCCTCGTAACAAAGAAGCAGCTTTAATTGGGTCTTTTTATGATTGGAAAGAGATGCCAATGCAAAAAGGAGAAGATGGTTATTTTCGTATTGAAATAGAAATAGAAGACGGTGTTTATGAATACAAATTCCGCGTTCAAAGCAAAAGTCCAAATTTTCAGCTTGATGAATGGGTGGATGTAATTGACCCTTACGCTACAGATGTAGACGATGAGAAAAAAGTCAGTATAGCGCGGGTCAAAGATGGTAAGCGAATAGTTGATACTTACGTTTGGCAGCACGACGATAAATTATTGCCAGAAAATCATAAATTAGTAATATATGAAATGCACGTTGCCGATTTTACCGGTGGTGAAGTTGACCAGAACAAACGTGGAAAATATTTAGATGCGATTGAAAAATTAGATTATTTACAGGAATTGGGAATTAATGCAATTGAATTAATGCCAGTAAATGAGTATCCTGGCGATTATAGCTGGGGCTACAAAGTACGGCATTTTTTCGCTACAGAATCAAGTTACGGGTCAACAGAAGATTTAAAGCGGTTTATTGACGAGTGTCATAGTAGAGGTATTCGGGTTTTCATGGATGGAATTTACAACCATACAGATGAAGAATGCCCGTTAATGTTGATTGATCGAAATTATTGGTATTACGAACACATGCACTATCCGGAAGACCCCAACAATTATTGGGGACCGGAATTTAATTATGATAATTATGATGAAAAGTTAGACGTTAGACCCGCTTGGAAATATGTTGGCGATGTGGTACAGTATTGGGTCAAGGAGTATCACATTGATGGAATTCGCTTTGATGCAGTGCGGCAATTAGCTAACTTTGAATTTTTGGATTGGCTCGCTCAACAAGCGAAAAAGAATACTGCACCCAAGCCGTTTTATAATATTGCTGAAAACATTCCCGATACAAGTAAGGTGACAGCACCAGAAGGACCGATGGATGCTTGTTGGCATGAAAGTTTTCGGTATTTTATGATTCCTCACATTTGTGGTGAAACATTTGAATTAGACCATCTGAAGGAGGTTTTAGACCCGAAACAGCAAGGTTATGCCACTGCGATAAATGTGGTAAATTATTTAGCGACTCACGATCGCGAACATTTATTTAGAGAATTAGGCGATCGCGGCATTTTTGATGAAGCTGCATTTGTCCGCGCCAAGTTAGGTGCTGTACTATTAATGACAGCAATGGGTGTACCGATGCTGTGGATGGGTGAAGAATTTGGCGAACACAAGCGCAAAAGCAAAACTGTGACTCAGCCGAAAAAAATAGCCTGGGCTTTGTTGGAGAGAGACGAAAATCGCGATTTATTTGAATATTACAAAAAACTAATCGCCCTACGCAAGCAAACTCCAGCAATGCAAAGCGACAATATTGAGTTTTTGCACGAAAATGCTGAAGCCAAAGTACTCGCTTACACCCGCTGGAATTCCCAAGGTTCTCGCATCGTCGTCGTTGTAAATTTCTCTGACCAAAATTTCCCAGAATATCAGATTCCCAACTTTCCATCGGCTGAATTGTGGCAAGATTGGTTTAGTGAGACTTCTGTGAAAGTTGATGAAGATACTCTAACCTTTGAGATAGCGGCATTTACAGCAAAGATATTTGTTTCCCAGTAGTAAGTACTTCAATCTAAATAAACTAAAAATGGGGCGTTGCATATTTAGGGGAAGATTTTGCGGCGTTGCTGAATTTTAATATGAAAATACTAATTCAACGCTCATAGACGTTCCGCCGGAACGTCTCTACAATCAGGGTTTTAATGTTAGAATCAAACCCCAAAATTTAGAATTCATATTTGAAATCAGCAACGCCGATTTTGCAATGTACAAGGGTAAATTTAACGTATTGTAGAGACGTTCCGGCGGAACGTCTCTGCGAAGTCCGAATTTAGACTAAAAATTTGGGCATTGCTGAATTGATGTATGAATCCGGATATAAAGACGTTCCGCCGGAACGTCTCTACAAGGATTTTAGTATTATGTAAAATTATTTTCATACCCCGATTCAGCAACGCCAAAATTTGAGGAGCCGATCGCGTTATTTCTAACACGACTCATATTATTGCAAATAACGCGATCGCTCTTCTGGACCGCTGTGTTAGTTTTCAAATAATCCTGCACAAGGTTACAACCATAAGTCAGTGCATCTAGGTGAAGAATTCGCGGCAAATTCCACAAAATGAGCGTGTTGTCATCACCTCCTGAAGCAAGAATTGTGCCGTCGTGGCTGATAGCAATTTCCCTGATGGCTGCGGTATGTCCTCTCAGGGTAGTCAGTTCCGTACCATCGAGTTTCCAAAGCTTGATAGTATTATCCACGCTGCCAGAAGCAACGATCCCCCCTTCCCCCCCCTTAAAAAGGGGGGTTGGGGGGATTGGACTAAACGCAACTCCCCAAACCCCAGCTGTGTGACCTTTGAGAGTTTTCAGCAACTTGCCCTCAAGCGTCCACAGCTTAACGGTATTGTCCCCACTTCCAGTAGCTACCATTTTACTGTCAGGGCTAAAGGCAACTCTCCATACTGATGCTGAGTGTCCCACAAGGGTTCTGAACAACTTGCCATCCAGCGTCCACAGTTTAGCAGTACTATCGCCACTAGCGGAAGCAACGAGCCGACCGTTGGGACTAAATGCGACATGCCACACCTCCGCTTGATGTCCTTTAAGAATCTGCGGTGAAGAGCGATCGCGATGCCATATCTGAACAATTTTGTCAACATTTGCTAATGCGATCGCTTGACCGTCGGGACTCAATACTCCTGCTAAGAGTTTACCGATAGGATCTTTGTAACTAGCGACCAAAGTGCCGTCTGGCTTCTTGAGTTTTATCGTATCATCGTAAGTGCGAAGAGCAATTAACTTGCGATCTTCACTGAATGAAACCTCGAAGATTGCGCCTCCAGATTCAGTGAAAGTTTTGAGCAATTTACCTTGACGACTCCAAACTTTAGCAGTGTTTTCGTGGCTTGCTGTGGCGATCGCTGAACTGTCGGAGGTAATAGCAATTGACCAAATCCCGGCTTTATGGGCAATAAGACTCTTCTGGAATGGATTTTCTTTCTGCCAGAGTCTGACAACGTTTTCTGCACCTGCCGACGCAATAAAGCTGCTGTCAGGGCTAAAACTCACTCCCCAAACGGACGCACTATGTCCTCTGAGCGTCCTCAGTTCCGTACCATCAATATTCCAAAGTTTAATCGTTTTGTCGAGACTGGCGGAGGCAATAGTTTGACCATCCGGACTAAAAGCGACTCCCCAAATCCCGGCACTATGACCAGTAAGAGTTTTATCAAGGTGGTAGCTTCCATCAGTGCTGTCTCGCTGCCAAAGTTTAACAGTTGTGTCTTCACTCGCTGAAGCAATCGTCTGACCGTCAGGGCTGAAAGCGACTCCTATAACCCAAGCAGTGTGACCAGTAAGAGTTTGCAGGAGTTTGGCGTCTTGCCAGTCCGAACCGTCTCGTTTCCAGAGTTTTACTGTCTTGTCTACACTTGTGGCAGCAACGATATTACCATCAGGACTAAAAGCTACTCCCCAAAACCCATGTTTGTAACCTTGAAACGTGTTGAGTAAGGTGCCGTCTCGCTTCCAAATTTTCACCGTTCTGTCGAAACTGGCAGAGGCAAGAAACTGACCATCGGGACTAAACGCTACTCCCCAGACTGAAGCAGTGTGACCTTTGAAAGTTCTTAGCAGCTCACCGTCTCGCTTCCAAAGTTTAACTGTACCATCTTCACTCGCCGAGGCGAGCATCTGACCGTCAGAGCTAAAATCGACTGCCCTAACTGTTGCCTGATGACCTTTGAGAGTTGCAACTTCTGTACCATCACGTCGAATTAGCTTGATTGTTTTATCTGTACTTGCTGAGGCAATCAGAGAACTGTCAGGACTGACATCTACTGCCAGAACAGCTGCTGTATGACCGGAAAAACGGTTGTATTCATCTGCTCCATAAACTGCTTGCCTCAATGCATTTTCCACCTGAGGCTCAAGATTTGTGTTTGGTTGACCCAGTTTTTGCAGTCTATGTTTGGCTTTAATTGCTTCTATGAGCGCATCTAATCTGCGATTTGAGGCAAACAATCCTTCAGAAGAAGATACAAGGGCTTCAATTTCGCTGGTTCTGGCTTGACTTTCGCTTTTAATAGCTTGGCGGTATAGAATGAAACTGCCTAGCCCCAACCCGCTAGAAACGAGCAAGCCGATACACACTGCAACTAACAAAAACCTTTGTAGTTTAGCCGTTTTTTTCTCTTGTGCTAGTCGTGCTTCTACCTCTTTTGCTCGTGCTGCCTCCAATCCCGTTTGCACTGCTCGCTGTTCACATTCTTGACTTGCAGCGAAAAATTGATAATCCAAATCGCTCAGACTTTTGCCCTGTGCCCAATTTTGAGTATCTTTTAGAGCCTGTCCTCGCAACAGACGCGATTCATCTTTATAGCCAGATGCTACCCAAGCATTGAATGTTTGCGAGTAAGGACGCAGATTGTCTAGCTGTCTAATCACCCATTGAGCATTGAAAACACTTTGATAGATGGGGTTTTTAATTTTGAGAATGCCGTTGTGTTTCTCGACTAAACCAGATAACAACAGTTCTGTCTGTTCTCGACTATCGTCAGTAGATACACCATATGTTTGAGTATCTGTTTGCTCCCAAAGCAACACCTGCTGATAAAGACCCAACAACCGTCCTGCTCGGTGTTCGTGGAAAAGTAGGCGATCGCGAATCGTGCGGAGGTGTTCGGGTTCATCTTGAGATTCCCAATGTTGGATAATGTGCTTAAGCACAAATTGTTCTACCCAATATGCTGCGGTTTCTGGAGGTAGGATAATTTTTCTATTTGATGTCTCTAAGGCTGTTCGGACAATTAACTGACAGAGTTTTTGGGTCAGAAACGGTTGTCCTCCACTCCAATAGATAATCTCTCGCAGCACTGCCTTGGGTTGGCTGATTACTTCCTCTAACCCTTTGAGCAATGGTTTGGCTTCATGCAGTTGAAAGCCATATAACTCAATCGCTGTCCCAATGTTAAAGGGTGTTCGACGTTTATCTGCAATTAGGTCAGATGGACTCGCTACCCCAAATAGGGCAAATCCCAGACGTCGGAAATTTTGGTCATGTGCTTGCTGATTGTAGCAATGACGAATCCAGGCAAAAAAGTCGTTGACAGGGAAACTTAAACTCAACAAACTATCAATTTCATCAATGAAGATGAAAATGCGATCGGCTTTGCCGTCTCGTAGAGAATCGCTTTCAATCTTTGGCAGTAAAACTCCTTCAAAAAACAGGTGTAGTTTTTGCACTGGGGAAATACCGGCTTGCGTATCCCACCAATTTTTAAAGTTGACGTGTTCCCCTAGATTTAAGTCGTAGAACAGGCTGAGGATGATACCTTTGTACCATTGTTCCGGTGTAGTATTGTCGCTACCTAATCGAGTGACATCCAAGTAAGCACAGCTATAGCCTTCTTCCACCAGACGATAACTCGTGCGTTGTAATAAGGATGACTTGCCCATCTGACGAGAATTTAAGACATAACAAAAATCGCCGGCTTTCAAGCTGGTATAAAGTTTTTCGTCTGCTTGACGAACAATGTATGTGGGATCGTTAGTGCGGAGGCTGCCCCCTACCTGGTATCTCATGTCAAAGTGCGATTAAAATTAGCTCTTCCAATGCGGATGCGATCGCATTATCTGTGCCCGGATTGAAAGCCAAAATGGCGCTACGAGCGATCGCACAAGCCTGATAAAGGTCAGCAGCTAGAAACCAATCCTACAAAATGTAGAGCTGCATCAGAATATATCTCCTAATGCAGCCCTTGCTTTTAGCTCTTTTTAGAAGGCAATTTTTTTGCTTACGGTTTTACACCTATTGCTGTCCATGTTGCCCAAGCACTAAATACTACTGTATCAAACCATGTTTTGTAAGTAAGTTCAAATCCATCTACAGTAATATTCTTAGCTATGACTTGGAGTCGGATATTTTTTGCTATTCCAACATCCTGTCCGCTGATTGCAAGTGATACTTGTGGAGGCACTCGAAAAGGTGAATTAAATTTCACTGTGGTAGTAAAAGTACGTTCTCCACTACCACTATTGAGTGTCCATCCTTGGCTTCCTTGGCTGTCTAGATATCCATTATAAACTTCACCTGTCTGAATATACAGGACATCAGCAATGATAGACGCTATGTCAATAGTAGCCGATTTCCCATTCACAGTAGATGTTAGCTGAGTACCAGTAAAATCTAAACTGTTAGTAGTTGTAGCACTCACTAATGTTGAAATATCTGGTTCAAGTATCCACTGTTGGTTAACACCCCCATTTTTTGTATACTGGACAATAGGGTTATTATCAGTAACAGCACCATTTTGAAGATCTAGAGCTTTGCCACTTCTTTTGGATATTATACTGAAATTGGTTGCCATGTTCAATTGTTCCTTGGGTTTAATGTGGTGGATATATTGTCATAAGAATGCTTTTTCTCGTGAAATAAAGCATCAATGTCTATAAGTAAAATATGATTTCAAAAAAAAGACAAGGACAGTTAAGACAGTTAAGACAGTTAAGCGAACATTTAAATAAACTTCATATAAAAGCTTGATTGCTTAACAGTAAAATCAGAATGCCAAGCACCGATTACTAATAATTGAAACCCAAGTAATTTTTGTCAATATATCTATAGACAGAAATCTGCATCACAATGATAATCGTGATAGTCTACTCTTGTATAATTATCATTATCAAGAAATTTTTCTTTCTCAGTTTTTATTGAAAGCGTCTTCTAAAAGCCCTTTGACATTTGCCTTACAGCCTTAACTTTTGACTAATGACACACCCGACAGTAATTTTATTTTTACTTTATAAATAACCTCTTAAACCTTCTACAAAGGGTTGCATTACGCCGGGATGATGATTCCGGCGATGTCTACGACGGGCTACGCGATCGCCCTCAAAGAAAATCAAGCCCAAATTGTCAAGTCTATACTTTGATTTGCCGCCACAACTGAAAAACAGCTTACTTGAGTTGAGGAACCAAACCTAATATCTACCTTGGTTTTGTTGGGTTGCGCTCTGCTTAACCCAACCTAAAATGGTTCTTAAATGTCCTATCTGTCCTTGCATTTTGATAACTAAAATGAAAGCTTTTTAAAAGAGGTAAAAAACATTTTCATCCCCAAAGGAGAAAGTCCCTATGAAAAAACTACTAGGATGTTGTTTAGCAGTGATTCTCGCAATGTGGGTTGCCATAAGTCCTGCGATCGCCCAAAAAATCACCTGTACCCAAGAGGGATTTTTCGGTAATCCAACAGACTGCTCCAAATTCTACCGTTGCGTTGATTATTCCCAGACAAAAGAGAATTTCACAATTTTCCGACTTTGATTGTGGTGAAGGCACCATTTTTGACGAGAGTCTCAGCGTCTGCAATCATCCTTGGGCAGTCAGTCCAAAGGCGCCTTGCTTATACTAAAAATCTCAGGAATCTTCCACTTCCACACCATGAGACATAGGTGTGGAAATTAATTATGGCTTACCCGAACCCTTGTAGAGACGACGATTTATCGCGTCTCTACATCTAGGACAACAGATGATTTATTGTTAAACAATAGTCGATAGTTGTTTTGCAAACAGGAGCGCGGTAGAATGCGATCGCTGTTAATTATTCGAGCTAAAACACGATGATGACGACTGAGCGGTTTAAAAAAATTACGATTTTACATTCCAATGATATGCATGGAGACTTTCTGGCAGAAAGTAAGGGTGCCGAGGGTCATCTTATTGGTGGACTTTCGCTTCTTTCAGGATATTTAAATAAGGTGCGCTCGGAAGAGAAAAACACGCTTTTTGTCATTTCTGGTGATATGGTTCAGGGGTCTATGATTGATACGGAATACAAAGGTATTTCAACCATAGAAATCATGAATTACCTGGCTCCTGACGTAGTGACTCTGGGGAACCACGAATTAGATTATGGGTTTCCTCACTTACTTTTATTGGAAAAAATGGCAACTTTTCCCATCGTCAATGCCAACTTGTATATTAAAAAGTACAATAAACGATTGATGAATCCCTACATTATCCTGAATGTAGATGGATTTGATATCATGTTTATTGGTATTGTGACTGAAGAAATTCTTAACTCATTAAAGCTTGACAAAAGTATTGGCACATTTGTCAGTCTTGAAGATGCCGCAGCCGAAGTAGGGAAGATTTGCGACACCTACAAAAATGATGACATTGACCTGACAATTCTCATGACGCACATCGGTTTTGAAGAGGATAAAAAACTAGCTGCAATGCTAGACCCGATCTGGGGTGTGGATATGATAATTGGCGGACACTCCCATACTATTTTAGAACAACCAGCCCAAGTCAACAACATTCTAATTACACAAGCAGGGGTTGGTACAGACCAAATTGGACGTTTCGATATTACAGTGGATGACGATACTAACAGCATTGTGGAATGGAAGTGGCAACTCATCCCTGTGGATAATAATCTTGCACAGCCAGATGTTGAACTCGAAAAGTTTATTAATACTTTCAAGGAAGAGGTAGATCGCAAGTATAATCGGCTGATTTGTCGATTAACACGTAAATTAACACATCCTTGGCGTGAAATAGAAACTGAATTGGGTAACTTAATGACTGATATTTTGGCTCAATCAGTTATGTCTGATGTAGTTTTTCTGGGAAGTAGTTCAATACGTGGAACAGAATTGGGTCCTCTAGTTACATTAAGTGACCTGAAAAAAATTTACCCTTATGACGGACCCGTTTATCGGGTAAGAGTTACTGGTGAACAGCTCACCAAGATATTCTCACATATTATGAGAGCAGAAAACAGAAACCCGGATAATAGTCAGTGTTTTCAGATAAGCAAAGGTATTCAGGCAGTTTACAATGATGCTGAAAGAAAGCTTGAATCTTTGACCATTAATGGAAAACCTGTAGAAGCACATAATGAATACACTATCTGTCTTCAGGAATATCATTACAAAAATTCAGTCAAAAGTTTAGGCATAATAACTGAAGATTTGACAAAATTAGCTCAACCGAAGGTAGTCGCAACATCTGTTCAGAATGTGCTTGAAGAATACTTTACCTCTAATCAACTTCTTAACAGCTATATCGAAGGACGATTGATATACAAATAGGTAACCCCTATAAAGCAGGTTGGGAAAACCCCGACCTTTAATTTGTTTAGATCGCAATACGGTTTTTGTTAGTGATGTCGGGTTGCAGAAGATTCCCGCAACAGAATTAAAAAGGGGGCTTAATTCCCTCGTTTTTAAGGAGGGCTAGGAAGGATAAAATCTTATCACCAAGTGTATTGGTTGAGGTCGCTTTTTGTCGCAAGTCTTCTAGGGTGATTTTTTGACAGCACAGATAATTTGGTAAAAACTTTAATGGGATGACTGAACTCTTGTAAGCCGATTATTCTCTTAATTAAGAGTGGTTTTAAACGTCGATTATTAGACAATTGTCGCGCTTTTGTTTTGCAAAATAAGCGCGGTAGAGTTCGCAACGCGGTAGAATGCGATCGCCCTCAAAGCAAATCAATCCCATACTGTCGAGCTTATAAGCCTCTATAGGATTAAGAGAAATACTTTCCTCAGTCGTCACAACTTTCTCATATATCTTTGCCAGACTGGGTTTTTCTTGCAGTTTTGCCCACTGTCGCCATAAATGATAGCGGTAGATACCACCGTTGTCAACTACCTCCTGCATTAAATCTTCTAAAGTAATTACCTGAGAGCAAATATAATACAGAGCAATCCGAATCAGCGCTGGATGACCCCCGACAAGTGACATCAGTTGAGCGGATTCTTTGCCACTATTCCAGTCTAGCCCGTGCCGTTGGGCTAAATCTTCTACCTGTTGCTGAGTAAATTCGCTTAGACGGATAGGTAGTCCGATATTAAACGGCGATCGGTTGATATCCAGGGTGGCATAATCTTCTGTAGAGTAAACCACCACTAGCTTGAGCTTCTGCCAATTAAGATTTTGTCGTGCTGACTCGCACCACGAACGCAACAAGGCAAAGAAGTCACTAGCAATGTGAGGATATTCAAAAAAGCGGTCAACTTCGTTTAACACCAAAACCACTGGACTTTGAATCTGCTTGAGCAAATAGTTCTGCAAGTAAAAGCTACAATTCAACTTACAACCAACTTCCTCATCCCAGATGTCATTTAGGTTGGGGTCAATGCCTAATTCTGTTGCAATTGAAAAGCAAATACAACGCAACAGCTTGTTTAAGTCAGTCAGACAGTCAGAATCGATTTGGTTGCAATTGAGGTTTACCGTGCGATATCCTTGTGCTTCTGCAAATGCTAACAGCCTCTGCACGAGAGAACTCTTACCCATCTCTCTTGGTCCGCGAATCCGAATCACACAGCCAGGTTGAGTTATTTCCCGATAAACCAGTTCTTCAATGGGGGGACGTTCGATATAGAAGGGAGAATCCAAAGGTACCGGTCCATCCGGGTATGACCAGATATTTTCAAGTTGGTCACGGTGAGAGTTTACGGATAAATGCTGAGGCGCATTTACTTCTTTTACGTCTAAACTCAACGAGAGCGCATCAGAAGTTTCAGTCTCGTTTGCTTCACTTAGTATTGCATAATCTTCATTGCGTAATTCCAAGTTAAAACTGCTAAAGCACAATCTTAGGGTTTTTTGATCTACACCTACATTCAAAGACCACAATCGCGAGAGTGTTTTGCTAGAAATATTCATGCGATCGCCCAGATCGTCGAGAGTAAAGCGGATGCCGTTGTTCTCTGCTATTTCCACAGCCAAAATCTTGCCCTGTAAGCGCTTCAAACCAATAGTACTCAGCACAAATCCCCGCTTTCGCGTGCCCTTAAGTGGTTTCATGTAGCTATTTATTAAGGTGTTTTTTTGTTAACTTTATATCATTCTTCCACCTTTTTGATCAGTTATTAAACTGTTGCTAAACGTACATATTATTAAACAAAAGATGCTTTCTGGCTTGTAGTTAGGGCTTTAGTGTTAAAACGCCAAATAATACAATACTATCTTTAATTTATTTATGCGTATCTACCTCAAGGCGTAGCAGTAAAGGTGATTCCACATACAACGTGAGGGCTGTGATATTATGGGAAACTGCTGCACATATAAATAGAATCCATCATGGCTTTAACCCAAGAGCGCAAACAAGAGATCATCGTCAATTATCAAGTTCACGAAACCGATACAGGCTCCGCCGATGTCCAAGTTGCCATGCTCACCGAGCGGATCAACCGTCTCAGCTTGCATCTCCAAGCAAACAAGAAAGACCATTCTTCTCGCAGGGGATTGTTAAAGCTCATCGGTCAGCGCAAGCGCCTTCTAGCTTACATTCTAGAAGACAGCCGCGAAAAGTATCAAGCTTTAATTGGTCGCCTCGGTATTCGTGGATAAGGACTAACGCTTATGTCTGCTGAAGAATCCGAACGCAGTAAATTGCCCTTTGAACCGAAAAAACGCCAAAAATCGCCTAAATCTCAAAATAAGCCGATTATTAAGCAAGAAGCTGAGAAACAGGTTGCTCAAAAGCGAACTTACACCAAAGAAGAAATGGCAATCCCCAAGGTTGTCAGTCAGCGCATGATCAGACGGGTAGCTGGCTTCTGTGGTGTGCCAACATTTTTCGGTATTGCCATCTTAGTTGCCAGCTATCTGCTAGCTGTGTACGCCCAAATTAAGCTACCTGCGATCGCCGTGTTACTAGTCAACATGGGATTATTTGGTTTAGGAGTCATAGGAATAACTTATGGCGTTCTATCTGCCTCTTGGGACGAAGAGAGAGTTGGGGGTTTGGTGGGCTTAAGTGAGTTCAGCACCAATTGGGCACGAATGGTCGAAGTTTGGCGGGAAACTCGTCAAAAAAACGTATAATTATCAGCGCTCAGGTGTTAGATTTTGTACTGTTGAGTAAATTTTAAAGTGAATGTTGAAGTTAAAATTTTAGATAATTTTTATAACTTCAACATTGCTAATTAAAAATTTATATTTTTTTTGAAACCCAAAATACAGTAGCAAAACAATCTGAGCGTTATATTTTTTAATATATTTTGTTAAGTCAATATAGATAATAACAATAGACATCTGGTAAAAATTAATTATGCGTTGCCCGAAACCTTTGTAGAGACGTAGCAATGCTACGTCTCTACGTTTTTTATACCAGGTATCTAATTAGCCATAAAGGAAATTTAACATGATTGTAGTCATGAAAATTGGTTCCCCAACGGAAGAAATTAACCGCATTGACGAGGAACTAACTAGCTGGGGACTAACACCCGAAAAAATTGTTGGTAAACACAAAGTAGTAATCGGCTTAGTAGGTGAAACCGCTAATTTAGACCCACTACAAATTCAAGAAGTCAGCCCTTGGATTGAGCAAGTGTTGCGGGTAGAATTGCCTTACAAACGCGCTAGCCGCCAATTCCGCCACGGAGAAGCTTCTGAGGTAGTGGTGGATACACCTAATGGAAAAGTTGTATTTGGTGAACACCACCCCGTTGTCGTTGTCGCGGGTCCCTGCTCGGTAGAAAATGAAGAAATGATTGTGGAGACGGCACAGCGTGTAAAAGCGGCTGGAGCGCAATTTTTGCGGGGTGGAGCATACAAACCCCGGACTTCGCCTTATGCTTTTCAAGGACACGGCGAAAGTGCTTTGGAATTGTTAGCGCAAGCGCGAGAAGTCAGCGGACTTGGTATTATTACGGAAGTAATGGATTCTACTGAGTTAGATAAAATCGTCGAAGTTGCTGACGTGATTCAAGTTGGTGCGAGAAATATGCAGAATTTCTCGCTGCTGAAAAAAGTGGGAGCGCAACCAAAACCGGTGCTTTTGAAGCGGGGAATGGCAGCGACAATTGAAGATTGGTTGATGGCTGCCGAATATATTCTTGCGGCAGGAAATGCCAATGTGATTTTGTGCGAGCGGGGTATTCGCACCTTTGATCGGCAATTTACTCGCAATACTTTAGATTTGTCGGTGGTGCCAGTGTTGCGAAAAGTCACACATTTACCGATTATGATTGATCCCAGTCACGGCACAGGTTGGTCTGAGTTTGTGCCTTCAATGTCAATGGGTGCGATCGCATCCGGATGTGATTCTCTGATGATAGAGGTTCATCCCAACCCCCCCAAGGCTTTATCTGATGGTCCCCAATCTCTCACACCAGAGCGTTTCGACCGTTTGATGCAAGAACTAGCAGTAATTGGTAAAGCAGTTGGACGTTGGCAGGAACAGGCGATCGCTTTAGCATAAAATTAGCAAAAACTAAAACATGCGTACTGCTAAGTATTTTGGGGTTCTGGATAACGCAATGTCTAATAAATTCCTCATTTAGTCGTATGCTCAAAGTCTTTCTTGAGAAGGAACTCTTCAGAGCTTTGATTCTATAAAGTGATGTTAGTAGATGAATTCTGGAAAATTAAAGATTATGGCTAATCAATCAGAAAATGAAATTAAGCAACCAGTAAGCCCAACTATAGAATCCAGAGAAGAACCGACACCTAAAGAAAAGAACGCTACAGTCAATCCCGGAGATATAATCTCCGATCAGCCTCAATCAGTTGAAGAAAAGGCTAAACAAATTGCTGTAGATTCACCAGACATCACAGGTGAACATATCACAGTACCAACTTACTTTGTAGTGGATGAACCAGATGGTGAAAAAAAGGCACTTCACCACGTTAAAGATGCAGAAGAAATTTCTGATGTAATTCGTCAAGCAAGAGTTGACGAAAACGGAAACCGGATTTGGTAATAAATCCCAATAATGCTAATTAATCAAAAAGCCAGGGATAATAATCCCTGGCTTTTGACTATTAGACATCTGGTGAAAAACAATTATTGTGACGTGAAATTTCACCTCTCTACAAAGGTTGTAGACAACGCATAGTTCATTTCTGGAGATGTATATTGTGGTATGTCAGAGTCGATGAGATTGCTTCCTTCTCCTGTCACCAGATGCTACGCGAACGTCGATTGGGACGGGATACTATTAATGATAAGAAATTTAGTAACCAAATTGAGCATTCCTGAGTTTAAAGAGTTAGTCCTAAGCCAGCAATAACATAGACAAGTCTAGACTATTATTGACAACTACCCTCCTATATTTTCAATCAGATTATCAACAATTTCTCTTAACCGTTCTTGCCAGTTATGTACGGATTTTA
>NZ_JAOWRF010000085.1 GCF_025753815.1 Plectonema radiosum NIES-515 | reverse complement strand
CCCTACAGCAGATCCTTATCATTATCTCCATTGGTTGCAAACGGGTAAACGGCATTATCCAAGTTACTACGATCGCTTAAAAAAATCAGCTGCCTGTGCTGGCTTTGGGGGATTTTTTGTACCACCTTGGCCTAAAAATCCAGGCAACGTAATTAATCGTGTTGTCAAGCAAGTTCTGATCAAGCTGAATTTAAAAACAAACAGAGTTGTGCAATGGGATAGTTGGCGATTCTGGGAATCATTAGCTGCCGGATGTGCTACCTTTCATGTGGATTTTGATAAATATGGAATTGGACTTCCAGTTATGCCAGAAAATTGGCGCCATTACATTGGAATTGACTTAGACAACGTACAAGAAGCAGTAGATAGAATAGCTAACGATCCAGAAATTATCGAAAGAATCGCTACCCAAGGTAGACTTTGGGCACTTGAACATTATAGCCCTGGACCCACAGCATTACGTTTTTTAGAGACAATTCATCAAAATGAAATAACAGACAATTTAAAACAAGAGAAGTATTTAACAGTTGGAAAATAAGTCAGACAGCCAAATTTAGATATAAATGGTTAGGAGCTAAAATTATGATGGAGAATTATAACTTAAAAAAACCTCTAATTAGCGTCATTATACCAACTTATAATAGACCAGAGTATCTGAAAGTGGCGATCGCTAGTGCTGTTCAGCAGACTTATCAAAACATTGAGATTATCATTTCTGATAATTGCAGTACAACAAATACTCAAGCAATAATTGAATCTTTTAGTGATACACGCATTAGATATTGGAGACAGCCAACAAATGTCGGAATGTTTGCTAATCAAATGCACGCATTTCAAATGGCACGAGGAAAATACGTAGCCAGTCTCCATGACGATGATATGTGGAACGAAGACTTTTTAGAAAAGCTTATTCCACCGTTAGAAGAACATCCAGATTTAATTTTAGCTTTTTGCGATCAATATATTATAGATGCAAATGGCGTAATTGATGATGCTGGGACTGAAGAAAATACACGCAGTTATAAACGTGACCAGCTTGCACAAGGAGTTCATCAAAATTTAGTCAAAATCGGGTTAGTAGATAAAAGTATACCTACTGCCGCAGCTTGTGTGATTCGCAATGATTTTGTTGATTGGGATAGTATTCCTCCTGAAGTTGGTGGTATGTGGGATATATATCTGGCATACATGTGCTCTATATCTGGTCATGGAACTTATTATTATTCAGAACGACTAACTTGTTATCGCGCCCATGAGCAAACTGATACCATGCTTAGTGGTAGTCGAGATGCTCATGCAAAAATCCGCAAAGCACAAAATGAAATATTTTGTTATGAGCGGTTTATGGAAGATGAGAGATTAAAGGAGTTTAAGTCACACTTTAAGGATAAATGGTTAGAAGCTCATACAACTTTGGCTATTGGTTTGCTGCGAACCCAACAGGTTGCCCAAGCACGTCCTTATCTTTGGTGTGCGCTTAACGAGCAAAAATTTAACTTGCGAACCATCGCAGCACTAACTCTCAGCTTTACTCCGCAACAGTTAGCTAATCACTTCTTAAAAAAAGCCAAATAAGGGGGTTAATTAGATTTGCAAAATCAGAATTAGGGTAAGAATTTAGTGGTCAAACTTGAGTAATTTAAGTGAAAGGAAGACGGAGTGTGAAACTTTGTATCGTTACTCATCAAGTAAAAAAAGGTGATGGTCAGGGACGTGTGAACTATGAGATTGCAAAAGAAGTAATCCGTCGTGGTCATCACTTGACATTATTGGCTACAGAAGTGGCAGAAGAACTACATCAAAGTAGCAAAGTAAACTGGATTGATATTTCTGTAAAAAATTTGCCAAGTGAATTGATTCGTAATTTTATTTTTGCCAACAAAAGTGCAGGTTGGTTGCGGAAAAATTGTTCTGCTGTTGATTTGGTAAAAGTTAACGGAGCAATAACCACGGCAGGTTCTGATGTGAATGCGGTACATTTTGTACATAGTTCCTGGCTGCGATCGCAATATCATCTTTCGCGAAACCGCCGAGACCTTTATAGCTTTTACCAGTGGCTTTATACTGTTTTAAATGCCCGTTGGGAAAAGCAAGCTTTCCAAAAAGCGAAAGTTGTCGTCGCAGTATCACAGAGGGTAGCGCAAGAATTAGTAGATATTGGCGTGCCGCGATCGCATATTCGGGTAATTGTCAATGGAGTTGACTTGCAAGAATTTTCTCCAGGTGTAGCTAGTCGCCAAAAATTGGGTCTTCCAGAAAATGTCACCTTAGCACTATTTGCAGGCGATATCCGTACACCCAGGAAAAACTTAGATACCGTGCTTCATGCCTTGGTGAAAGTTCCCGACCTACATTTGACGGTTGTGGGTGGGACTGAAAATAGCCCGTACCCGCAATTAGCAGCGTCTTTGGGGTTGAGTCAACGAGTGCATTTTCTGGGATATCGTCATGACATTGCCCAAATTATGCAGGCAGTAGATTTACTGGTTTTTCCATCACGTTACGAGCCTTTTGGATTAGTCGTAATTGAAGCGATGGCTTCAGGTTTACCAGTTATTACTGCTGGTACAACTGGCGCTGCCGATATAGTTACGCCAGAATGTGGAGTAGTCTTGCCCGACTCAGACGACATTGATGCTTTAGCTTCAGCACTGTTATCCTTGGTGAGCGATCGCGCAACAATGCAAAAAATGGGTAAAGCTGCTCGCTCTATCGCCGAACAACATAGTTGGAATACTATGGCACAAACCTATGTGGATCTATTCGAGGAATTAAGCAACAATGAGGAACACCGTTCTCATCCCCACTTATCGCCGTCAAAAGGACCTATTGCGGTGCCTTAAGGCGCTAGAAATACAAACCAGACCAGCTTTTCAAGTGTTAGCCGTTGTCCGCGATATCGACACGGAAACATGGCAATTTCTTGAAGAATTTAAAGTCAGCATTCTGCCACTACAGATTGTAAAGGTAACTGTTCCGGGGGTAGTAGCAGCTCTCAACGCCGGACTGGAAGCGGTGGAGGGAGACATTGTTTCAATTACTGATGACGATGCGGCACCTCATCCTGATTGGTTAGAACGCCTTACCGCTCATTTTATCTCAGATCAGCTAATCGGCGCAGTCGGTGGGCGTGACTGGGTACACCACAGCAGTAAGCTCGAAGATGAATCCCGTGAAGTTGTCGGTCGGTTGCAGTGGTTTGGACGAGTGATTGGGAACCATCACTTGGGAGTAGGAGAAGCCCGCGAAGTCGATGTTCTTAAGGGAGTGAACATGAGTTTACGCACCCTTGCGATTGGGCAATTGCGGTTTGATGAACGGATGCGAGGTACAGGAGCGCAAGTACATTTTGAAATGTCCTTTACTCTAACGTTGCAGCGAGCTGGTTGGAAGATTATTTACGATCCTAACGTTGCTGTAGATCACTATCCGGCACAACGGTTTGATGAAGATCAGCGAAACAATTTTAATAAAATTGCGTTTGTTAATTTAGTCCATAATGAAACAGTAGTTTTATTAGAGCATCTACCACCTACACGCCGTGCGATTTTTGTGGTATGGGCAGTATTAGTTGGCACAAAGGATTGTTTCGGTTTTTTGCAATGGCTAAGATTTTTGCCCAAAGAAGGCAGATTCGCGGGGCAGAAGTTGCTGGCATCTATGCGTGGACGAACTCAGGGTTGGCAGACATGGCAACAGCACCGTAGCTACTTGAAAAAGCTTTCAACAAACTACCTTCACCCTGGAGATGCATCGTGACTTCCAATGAGATACTTTTCAATAGTTTTCTGAAAAGAAACTACTCTCCTTCATTGCGATCGCGACAAGGTTGGATAGTAATCTTCGGCTTCATATTGCTTTCATTGGCATGTTACCTTGGTCCTGCAGCCAGCCTCCGCCTAGTCTATCCTGTAGCCGCTTTAGTTACGGCGGTATTCTTATACTTGCGCCATCCCATTCTCTATCTGGGTTTTACCTGGTGGATGTGGTTTCTTTCCGCGTTTGTTACCCGCTTAGTTGACCTTCGCGCCGGGTGGGATCCAACTCGTCAGATGCTCGTAGCACCCTACTTAGTGGTGTTTGTCACCATCGGAACCTTATTTCGATACCTTCCCAGCGCCCATCGCCAAGGAGGCTTACCTTTTCTTTTGACTTTTGCAGGGGTGTTCTATGCCTTTCTCATCGGACTGGTTTACAACCAACCAGTTCCCGTAGCACGCAGCCTTCTAGACTGGCTGAGTCCCCTTTTGTTAGCTTTTCACTTATTTATAAACTGGCGAGATTATCCCAGCTACCGCCAGAACATTCAACGCACATTCCTCTGGTGCGTGTTGATTACAGGAGCTTACGGTGTATATCAATTTGCCGTAGCTCCTGAGTGGGATCGGTTTTGGCTCCTACAATCAAAACTGACCAGTGCTGGAGATCCAATACCCTTTGGTATCCGCGTGTGGAGTACAATGCATTCACCCGGTCCCTTTGCAAACGTGATGCAAGCAGGTCTGCTGTTATTGTTCACAAGCTCTGGACCTTTAAATTTTCCTGCCTCTACGGTTGGCTACTTGTCGTTTTTATTTACACAAGTACGTACTTGCTGGGGGGGCTGGTTATTAGGAATAATTATGATTCTGGGTTCGGCAAAGGCACGTATTCAAATGCGCTTATTTATTACCATCTTGGTGATGGTAATGTGTGTCCTGCCATTACTGACTATCCAGCCATTTTCCAAGATTGTAGCAGCTCGTTTTGAAAGTTTTTCCAACCTCGAAGAGGATCAAAGCTATAGGGATAGATCAAAAACCTATGACACACAGCTTAATATAGCCCTTTCTAACACTTTGGGTAATGGGTTTGGAAATATTTGGAAGCTCAACGAAGAAACCGGTCAAATAGAAGTCGCGGTCATTGACAGCGGTATTTTAGATATGTTTTTCACCTTGGGCTGGTTTGGAGCCATTCCTTATTTGGGTGGGCTAATCTTGATAATTTTCACTATAAGCAAATATTCTGAAGTTCGTTTCGATAGCTTTATGAGTGCGGCTCGAGCCATTGCGATAAGTTGCTCCGCCCAGCTAATTGGTTATAGCGCTATGATTGGTCTGTCGGGCATGATTCTTTGGTCATTTTTGGCTATAACTATGGCAGCACATAAATACTATCAGCATCAAGGCATGACTGCCCCTAATCAGTATCAAGGCGTAACTGCACTTAATGAGAGGTCAACCACATGAAAGTCGCTCTATACGCCAGTTTTTTCCAGATAGCACTAGTCAAATCGGTAATCGCGCAATGCCGAAGGGATAGATTACGGACGCCATTAATGGATTGCTAACCCCTATGATGACGCAAATGCAAGGTGCGATCGCAATTCTCCATGATCTTGACGACCAAGAATTTGCCCGTAATGCCGCAGTCGCAGCGCGACAAGGTGTCCTCGATTTTTCTGCCCAACGTTACCAAAACTTTATAAATGCTGTTCGCTCTGCGGTGTCAAATGTTTCTGAAGTGAATACTGAGTAGCCTTTAAATTAGACAAAAAAGGTATATTGCAGACGTTAATAAATAACTTATATCATATCAGTTGATGCCTGATAAGTGAAGATTTTTATTGTTTAATGTCTGGGGTAAAAATACACCGAGTACGACCATAAGAGTTGTCATGTAAGAGACAATAGTTGCCCATAAGAGGTGGTTGTTTTGGAAATACCAAGCGGCGATCGCTAGGGGAATAAAACCCAAGAAAAAGGCAAGTAATACGGCATTACGCAAGATTGCACCTTCCTTTAAGCCGATAAAGTAACCTTCAAGAATGAAAGCGATCGCAGTAATTACTAAAACAGGTAACAACCAGATTGTATACCTATTAATGTTGGTGTTTACCTCTGGATGATTAGTCAACAGCCCAAAAACTTGGTCTGGAAAAATAATACATATAAAAGCAATGGGTAAAGCGATCGCCAAACTTGCCATTATAGAGACAGTTAGCAATGGTATCATCTGTTCTCTATTTCCCTTACTTTGAAAATTGCCAGTCAGCGTTTGCGTTGTCAACCCGATACCTTGAACTGCAAACTGACTCAAAAAAGCAATTTGCAACAGCAAACCGTTTTCTGCTAAAACTTCTGTTCCTAGCACCGCACTCAGATTAGTAAAGATAGAATAGGCAGAAATCAGGGCTACAAATCGAATCAGAATATTCATCTTGAGTGCAAAAGTATCTTTAAGTGCTACCCAATCAAACATGTCTTTTACTGCGGCTGGTAACACTTTCCAATCAATAGTCAAACCAACCCCAACCAAACCAATCAATAATGCCAAATACTGACTGATAGCTGTTGCTAAACCGGCTCCCATACTTTCCCAACCCCACTTGACAATCATTAGATAGTCAAGCAACACATTAGAACCATTACCAATAATGGACATTAGCAGCACTATACCATTCATTTCCCGCCCAAGAAACCAACCAAATAGGACAAAATTGAGCAAAACAGCAGGTGCGCCCCAAATCCGTCCGGAGAAATAATCAACCCCAGAGGCTTCAATTTCTGGAGAACCACTCAACAGCAAAAAACCAAACTTCTGGATCGGGTATTGCAATAGTAAAATCAGTAAAGCAACTGTTAAGGCAATCAAACCACTTCTTAATCCAGCCAATAATACAGTTTTAGGTTCATCAAGTCCTACAGCTTGAGCAGTCAGAGCATTAGTACTCGACCGCATAAATTTTAAAACCCGATAAAGGTAGTCAAAAAGGATAGTTGCCAAAATCACCCCAGCCAAGTGACGGATATCTGCCAAATGTCCCAAGAAGGCAATATCTACTAACCCCGCGAGGGGAACCATCATATTAGACAACACACTCACACTCGCCAGTCGATAAAAGCGGGGTAAAAAATTGTATTTAGTTGAAACTGTAAATGGCATGCTATTTTGATGCAACTGCTTGCTATTAACTCATAAATCCAAACTGCTGGGTGTTTCGTACTCGCTATAAATATTCTAGATGAAAACATCCTTAGCAACTCAGAAATGATTTCTGAATATAAAGCGCAGCATGTTGTGAGAGAGGATTTGGTTTTATTAAAGACCCTCTATTTTTTTGCAGACAGCATTTTTATAAAAACTCGAAAAAGAATAGAAGCTCTTGCAATGATAATGGCATTATGTTGATTAGTTTACACTCTGGCACAACGACAACTGCGTGGGGCTTTACTATCATCAAATGACTATTAACTGTGCGTTACCCGAAACCTTTATAGAGACCTAGCAGCGCTACGTCTCTAAATCTTTTCCACTTTCTATGTCTATTGCGAATGGAGCGAAGCAAAATGCCCACTTGGCAATCATCTAGCTATTTTTCCACAGCTTCTTTCAACGCCAATCGTTGTGGCTTTACATAGGGTACGTAAGTACTGCTAGAATTAGATACTCCATTTGCTACAACCCCAACCAAGTTTAACTTGCTCAACATCGTTGTAGCCTGTGCCAGTTGAGTTCGAGTTACCCTACCGATACTTGCTACCATGACCACACTGCGACAAGATGATGCTGTGAGTATCGCATCCACCATGCCCAGAACCGGAGAAGCATCAATGAGTACTAGATCGTAGTTTTCCTCAAATGCTGCCATCAATTGCATCATGCGGGGGGAACTCAATAAATTAGCTGGATCGCCAGGTGCAGGTCCTGCGGTCAAAATATCAATGTAAGATGAACCTGAAGATTGAATACTAATTTGGTTAGGTAGAGTAATATCACTTGACAGCAGAGATGAAAGACCCTGTTCATTTGGCAGATTAAGTTGTTTGTGCAGACTGGGATCGCGTAAGTTTGCATCAATTAGCAATACTCTTTTGTGTAAACGGGCAGCACTCATCGCTAGACCCAGCGCAAGAGCTGACTTACCCTCATCCGGCAAAGCTGAAGTGATCATCAAAGATTTGAACGTAGCAACAGTATTTACCAGTTCAATATTTTTATAAATCAAATCCAGCGATTCCCAACGCGGTGGAGATTGCAGTACCTGAATTGTCCAGGGAGCTAGTACTTCTGGCTTGCCAAAAGGCAACTTGATCACTGATTCTCTCGGTTTGGCTGGTGGCAGCTTAGGAGTAGTTCCCAACAACGGCAAGGCAACCTGCTTCTCCAACTCCGCAGTAGTATGAACAGAATCATCAACTGCTTCCCGGACAAAGGCAGCAACTCCTCCCAACATTAACCCTACCACTGCACCCAATAGAAGGTTTTGCTGAGAGTTGGGACCCGTTCGCTCCCCTTTCTGAGGTTTTTCCACAACTTCCCAATTAAATCCACCCTTGTCAAGTTCCTGCCGCAATTCTTGCTCAGATTTCAAAAGGTCTTGCAAACGTTGACGGCTAAGTAGTATCTGCGGTTGTAAGCGATTATACTCAGCCAATAAAGCTGGGTAGCGTTTGAGCTCTTCACGCAACTGAGTCTCTTTTGGTAGGAGTGTTTGATCGCGAGCACTTAAAGCGACTATATTTGTCTGTGTTTCTGCTAGCTGACCGGCAAGGTTGAGGTCAATTTGACTGAGCTGTCCTTGTTGTAATAAAGTATCTCCAACAGCACTGGCAGTAGCAGTGCTACCCCCTAAAGTTCGTCCTACCTCTTGTTGCAATAATTGCTTCTGGCTTTGAAGCTGTTCTATCAGTTTTTGTACGCTAGGAGTTTCATCGGTGAAACGTAAGCGTTCCTGCGCTAGAGCCAGTTCTGTTTTTTGGATTTCGTTGAGTAACCCTTGGTAGCGAGTAGACTGACTCAGACGCGAAGCAACTAGGGCATTCTGTGGAGAACGCTTAAGTTGTTGTTCTAAAGATTTTTGCCGAGCCAAAGTTTCCTCATACAAAGAACGAGTTTCGCGTCGTACCTGAACAATTCTGTTCAAATCGTCTTCTAGAGTTTTAGCCTGTTGTTCTGGGTCGATAAATTTCTGAGTACTGCGGAACTGTTGTAGTTTTCTCTCAGATACTGTCAGATCTTCACGTACTTTTTTTAACTCTTCTTTAATGTTTCTCAGACCTTTTCTTAAACGCTCATCCTGCTGTTGGATGTTATATTCTAAATAAACTTTCTGAACAGCATCTAGAACTTTTTGTGTCTTTTCTGGATCTGTACCAGTGTAGTCTGCTTGGAAAATTTTAGTAGCAACATCATCTTTTGCTGTCCTTAATTGCTGCAAAATTAAAGAGCTTTTAATCTCACCTACAGTTATATCGGGATAATCAGACTTAAGTTTATTAACCGCTTTTTGAATCAGTCCAGAACTCTTCATCACGTTCAACTGAGTTGCAACGTCTATCTGAACATTAGACTCGGTAAACTTATTTTCTGCTCCAGCTCCTTCTGCTTTACCCTGATAGTTTGGTTCTATCTGCAACTGCATATTGCTTTTGTAGGTAGGTGGTGTTTTAGAAGTTAAAAAATGTGCAACCCCTACCGAAGCAAGAAATACTACTAAAAACCAAGGAAATCTCCGGATTAAAACTGCAAACAGTTGTCCGTAACCCGGTTCTGTCTCAGCAATTGGATTTACATTGGGATTTAGACTACTAGTTTGAATCACGTTTACTATCCCTCAGCTAACAGTTTAAATAAATGATGGATGTAGGCTACAAGTTTGGTCAATAACTTGCTCTACTTGATTAAAAAATGCCTCTTCCGAAAAATGTGTCACAGCATGATTGCGGATGTCAGCATAATCCCAATTGATTTCCCTGGCTTCTAGTAGTGCGGTTTGTAGAGATTCGGGCGTTTGTCTCTTAAAAAAGACTCCTGTCTTTCCAGGTACCTGAGTATCTAATACCCCACCTGCTCCATAGGCAATGACTGGTGTTCCACTCGCATTAGCCTCTACTGGAACTAATCCGTAATCTTCTAAGGCTGCCACTATAACAGACTTAGCTTTAGAAAACAACTGAGTGCGTCGTGCATCAGGTACATGCCCCAAAAACTCAATATTATCTAATGCTTTGGATTTTAACCTTCCTTGTTCTGGACCGTCCCCTGATATTAATAATCGCCACCCCAGCCAATTGAAAGCTTCAACTACTATATCAAGACGCTTATAGCTGATCATCCGGGCTGAGGCCAGATAATATTCATCTTTTATATCTGAATAAATAAACTTTTTTGTATCAATTGGATAGTTAATTACAATAGCTTTTTTGCCGTAAGTTTCTTGAATCCGACGAGCTACAATACTAGAATTAGCAATATAAAGGTCAGGTTCCTGTGCATAAGTCCGGTCTACCTTTCTCATGACATCAAAGACTTGCTTAATTAAAGGTGCAAAATATCGATAGTCTCCATACTCGCGTAAATAAGTTTCTGTATCCCACAAGAAACGGGTAACATTATGACAAAAGCAAATGTGGCGTGCTTTTGAGTTTTTTCGTACTGCTTTTGCGAAGCTGGTACTACTACTGATGATCAAATCGTAATCTTGTAGGTCTAAGGCTCGAAAGGCAGGAAAATAAAAAGGTGCCATTAAGCGGAAATACTTGGCTGCACCTGGAATGCTTTGCAGGAAGGTTGTGTTAACTATACGATCGCCTAAATCAATTGTTTGTTGGCGATCGTACAAAGATGTGAAAATGTCAGCTTCTGGGTATTGCTTACACAGCAATTCAAAGACGCGCTCTGCCCCACCGCGCTGGGTTAAGTAATCATGGACTAGAGCAATTTTCATAAATTTCAAGTGAAGTTGATATGAAGTTTCTTTAAATGTTGGGCAGTTAGTTAATGAAAATAATTTTATTGCTTATCAGTAGAATTTACTATCCAACATCTACTTCTTCATCAGAATATTTCCAAAAAGCATTTTTCCTTTATGAAAAAAACAATTATCTATATGTAGTAATGCTTCAACGCGAGAATGACAGTAGTGAACGTTGTATTTATCATATTGGCATCCAAGGTAATTGATCAACTTCTACTGATTTTTATCGCAGATTGTTGACAATTCTGATTGCCTGACATAAATACTTGTCACTACTGTCGCTTCAATTCAATATATTACCCTACTGCTGCCAGGGTTTTTCCAGTAGCGAAGTAAGCATTTTGCTCTGCTCGCAGTTTATCGCCAAGTCTGCCTGATGGCAATTCTACATCATCGTAGGTGAGAACTTGATCTTTAGAAATATCTCGTTTCAGGCGACAACCTTCGGCTAAACCAATTGGTAAGAGGTTTTGCTCTTGGACGATGTTGGAACTCTCACATTGACCGTAGGTCATGTAGTAGCCAATACCATCCAGGGTTTCTCCAGCTTTCAGGTCGATTTTAGCGGTGGTGACTACATCCACAAGCGGACCTGCAATGGGAGACATGACAGCATCCTGGAACAAGACAGCACGGGCAACGGATAGTGGTACTTCAAAATGACAGAGATGATAAGGAGTGTAGAAGCTGTAGAGAGGACCTTCACCTAATTTGTACAAGTTGAGGTAGTGACGTTGCTTGGGGTCGTCGTGAGTTGCAAATACAAACACACCCGGACCTGGTTTTGCTCCAACTACGTAATCGACGACACCACCTAATTCTTTAAGCTGTTCGACATCATACATGTTGGTCATCTCATCGACATGACCTGCAAAGTCATATCCCAACATTCCCCGTTTAGCGATTGTCATTCCTGTAGCGTTGGCAACGATCGCTTGCTCGAAGGAAATTTTTGTGCCATCTGCAAAACTAGTTACCATGTGAGCCTTTTGACCCCAACGTTTGGCAAATGCTTCTTGTGTGGTCGGATTGCGATAAGGGTCTTGTAATCCTTTGATATTACCGCACAATAAAGGAGTTAAACCAATACTTTTGACAAAGCGGTAAAGGTTCATTTCTACCCCTGGCTGATCGCCGTCGCAAGCGCTGAGAATAACGCCTGCTTTATCGGCGTATACTTTTAATATCGGACCAATAGTCCCATCAAGTTCAGCGTTCATCATAATTACGTGCTTGCGATGGGCGATCGCTTCCATCACCACAGCCGCGCCAAATTCCACTGCCCCTGTAACTTCAATTAAAGCATCAATGCCTTCGGCTTGGCACAGCAACATCGCATCTTCGGTGACTGCATACTCACCACGAGCGATCGCGTCTTCTAATTCAGTTACAGTGGAAACAACTTGAACATTCTCAATTCCCGCTTCCGAATAAGCTCGCTTGGCTGCATCAATTTGACGGTTGAAGATAGCAACTAACTCCATACCTGGGACGGAATTAGCAATTTGATTGGCAATTCCTCGACCCATGAAGCCAGCACCAATCATGGCTACTTTAACTGGTTTGCCTGCCTCGGCGCGTGCTTGTAAGGCGCGATCTACAATTATCATTGATTAATCTCTCCGTCAGATTGTGTTTGTTGTTAGCTATTTTTTTCGCAAGTTGTTTTTATTAAAGGGAAACAACCTTAAACCTATTGAGATAATCGATGCGAACTTTTACTTTTTTCACAAAAAATAAATAGTACCGCTATCAACAAAAATACTTAGAATTTGCACCTCTAATAAAATTAATCAATTTGACTAAGTATTAGTGAGGTGCATTGTGGTTAATTGTCAACAATTATACTCTTATCTTAAAGATGTGCCTCCCACACTCATCATTGTCATCAAGGGCCAATTTAAATCTTTCTCAGAAATTTCCGTTACATCAACGGGCCATTGAATGTTAAAAAATGGGTCATCATAGCGCAAACCCCGTTCATACCCAGGTGTATAAAATTCACCTACTTGATATATCACTTCAGCATCATCTGTAAGTGCTTGATAGCCGTGGGCAAACATTTCCGGAACGTATAAAGCGCGACGGTTATCTGCGCTGAGTTCCACGCCAAAATGTGATAAAAATGTCGGGGACTCAGGACGCATATCGATAATTACGTCGTAGATAGAGCCTTGAGTACAGCGGACTAATTTTGTTTCGGTTGCTGGGGAAACTTGATAGTGCATTCCCCGCAGCGTTCCTTTTTTATGGTTGTAAGATAAGTTGCATTGAGCAACCGTTGGCTTTAAGCCATGTTCCTCAAACTCTTTCGCGCAAAAAGTACGGGCAAAAAAACCACGGTGATCTGGCTTTTGTTCTAAATCAATGACGAAAGCGCTTTTGAGTTCAGTTTCGGTAAAAATCATAGATAACCTCGATTTAATATTCACTACAAAGGAAACTGTGTAATTTCCGAAAATTCTTTGATGACAAACTACTTTTTCCGAGAAAATAGTGCTATGTGCCTACTTTAACCGAATCAGATTCTTTGCTTAACTCTGGTCTAGCAAAAGTATCATCCCAATATTGGGTACAAAGTTCTGGTCGCTTGGGGGGGTTGGCAGTGTAAACATAAAACAGCGCTGACCGTTCTTCTGTCCGCAGGGTTCCGTGATGTAAAGCAACTTTTGGATCTGTAAAAATGACCGTACCTGCTGCTCCAGGACAAGATTTCCAGGCTGATTTGGGGATAATTTCTTTCAATTCTTCATCGTTGATACCTACATATTCTGTCTTCCAAAGCTTGTGGTAAATTCGATAATAATTTAAGCTATATAAGGAAGTTAAAGATCGAGGAACATACTCAAAAGGACCGTCTTTTTCTTCGACATCAGTCAAATAAATGATTATTTTGACCATTCGTCGATCTTCTGAATCTTTATGCCATAGCAACGTTCCAAATTGATTTTCGTTGGGTAAATCTTTGCGTAAATGTACACCTTGAAAAGCAACGGGAAGCCCGATGTAATTTTCAATGATATTCAGCAGTTTTTGTTCCTGTGCCCAAGTGGAAAATTCTGGTAAATCTGTAACTGTGTAAATTTGGGGAAGCAATTTACCTGCACTGTTGTAGCTAGGTGTTGCCATGCTGGACAATTGACTGTGAGCAGCATCGAGAAGTTGTGGGGTGGAGGTTAATCCCAATTCGTCGAGTGTTGTGACGTAAACCCCTTCTTGTTTAAGAGTATCGACAATTAGGCGATCGCGTAACTCAAGTGCAGGCAAATTTTTCGCATGGTTCAGCAGTGCAGTTCTGTAACCTAACTCTGATTTCAGTTCAAATATTTTGTTTGTGATGGTGTCAAGCATATAAAGACCTTCTTCATGAATTTATTGGGATTTTTTGCGGATCATTTTTGAGATTTATTGCTCATAATTTATTAATTATTCAGTAGTCAGCCTTGATTCAGCTATCCTTAAATTTGGAAAAAAAATTTCTTCAAGAGCAGACAAGCTGACTAAAGTCAAAAAGCTAATTCCTACATTTAAAGCAAATGCAGGCCATCTTCTCAAAGCACCTAAAAAGACTTTCTTATTAACTTCTTTAAAATTATGCAACATCATCCGGTTGCAAAATTTCTTAGAATATCCAATCTGCTGAAATTTCTTAATAACTTCAGGGATGTGTTTGTATTGCATTAGCAATGCCGATTTTGGCTCTTTCTGCCAATAGCTAACACCAACAATACATTCCATATAAGTATCTTTCGTGACGATTACACTGCCATTCGCAGCACAATATCCTGCTAAATATGCTAAAGATATCCAGTTACTTGCCGCATCTTGCCAAATTTCCAAAGCGCGTTTTACCAACTCGGTTTTGTACACCGTAGCAGTCAGAAAAATGACAGCACCGACACTTTTGGAATAACAATGTTCAAATATGGCTTTACCGTCACCATTTCCATCTTCACTATCAGCATCAAACCAGCGATTACCAACTATTGTCGGTGGATGGACAGGTTCACCAGTAATTTTGTTTCGACCAGAAAAGTTGAGAAACAATAATGATAAATCGTTATTGTTTTTGATTTTATTTATAGTATAGGCGACTGCTCTTTCTTCGATGGGGTCATCATCACCAATTGCCCAAACAAATTTGGTTTTTGCTGACTTAAGGCAATGAATTATATTTCGCATCACGCCTATATTTTCTGTATTTTTGTGATATGTAAACGTGACGTGGCTAAGAATGCTTTGCCATTTCTGGACTACTTCTTGAGTATTATCTGGTGAACAATTATCAGAAACGAAAATTTCACATTCTGATTCAAAGCCTTTTATGGCTTCAGCAAGCCATGCTAATTGTTTATCAAGTAATTCGGCGCGATTGTAAGTGGGGATGGCAATGGTGAGTAATTTATTCATATTTTCTTGAGGGAAAATGTAACAGATTAGTTGTGAAAATTGTAACTTAAATAATAAGTTCAAAGTTATTGGTAAAAAAATAACGTAGATATGATAAGTCCGAATCAAATAATATTTGACTCGGAAGCTTCAAGCAGCTTTTAACTGCAAATCAAAAAATCTGACTATTTCTTCGTCCAGAAGAAATCTTGGTCAATTTGTTGGGTGCGAATTAGATATTCTAGCTGCTTCAAGCGGGTGAAACCTCTAGATAAGAAAGTTTCTTCAGTCATATCGATTTGGCTGAATAAATTAAACAACTGTTGAGCACCGCGTTGAGCATTCCAATCACACTTAAATCCGGGCAGGATTGTGTTAATTTTTTCAAAAGATACTCGATAGCTGCGGTTGTCTGCACCGCTATCCCCAAAGGATAATTTACAACCTGTGAAAGTATCAGCAATAATTTCCGCGATTTCTTTAACTCGATAGTTGTTACTAGTATCGCCGACGTTGAAGATTTGGTTGTGTACAATATCCCGTGGTGCTTCGATCGCGCAGACAATTGCTTTACAAATATCCAACCCATGAACTAACGGACGCCAAGGTGTACCATCGCTGGTCATTTTAATTTCTTTGGTAGTCCATGCCAAGCCTGACAAGTTGTTTAAAACAATATCAAACCGCATTCTGGGGGAAGCACCAAAGGCTGTAGCATTCCGCATAAAAGTAGGAGAGAAGTCATCATCAGCGAGTGGTGTGACATCTCTTTCTACTAAGGTTTTGCATTCTGCGTAAGCTGTTTGCGGATTCACTGATGATTCTTCGGTGACATCACCTTCTGTAGCTACACCGTAAACACTGCACGAAGACATGTATACGAAGCGACGCACACCCGCTTCTTTGGCAAGTTTGGCAAGGCGAACAGAACCTTTATGGTTGATATCGTAGGTAATAGTAGGTGACAGTTGTCCCGTGGGGTCGTTGGAGAGTTCTGCCATATGAACGATCGCCTCGACACCTTGCAAATCTTCAGCAGTGATATTACGGATATCTTTAGTAAGGGTTTTAGCTGTTACTTCAGTACCGTTGTACAGCCAACCGACTTTATAATATCCGGTGTCTACGCCGATAACTTCGTGTCCGCGTTCGATTAACAAAGGAGGTAATAATGAACCTAAATAACCTTCGGTGCCGGTAACAAGAATTTTCATTTTAATTCCTATAGGATTGATGAATTCGATTATTTTGACAATTTTGCCAGGGAAAAATAATTCACAAAAATTACTATCACTATACTTTCACAACTTTGATGTATTTAATGATGTTAATTTCATGAATTTTCTGGCGATTCTTCTCCAGATAGTATCCCGCCAACCTGACCAATCTGTTACGTCAAGATAGTGGAAGAATAAATCTTTTTTGGGATGCGTACATTCACTTTTCACTCCGGCATACCAAGGTTTGGGAGTATTAGTAAAGTGAATAATACAAGGCTCTTCAAGCAAATCCTGATAAATATCTTCTGGAAAAGGGCTATTTTCCCATGATGGATAATTGTATATCCTAGGCATTTGATTCCATTTTGGGTGAAGTTCACGCCATTTACCTGCAAGAATTGCGTTTAGCCCATCCTGGTCGTTACGAACATATTCTTTATTTTGTTGGATATATTCGAGAACTTTTGCCCCTATGTTGCCAGTTCGCCACTTTTCTAGATTAATTACTAAAAGTCCAGAATTGAAATATTTAGCATCACCAGAAAGTCCAACTTCTTGGTAGTTTCTTAAACCATCACACATGGATATATACAGTTCCACGTCGTCTTGAACTGCTAATGCATAGTCATCGTCAATTTCAATGTTCCATATTTCTCCTAAATCTCCGGTGACTACCATATCGGTATCTAGATAAATTGCCTTCTTAAACTCTGGCGGTAAAAAATCGGTAATTAGAAGTCGATAATAGCAGCTTGCTGTCAGATGCCTGGTTAATACCAGATTTGTAAATAGTGCATTATCTGGTTCTACCCAGGAAATATTTATCTGTTCTGATTTCAGTGATTTGATAATCTTATTTTTGTTTGATTCAGTTATTCCTCCATCAAGAATAAATAAGGCTATTTTTTGATTAGCTCCTAAATTTTCAAGTGCTGAACGAACTGTGACTGCAAGGGGCATGGCATAGTTATTATCCGCAGCACAAACTAGAACAATCGGCTGAGTGTTGGAGCAAATGGACATAGCAAAAACCCTGATAACTGATTGATTTGCTTATTCTACAACGCGAGAAATCATGTCGTATGCATATCTAGCGGTTGATTAAACAATGCCTGCGCTCCCTGGCTAGTACAGGCGTATTCAGGGTAGATGCGAACTAACTATAGGACTTACGCAAAAATCGTCAAAAAGCTTAATTTATCGAACCGCCAAAACGCCAAGAACGCTAAGAATTCGTAGAGAGTGCGTAAGTCCTGTAACTAATCAAAAATTAATTTACTGCTGCTGTCATTAGATGCGACTGTTCGGGAATTTGGGCGACAATGGATTTGCCAATTTCCAGTGAAGAAGTAGCAGCAGGAGAAGGAGCGTTGCAAACATGGACGGAGTTTTGGTCTTGAACAATCAAAAAGTCGTCTACTAGTTTACCGTCGTTCATTAAGGCTTGAGCGCGAACTCCTGCATGGCAGGGAACTAAATCCTCTGATCTGACTTCAGGAATTAATTTTTGTAAACTTTTGGTGAAGGCTGCTTTACTAAAAGAGCGGATGATTTCTTGAATGCCTTCGTCAGCGTGTTTTGCTGCTAGTTTCCAGAAACCTGGGTAAGTCATGACTTCAGCGAAATCACGCAAGTCAAAGTCTGTCTTTTTGTATCCTTCACGCTTGAGGCTGAGAACTGCATTTGGTCCTGCGTGGACGCTACCATCGATCATCTTGGTAAAGTGAACGCCCAAGAAGGGAAAATCTGGGTTGGGAACGGGGTAAATTAGAGTCTTGACAAGATAGCGCTTTTCTGGGGTGAGTTCGTAGTATTCACCCCGGAATGGGACTATTTTGGCTTGGGGATCGACTTGAGCTAATTTGGCTATGCGATCGCTATGCAATCCGGCACAATTAATCACAAAGCGAGTTTCAAAAGTACCGTTATTAGTTTCCAGCACTTGATTAAAGCCACTGCGGGAGATTTTCTCAACTTTTGTATTCAGACGCAGTTCCCCACCTTGCTTTGCAATTAACTCTGCGTACTTTAAACAAACTTGTTTGTAATTGGCAATACCAGTTGAAGATACCTGTATGCCAGCTACGCAAGTGACATGAGGTTCAATTTCTTTGACTTCTTCGGCACTGATTCGCTTAACTTCTAGATTATTTTCCAAGCCGCGCTTGTAAAGATTTTCTAAGCGCGGTAGCTCTTGTTCATCGGTAGCGACAATCACTTTACCGCAAACTTCATGAGCAATATCATGCTCAATGCAGAATTCCACCATTGAGCGACTGCCATCACGGCAAAATTTAGCTTTGAAACTTCCTGGCTTGTAGTAGATACCAGAATGAATGACGCCGCTATTATTACCGGTTTGGTGAAATGCCCATTTGCTCTCTTTTTCTAAAACTAAAATTCGCGCGTTGGGATAGCGTTTGCCCAAAGCCATTGCTGTAGAGAGTCCAACTATTCCCCCACCTATTATCGCAAAATCATACATTGATATCTATTGCACCTTTAATTACAAAAATTTAAATTTTCTGAGTCAGGAGGTTTTTTAATTTTTCGAGTGGAGAGTTAAAAGTTAAATTCATAATTCCTAACTCATAACTCATAATTCATAACTCTCTTCCCTACCATACCTTCCAAGGAGCCTTATTATTCTTCCATAGGTCTTCGAGGTAGTTTTTATCGCGCAAAGTATCCATAGGTTGCCAAAAACCGTGATGTCTGTGAGCAGATAGCTGATCCATTTCTGCGAGCTTTTCTAATGGTTGCTGTTCCCAAACGGTGGAATCATCAGCAATCAAGTTGATTACTTCCGGTTCTAGGATAAAATAACCGCCATTAATCCAGGCACCATCACCATCTTGTTTTTCGCGGAAGCTGTTGATTTTAGTTTGGTCTTGTCCTAAGGATATGGCACCAAAGCGTCCGGCTGGTTGAACTGCGGTGAGTGTACCTAAAGTTTTTTGTTCTTTGTGAAATTTAATTAGTTCTGTAATATTCACGTTGCTAACACCGTCACCATAGGTGAAGCAAAAAGTTTCATTATCAACATGGTCTGCGACTCGCTTCAAGCGTCCGCCTGTCATGGTATTATCACCTGTATCTACTAAGGTGATGCGCCAGGGTTCAGCATTGCCACGATGCACGTTCATCTGGTTAAACCGCATATCAAAGGTCACGTCTGACATGTGTAAGAAGTAATTGGCAAAATACTCCTTGATTATGTACCCTTTATAACCGCAACAAATGATAAAGTCATCAATACCGTGTGCCGAATAAGTCTTCATGATGTGCCACAGGATGGGCTTACCACCAATCTCGACCATTGGCTTGGGTCTAACGCTAGTTTCTTCACTCAGACGCGTACCAAGTCCTCCAGCCAAAATCACTGCTTTCATGCAATTACCTCAGAATTTTTAGGTAGATGAGTATTTGGATTTCTCAAAACTGAGAGCGGATCAACTTAACTTATGAGAAAAGGTCAATTTTCTCAGTAATAAATCTAACCGTATTTTCCGTCTTAAGTATGAAGACAAGGTAAATAAATTTGTTTGATATGTAAAATAATGAAAAAGGTTTGTAAATGGTTATTAATAAATGTAAAAATTTTATTTATTTTTAAATAAAAAGAAAAGATAGATATTAATAAAAAGAACTAAGATGGCAGCCAGTTGGCTCTTTCTAATTACAAACTAAACTAAAGTATTAAGTATGAAATTACCCCACCTCTAAACTGAAAAGTCTGCCGGGGGGATGCTCCAGAGAGGGGAACTTTTCGCTTTCTGGGATGGGGCTTGAAGTCACGAGAAAGCAGCTTGATTTTTTTCTTGCCACCTCTGTTCGAGGCATGTATCGAGTTCGTTTTTTATCCTTCTCCTGAGACGCTACGCTAACATGCTTGACGTTTCATACTTATGAAGTGTCAAGCATGTTAGTTAAGATATTTTTTAGTTTTTAGTTACCTTTTAACAAGCTAGTTGTATTTTCAAAGTAGGTGTCACATTTGTTTTCCAAAACGACGCAGATGCTGCTTAATGCTTGTTGGTAATTATCCATATCCTCTTGCTCAAGGAAAATTTTTGCAGATATCTGCAAATCGACGATCGCTTGCGTATGATTTGTATTAGATTGCTTGCCGCCATACTGTGAAATCTCGTAGCGAACTATACCTCGTTTGAGGTAAACTTTTGCTAGTCGAGAATCGATGCGTAATGCTTGGTTAAAGTCGGCGATCGCTTCTTTATATTCTTGCTCGAAGTCGCTGCTGTATTGACCAATTTGATAACGAACAAGACCCCGCTGAAAGTAAGCTTCTGACTTGGCTGCATTTAAAGCGATCGCCTGATTAAAGTCTCCAATTGCTTTGTGGTAATCTTGTTGAGAATCACCGCTATATTTAGCCAGTTGGGAACGGACTATACCGCGTCTGATATAAGCTTCGGCTTCATTAGGATTAAGACGCAGGGCATTATTAAAGTCTGCTAGGGCAAGGTTGTAATCTCGATCGGGATCGCTGCTATATTCGGCTAGCATATAGCGGGCATTGCCCCGATTTACATAAGCCTTTATTTCATTAGGATTGATTTGTATCGCCTGACTATAATCTGTAATTGCGCCGTCATAATCTTTCAGGTTGTAACGGGCATTCCCACGGTTGATATGTGCTTTAGGGTGTGTAGGATCTTTGTGGATTGCGTGGCTAAAATTGCTCACTGCTTGCTCGTAATCTCGCGCTTTATAAGAGGTATAACCTTGTTTATAATAATCTTCAAAATTGGGATTATTTTTGCTTTCCTCCTGACGAGACATCAAGGTTTGTTGAGCATATTTATTTTGAGAAACTAAGGGACGGGTAAATTTAACCATTACGTCCAAGTACCCCAACATTCCAATACCCAACAAGCAGAAAATCACTGCGTAAAATTTTGATTTCTTGGGAGATTGATAATAAGAAAATTTTTGCGATTGTACTAGTTGCCGATAATTAATCTGGTTTACTGGAATTGGAGAAACATTGCTGCGTGTCGCAGTTGTGCTGCGTCGAGTTTGTTTGCGCGGTTGTAGATATTCTTTAGATTCTATTGCCTGCTGTGATGGAAATGGGTCACGTCCGCCTAAGCGCAAGGTACGTTCACACCAAGGACACTTGTGCAGATGGCTGCTATAGCGGTGCTGGGGGTTGACTGTGCAGGTAATCAGGTCATTTTCGATTTCAGCTAGTTCTAACAGCCAAGTTTGAGCGCTGGGACGCATTTGTGGGTTGTTATGACCATGCTCAAAACAGCGGAGAAACATTTCCTGTAAGCTGGGGGGAAGAGTTTCCCAAGCTGGTGCGATTGGGGTAGGAGTGTAGGGGACGCGACGCTGTTGACTGTAAGTAAAATGACCCTGAGCAATGCGTGCTTCGTAGGTCGGTGGCTCACCTGCACCTTGATAAATACCAGAAAATGGATGTGTACCTTCCATTAACAGTTGAAATATCAGTACTCCCAACCCAAATAAGTCATGGGCGATCGCGCGATCGTATTGAGCAAAAATTTTATTTTGTAGTTCTGGTGGGGTAAACTCTGGTTTCCCAACTTGGCAGCGGAAAGTTATATTTTGGTTTTCATCCCGCACTTGAAACGAATCTGTATCTACTAGCGTCACTAATGCTGTGTCGCTGACCATGATATTGGATTCATTCACATCGCCGACGCAGTAACCGCTGTTGTGCAAAGCCGCAAAAGCTGCCGCCAAATTGCGAGCAGTACGCAGCAAGTATTGATAATTAAATAATGGACAGTGTTCGCGTCTGGTTCTGGGGTTGTAAAAGTCGATCGCTGGACGCATAGAACGAATGCGCGGCATTAAAAAGCCAACAATGCGATCGCTTCCGTCTACTGCTTTGAGCGGCTCGTAGGGCCAAGCAATAGAAATATGATCTAAACTAGCTGTGGGGTTTTCTGGTGGGTTGGCAAGCATTGCCAAAAGTTTACGACCGTGTTGCTCAGTTGGCTTGTGATAAACTTTCGCCACTAAATTGCTATCGCTTGGCACAGCATAAATACAAGCTTCTCCGCCTCGCCCTAAACTAATGGTGAGGTTGAGGATTTCTTGCTTGGTAAGACAACGTAGAACCTGCATGATAGAATTACAATTTACGGGGGTTATTTAAGTTAAAATCACGCTTTTAATCGCTTAAGGCAGCAATTATTAGCGTCAAGTCATCATCAGTACGTTGCGTGATCCGATCGGAACGCAAAAACCTCACCAACTGCTCTTTTGCCGCTGCTTTATCCTCTGCATTTGCTGCAAAGTCAAATAGAGGAAAAAAGAAGGGTTTATGAGGCGCACCCACTGCCATGTTTAATGCCAGCATTTGTAATCCGTCGGTAAGGACACCAACGTTGATTATGGCTTCGCGCCATAATCTCATTTGCGCTGTATCTAGGGCATTAGGCGAAGTTAAAAAAGTGGTAGCGTTGATGTATTCGCCATTGTCAGGCATAGTTAGAGCGAGTAAGTTGCCCATGCGATCCTTCGCAACTGCCATTCCATCACCGATCTGCACTACTGCGGCAAGTTCTGGTGTCGCAATCGTGATAATTAAGGTTGTTGCTAAATCTTGTGGCTGTTTGTCACAAGCTACAGCCTCATCCTCTACGGCAATTTTTGCCGCGACGATCGCATCATTCAAAAGCGATCGCACGAATTCATCATCATCCAAGGTTAACCTGGTAAATTGTTTCACAGATAACGTTTCGATCGCAGCTTCTACAGCCACCATCGCACCAACTTTCCCGCTGACTGCACTTCCTGCACCATCTGCTACCGCTGCTACCAAAACGTTATCTGGCAATATTTGCCAGTGATGTGCGTCTTGACACAGCTGTTTGTTTTTTAAGTGGCTTGTACCACCCACAGATGCGGCTACTACCCGCCATTGAGATATCTTGCTTGATGTGTTCATTCTGCCAACAGCTGTGTAAACATAATCGTGGCGACTTCCCCATCGCCACCTTGGACTGTGGGACACGCTTCTCTACGAGAGGCACAAAGAAAGCCAGGAGCGAACGGCGATCGCGTCTTTAAACAGATCCCCAGCCGATTGGTGGTAGTGCAACCTGTTCGTCTACCTGTGAATGCGAAACAGCTGACATACTCGCCGATAACCAAACAAACATCTCTATAAAGTTCAGTCCTTCGAGTTTCAGAGGAGTACGTACAGCAATTTTACTTAAGCGCGTCATATTAGCATTTTCCACCCCAACGGTAAAAAAAGCAACACGTTTATTTATTTCATCTCTTTGCAAACGTTGGGATGCTTGGTCTATAGAATGCTCTAATTCGCCTTGGGGTTCTCCATCGGTAATCATAAATACCCAAGGACGATAGTAGGCAATGCCATTCGTGCGATATTGAACTTTCCGCTCTTGAATCAAATCCAAGGCTTTATTAATTCCCGAACCCATAGTCGTCAAGCCTTGTGCTGTCAAAATTGGCGGATTGAATTGATCCGCCGTCACAAAGTCTTGCACTACATTTACGTTACTATCAAAAGTAACTATTGCTACTTCTACTCTTCGTGCAGCAAGGGAATTTTTTACTAATTCGTCCTTCAAACTGAGCAAGCCTTGATTTAAAGCCTCAATTGGCTGTCCTTGCATTGAACCTGAGGTATCTAATAATAACACGCAAGGACAACGTGGTTCTGGGTTCTCAGCAAATTCAACTACTTCGTCCAGTTTTAATGTATCCGGCATAACTTTTGGTGTTATGTTAAAGTCCAAAGCCTTTTTTCCCTTTTTCTCAAAGTATATAATTGAAAGTGCGGAACCAACTACATTTTTGTAGTTGGTTGGAAGAGTCCTCTCTTATTTATTAAACAGATTACTACTAGCAAAATCCCTAAGCATTTAATAAAATCTTAACTTTCAGCGTAGTTGAGTAAAAGGGAATTTACTAGGGACTCGCATTACCTGTAGCACTGCATCTAGGAAAAACTATAAATAACCCTTATAGAGTACCAAGGATCGCCTGCCCTGCCCAGGTTCAATTTTAAAGATTCTATGTAGGGAAGTCAGATTTTAGGTGAAAGCAATTCATCATATTTAATATAATCTGCTTTCTCATTATACTTGTGTAACTATGCACACTTAAAATTAAAATGAAGCCGAAAATATTTTATTTCAAAATATAGTGCAAAATGTAACAAATTAAAGATATGGTAATTTTTGCATATATTTAATATGGCTACATAGCCAAACTTAAAAATTTGTTTGTAGAAAAATATTCAATTCTTTCAGGGTGCCTCATTTACCGATACTTAAAATTTACAAGTATTCGGTCTAATTTACCGCAAATTATCCAAAAACATGAATAATTCTGGCACTTTCACCAAATTGAGTCCCCTGAGTTTGTTAAGACAGCTATCTAATTCTTCTGAGAGTATTTGTTTAGAAGCATTTAGCGACTCAGTTTCTTGGTCGATCTACTTAGAACACGGTACAATTACTTATGCTAGCGATTCAGTTGAACCTTTTGATCGACTGGAACGGCATTTACGTCGCCTCAGCCGCCAAATTACCCTGCTAAAGAGCGAAACCCGTGTTCAGTTACGCCTAATGTTTGAAACTGACTCACACGGTAAGGGCAAAATACACCACGAAAGTTTGACAAACCAGCCCCAGCCACCAGATTACCAAGCGATTTGCTGGCTTGTCAGTCAAAAATATCTAAATTCTACACAAGCCGGAGTGCTAATCCAAGAACTGGTTAAAGAAGTGATTGAATCATTTCTATTAATCAAGCAAGGTACATATAAATTAACAGATACATATCTGCCAAAAAATTGCAAACTGGATGTAGAGAAAGTCATCGAATGTTGTCAAGAAAGATTGCTAAATTGGCATTCTTTAGCGCCGCAAATTTCTTCTCCATTTCAGCGCCCTTATTTGTGCATTTCTACGAGAATTAAACCAGAAAAACTTCCGGAACTTCAGCCCAATTTAACTCATTGGATGAAAGGGTTTAGCTTGCGTCATCTTGCCGTAATTCTGAATCAAGATGAATTAAAGCTGGCGCAAATTTTACATCCTTATATCTTACATGGAGCGCTATTATTACATGAACCAGATCCACCGTTTGATAAATTACCAAAGACTTGTGAAGAGTTATCAGTTGATCGGGATATTGCCGAATTAGCTGATATCATAACGCCTATTAGCACTACTCCCAACGGTAAGTCAAGTATTGCCGAAAATAGAGATAATCGTCAGCAATTTCCAGATATATCTTCTTCTGTCAGAGAAAATTATCAGCAATTAGCGACAAAAGATCAGACAAGTACTGCAACCTTAACAGAGCGAAAAGTTCACAAAATAGTTTCTGTTGATGATAGTCCGACAATGCTGAAAGAAATTAGTCGCTTATTAGAAGATGAAAGTTTTTCTGTAGTGACAATTCTCGATCCACTAAAAGCGGTAATGTCGATTGTTCGGCACAAACCAGACTTGATATTACTGGATTTGAATATGGTGGGAATTGATGGTTATGAATTGTGTAAGCTAATACGCAATAATTCAATGTTCAAAGAAACACCAGTAGTTTTTGTGACTGGTAGTAAGGGAATTATAGATAAGATAAAAGCCAAATTTGTGGGAGCATCGGGGTATTTAACTAAGCCGTTTAGTCGCTCAGAATTGCTGAAAATGGTGTTTATGCATTTGAGTTAGGGACTAGACAACCTATTTGAAAAATAATGTAGAGACGTGAAATTTCACGTCTGTTGGGGTTCGGGCAACGCATAATAAAAGATCGGTCGATGTCTAATGTAGAGACGTAGCACAGAATCGTCTCTACACGGATTTTGGGCAACGCATAGCTCATTTCTACCAGATGCCTACTGGGGATTAGGAAAATTCCCTAGTTCCCAGATGTCTACTCTTAACTAGTAAAACGATTCAACGAACCACGTCCCTTGCCCGTCTTTGAAAAAAGAAGACGCGATCGCCCAAAATGTCCCCCAGAGAAAAAAGATTAGAAGTACAACGTCGTCGTAGTAGGATTATTCAAGTTGGGGGGTACGAAGAGCCAGATGTAAGAGTGCGATCGCCTCTCTTACACTCTAAAATTGAAGGATTGATACGATTCATCGAATTAGCAAGCACACTCCATGCGTATTTCTCTAAGTTGGCTGCGGGAACTAGTTGAGATAAAAATCAGCCCAGAAGATTTAGCCGAAACCTTGACAATGGCAGGGTTTGAGGTAGAAGATATTGAAGACCGTCGCACTTGGGCTTCGGGCGTCGTTGTTGGCAGAGTGCTTGAAAAACAACCTCACCCTAACGCTGATAAGTTGAGTGTTTGCCAAGTTGATATCGGTGCTTCTGAGACTTTAAATATCGTCTGTGGTGCTGGGAATGTCCGAGCAGATATTTATGTACCAGTAGCAACCACAGGAACTTATTTACCAAATATCGATTTAAAAATCAAGCCGGCGAAACTGCGGGGTGTCCCTTCTCAAGGAATGATTTGTTCTTTGAAGGAACTCGGTTTACCTACTGATGTAGACGGAATTCATATTTTTCCTCAGGAAAATCTCCAACTGGGCAGCGATGTACGTCCGTTGTTGGGTTTGGATGATGTGATTTTAGATGTGACTGCTACTGCTAATCGCGCTGATGCTTTAAGTATGGTAGGGATAGCGCGGGAAGTAGCAGCGCTGACAGGTGGAAAGCTGACAATTCCTGAACCTGGTGAGGTGTCTGTTCCGACAGATGCAGGAAATTTCACTTTAAAAATTGATGAGACGCAAGCAAGTCCTGCTTACATTGGTACGGTAATTGAAAATGTCAAAATTGCACCTTCTCCTGATTGGTTGCAGCAACGTTTGCGGGCTGCGGGAACGCGACCAATAAATAATGTTGTGGATATTACTAATTATGTGTTGTTGGAATGGGGACAACCATTGCACGCATTTGATGGCGATCGCTTGGGTGAAAAAGCCCAAGTTGGGGTGCGTTTTGCTAACGCAGGAGAATCTCTGAAAACTCTCGATGGTCAAACCCGCAATCTAACTACCCAAAATTTGGTAATCACTGCCAAGAATAAACCCGTTGCTTTGGCAGGGGTGATGGGTGGAGAAGAAACGGAAGTGCATGAGGGGACGCAAAATATCTTTTTAGAAGCAGCGTTATTTGACTCTGTAGCCATTCGTCGTTCTTCGCGTAGCATTGGTTTAACAACAGAAGCTTCTCGAAGGTATGAACGAGGTGTAAACCGCGCTGAGTTGGAAAAAGCCATAGACCGCGCTTTATCGATGCTGGTGGAGATAGCACAGGGAACTATTGTAAATCAGGAAATTGCCGATACGCGTCCCGATCCATCGACTTGGAGTCGAGCGATCGCACTGCGTTTAGAGCGAGTTAATCAAGTTCTCGGACCAATCGAGAAAAATGAGAAAACCGGAGAACTCCAAGGGCAAGATGTTGAGCGCATTCTCACTGCATTGGGATGTCAGCTAACTTCTTCTGGTGAGGGTGCTTGGACAGTAACTGTCCCCCCCTATCGTTACCGCGATTTAGAACGGGAAATCGATTTAATTGAAGAAATTGCTCGTCTTTATGGTTACGATAACTTTTGCGATACTTTACCAGAAAAATCAGAAGCTGGTTATTTGCCTTTAGATCAAGAACTTATACGCAAATTGCGAGCTTCTTTCCGTGCCGAAGGATTGACTGAACTAATACACTACTCTTTGGTGAAACCACAGTCAGAAAGGCAAATAGTGCTGTCAAACCCGTTATTTACAGAATATTCGGCACTGCGAACCGAGTTAATTTCCGGCTTGATTGATGCTTTTCAGTATAACTTAGAGCAAGGAAATGGTTCGCTGAACGGCTTTGAAATTGGACGAATTTTTTCGCGAGAAGAAGACGGTTTAGCTGAAGCTGAAGCCGTAGCTGGTATTATGGGAGGCGATCGCACTGTCGGTAAATGGTCAAAAAGTGGCGAACAACCTTTAACATGGTTTCAAGCCAAAGGCATTTTAGAAAGTGTATTTCAGCAACTTGGTTTGCAAGTAGAATATCAACCAGATAATCAAAATTCCTGCTTGCATCCAGGACGCACCGCGTCTTTATGGATACGCGGTAATCGACTCGGTACTTTTGGACAATTACATCCGCAAGTGCGACGGGACAAAGGTTTACCAGATTCGGTTTACGTGTTTCAATTGGATTTAGATGTGGTGTTGGATTCTCTAGAAAGAGACGAAATACTTGCACCGCAATTTAAAGCTTATTCTGCTTATCCAGCAGCAGATCGCGATATCGCCTTTTTTGCACCGGTTAAGGTAACTGTTGCCGAAATTGAAAGAGCGATCGCTTTATCTGGTAAAGATTTATTAGAATCTGTGGAATTATTTGATGAATATCGCGGCGATAATGTACCAAAAGGACAACGCAGTTTGGCGTTTCGCTTAATTTATCGGACAAGCGATCGCACTCTCACTGATGCTGAAGTCGAACCAGTACACAACAAAGTTCGTGAAGCATTGGTTGAAAAATTCGGCGTCAGTTTGAGAAGTTAGGTAGAGACGTTCCAAGGTCACGTCTGTATTTAGGTAGTGAGCGGTTTACCGCTCAATTTTAACCACTGAAGTGGTTACTCCGCTCGTGAGTGTTTATTAACACTCATTAACTGAATTTAGACCTTTTGTAATTTTAGATGGTGTATCTATGGCAAAATATATAATGTGGGGAAGTTATTGCGAAGACGTTCTAGAAAAACGTGCGCCTCATCGTCAAGCGCATTTAGACGGACTCGCAAAACAAAAAGAATCCGGTATGTTGATTACCATTGGTCCCACCAAAGATGTAACCAAAGTTTTCGGCATTTACGAAGCCGAAAATGAAGCTATTGTGCGTGAGTTGATTGAAAATGACCCTTATTGGCAAAATAACATCTGGACAGAATATATTGTCAAAGAGTGGATTCAAGCTTTTTGAATCGAAAATCAGATGAATGCGGAAGAATTTTTACACCAAGGAATAAACAAGAATTCCCAAGGAGATTATCAAGGAGCGATCGCTTGTTTTAACTTGGCATTGCAAATCAATCCCGATTTTGCTTTATCTTACCAAAATCGCGGTAATGCCTACTTTGCAATGGGTGATTATCAAAGTGCGATCGCAGATTATCACGCAGCTATCAAAATTAATCCGGACAAAGCTTTCGAGATTAATTTTGATATGTCTATTGCCTACTATAATGAAGGTTTGACCCTTTGCGAACAAGGCGATTATCCCAAAGCAATTGAAGGTTTTAACTCAGCTTTGGAGCTAAATCCTAATTTTGCTTTATGTTACAGCAATCGCGGTAATGTTCACTATCAATTAAAAGATTATCAAAGTGCGATCGCCGATCACAATCTGGCATTGCGACTAGATCCCAATTTCATCGACGCTTATCATAATCGAGGTAATGCTCATTATGCTCTTGCAGATTATCAAGAAGCAATTAACGATTACAACCGCGCATTGACAATCAACCCTAATTATGCTTCAGCATACTACAATCGCGGTCTGGTTTATACTTCCCTGAAAGAGTTTCAAAAAGCGATTGCTGACTTCAATCAAACCTTAAAATTGCATCCTCTGGATGTACAAGCATACTACAATCGCGGTCTTGTTCGTGCGACCTTGGGAGATTATCAGGCAGCAATTGAAGATTATAATCAGGCATTAGAGCAAAATCCGTATCTAGTTTTAGTTTATGGCTTTCGGGCGAATGCACGCTGTCAACTAGGGGATTTTCAAGGTGCCATCGCCGATTGTAACGAATTATTGCAACTTCATCCCCATTTAGGGGAAGGATATTGCGATCGCGCTACGGCTCATCGTAGTTTAGGAAATTATCAAGACGCGATCGCCGATTACGATCGCGCATTAAAAATTAATTCCAACTTAATAGAAGCTTACTATGGTAGAGCTATTGCTCGCGATGCAATGCTTGATTACCAAGGTGCAATTGCAGATAACCAAAAAGCAATTCAGCTTAATCCTAACTTCTCTCAAGCATACTGCAATTTAGGTAATGCTCGCCGCAATTTAGGTGACTTTCAAGGCGCGATTGAAGATTATAATTGTGCATTACAACTAAATCCTGACTTCATAGAAGCTTATTACAATCGGGGTTCTACCTACTTTGTTTTAGAAGACTATCAAAGAGCGGATGCCGATTACACCAAAGCAATAAAAATTAATCCGCATACCGCTGCATTTTATAGCGATCGCGCTAATGCACGTTATGCTCTAGAAGACTTTCAAGCAGCAATCGACGATTACGACCGAGCAATAGCCATCGACCCCAGCCTTGCCGAAGACTGGTATAATCGAGGTCGCAGCTATTCTTTGTTGGGAGACTTGGAACAAGCGCTCTTGAACTTAAATCAAGCCTTGCATTTACAACCGCATTTCCCATCAGCTTACATCGTTCGAGCTGATATCCGCCATAATTTGGGAGACATAGAAAGTGCGATCGCTGACTTTCAGAAAGCTGCCGAACTATATCAAGAAGAAGGAAATACTCAGTATTATCAGCAACTTATTGACATAATTCGCCAACTTCAGCAATAAAAACTGACAAAATAAAGACTTGGTGATGTCCAGTAAAATCACTGTTGTATCGTATCCTTTTTTACTATTATAAATAAAACAGGACTTACGCAAAACTCTCCTAAACTCTTATTTCTCTGTGTCCTCTGCGTCCTCTGCGGTTCGTTTTTTCGCTCAGGAGTGCGTAAGTCCTATAAAAATATGAGCTTTTTGCTCAAAATCAGTAAATCAAAACTTGAGATTGAAAAAATAGTAAGAATATGAAGAAAGCGATTCAGAACATAGTATTTTCTGGTGTCAATATTACTTTGCTTGCTGTCATTCCCGGATTATTGAAAGCACCTTTAGCTAACGCACAATCTACACAATCAGCGGTTGTTATAGACCCACCATCAAATGTGAGAGTGAAACCGAATGGTGGTATTATTTGTGCCATCAGATCGCAAGCATCTATAGCTGTCTCTGATTATAGAAATGGATGGTACAAAACAGATGCTTGCGGTCGTTCTGGTTTCATTCATCAAAGCCAAATTCGACTACAATCAGATGGTGAAGATGTAGAAGCTTCTTGTAGTGTAACAGGCATCCAAACAGGACAGTTAGCCCTTCGCTTATCTCCCAATGGAAAATCTAAAGCTGGGTTAAATAATGGAAATACAGTACTCCCCATCAAAACTCAAGATAATTGGTATTACGTGCGTGTAATATCTGGACCAAACAACCGAGTTAATGGATTAGAAGGCTGGGTAAATTCCAATTATATAGCTTGCCCATAAAAATTGTAGGTTGGGTTTTAAGATCCCCGACAACTTTTACGAAGTGGGGGATCTGAAGAAAGTAAGTTTTCAGTTTGGAAATAAGATTGTTATATAGGACTCCTATTTGATTGCGTGAAAAAGCGAGCTACTTCTGAATAGTAGCAAAATCACTGGTTTGTGTGTCGGATAAACCACTTCATAATCCACTTTCAATCAGAGAATGGAGGAATCAAAGCTCTTAAGAGTTAACGCAAATTCTCTAGCAGGTTTTCCAGTATACCATAACCCCATTTGAGTATCATCAACCCGCAGATAATTGACAGCAATAAACAGCCGATAATTGCAATTTTAAAAGACAGTGGATAACCAAAATAAATACTAGTTCCCCAGTAGGTTCCAGCAATCAGCAGTCCAATTATCGCCCCAACAGTAAAGCGCACAACTAGAGTGTTAACACTTTCTATTTTGGGTTCAGGTGAATTGGTTGGGAGTGTTAATGGTTCCATAAATAATTTTTCGGAGTCCAAATAATAATTAATGAATATTTTTTTATTGTAACCGCTTATCTATATTAGACATCTCCATAAATGAACTATACGTTGCCCGAAACCCTTGATTAGACGTAGCTAGCTTACGTCTCTACATCTTTTCTGGAGATATCTATTTAATCGAGCGCTACCCTATCCCACAATACAGAATGCAGATGTATTAATAGCATCCACAGCTATAATAGGTGGTTTAATCTTAGTTACAAAGGATAGCAACATGTCGAGAGTAGAAAAGCTGACTGTAGAAAATTGGTTGTAAATATATTATCTGCTACACAAAACTTGGTTAAACTTATCGCTCGTCTTACCATTCAATCAAGATTGCTCCTGAAGGGTCTGCTTCCTGCTTCAACCAAGCCCGTCGGCGGGTTCTTGTCCACAGGCATAAATTCGGCTCTAGCCGAGCCTAATCGAAATTAAATATGGTTGATGAACCACACAGAAATACTAGTTGAAGCTTTTAGCTATGAGTCACCCACTATTTTCAACAAATTTAACGAAACGTGGACTTC
>NZ_JAOWRF010000354.1 GCF_025753815.1 Plectonema radiosum NIES-515 | reverse complement strand
CCTTGTCTCCCTTATCTCCCTTGTCTCCCTTGTCTCCCTTGTCTCCCTTGTCTCCCTTGTCTCCCTTGTCTCCCTTGTCTTCCTTGTCTTCCTTGTCTCCCTTGTCTCCCTTGTCTCCCTTGTCTTCCTTGTCTTCCAAGGAGTCCCCAAACAAATTCCATTCACCGTTTTCGATTTGGCGGTATTTCCACATCTTACCGGATAAAGCGATCGCAACTCCCCAAGCTTGATAAGCTTGCTCTACATTGTCATACCAGGAATCCATTCCTGCACCCAATTCCCAAGCATGACGCACTACTTTGGATAAAGTGCGATCGCCTCGTCCGATAAAGTCCTCCATTGCCGATATTCGCACATCGGTGAAGTTCACCTTTACTGCTTTCATTCGGCGAAATTCTTGCCGTAGTAAATTTTGCTTGCGCTTAAATTCAGCGGTAGAAACTGAGTGCCATTGAAACGGCGTATGCGGCTTCGGGGTAAAGTTAGAAATTGTCAAGTTAAAATTTAGAGTTTTCCTTCCCTTTGCCCAACATTCTCGCTTTAGCCAGCTTACTGTTTCCGCTATGCCTATAACATCGGCATCGGTTTCACCCGGTAAGCCAATCATAAAGTATAGCTTGATTTTATTCCAACCTTGCTCACTCGCTGTTTTCACACCGCGCAGCAGTTCAGAGTTAGTCAAACCTTTATTCACAATGTCCCGCATTCGCTGCGTTCCCGCTTCTGGGGCAAAGGTTAGACCACCTTTACGCGTACCACCGAGGATATTGGCAATATTTTCATCAAATCTGTCTACCCGTTGACTTGGTAGACTCAAAGAAATATTCTCATTTTTTAAGCGATTTTTGATTTCCATCCCGACTGCTGGCAGGGACAAATAATCGGAACAACTCAAGGATAAAAGAGAAAACTCATTATAACCAGTTTCCCGCATTCCTTTGGTTATTGCTTCTACCACATCCGCTGGTTCTACATCCCGCGCCGGTCGGGTAAGCATTCCTGGTTGACAAAAGCGACAGCCGCGAGTACAGCCGCGCCGAATTTCAATTGTCAGGCGATCGTGTACCGTTTCCATATAAGGAACCAGTCCGGTAGAATATGCGGGTATGGGAGTCGCTACCCGTCGCAAAATTCGTTTTGGCACATCTGAGCGCAAAGGATGAACTGAGCCATCCTCTGCCATGTCGTAAAATTGGGGAACATATACCCCCGGTATCTGCGCTAAGTCTAGCAATAACTCTTCTCGGCTTAAGCTAGCTGCAAAACCATCTGCCAATACCAAGTTAATTTCTGGTAGTAATTCCTCGCCATCCCCCAAGGCAATAAAATCGAAGAAATCGGCGTAAGGTTCCGGATTCGATGTTGCCGTTTGTCCACCGGCGAAAATTAAAGGATAATTTCCGTCTAACCGTTCAAGCCATGTCAGGGGAATCCCAGCCAAATCTAACATTTCTAGGATATTGGTTGCACCCAGTTCATAACTGAGGCTAAAACCGATAATGTCGAATTCAGTTAGCGATCGCTTTGATTCTACTGCAAACAGCGGCGTATGCGTTGCCCGTAGTTTTTCTGCCAGGTCTGGTGCTGGGAGGTAAGCGCGATCGCATAACGAGCGCGGCTGGGCATTCAAAATGTTATAGAGGATGATATGCCCTAAATTTGATGCGCCTACTTCATACACTTCTGGATAAGTTAATACCCAACGTGTTGCGGCCGTATCCCAAGGTTTATGTACTGCACCCAGTTCGTTACCGAGATAACGAGCTGGCTTTAAAATATCCGATGTAATTAATTTTTCAACTGGAACAGCCACTGTGCTATCTTCTGGCTACTTGAATTCTTCTGCTGCTATACAAAACTTGACCAAACTTATTTCAAGCTAGCCATTCAACTAAAGTTTCCTTTAGAGGGTCTGCTTCTTGCTTCAACCAAGGGAGTTGCCTCCTTATTGTCCACAAGCGTCAATTCGGGTGTAGCCCACCCTATCTTTTAAACGAGTCGTTTTTTGAAGCTTTTAGTCATTGTTCAACCATTATTTTCAGCAAATTTAACAACCTGTGGACTCCAGGAGTGACCTTTTTACAGGCTTGCTAGTCATGAACGCGACTGTGGTTTACAAACCAGAAAAGTAAACGCCTTGGTTTTCGGCATTAACAAGAGTATACCAGATGCAGAAAACACAATACACCTCATAACGTCTCTACATTCATTTTCACTTTCCATGTTTAACGGGTAGATGATGTGGAGTGGGATTTTTTTGCCACAAAAGGTATGTTGTCTAGCCTCAGCTTCAGCATTACCCCTCTTTATTTAAGTCAGACTGCTGGCAACTGTGCCGTACCTTCAATTCTTTCAAAAACTTCATCAAGTTGGGTTAATTCAAATATAATTTTTATTGCTGGTGATACAGAGCAAAGGCGAAAACGCCGTCCTAAACTTTGAGCTAGCTTCAGTGCCGAAACTAAAGCCATCAAACCGGCGCTGTCTAAAGATTCTACTGCTGCCAAATCTACAACCAACATAGAAATATCATTTTGCGTCAAGGCTGCTGTGAAGTCTCGCTCAAATTCTAAGGCGTTTGCGGCATTTAAACTGCTTTGGGGACGAATAAAAGCAATTTTGGGAGATTCAAGTACGGCTTGCATTGTTATATCCTATTAAAATTATTCAACTGTAAAGATAGATGTATTTGACCATAATCTCTTTTGTCTGACATCGACCATTCGTATTACGTCTCTTTGCTGAATCTTTATGACCAGAGCCAATATGTTTAAATATTGTCATAACTGTCGAAAAAAAAGTATTTAAATATACATTTTTTTTACCATACTTAAAAAACAATCAACATAGACAGTCTTAGGGTAGATGACTCATCTGTCGTTATGTCTATATACCTTTGTCAACGAATGAGTCAAACTGATTGAAGCAAGATTCAATTATCTCTGTGTGTCTGTTTTCCCATTGGCAGATGCCTGATTTCATGGCAAACCATCTACCCGATATGATTGTGACTTAGATCACAGGTATACATAGACATATATCACTATTTATACCAGAGAAGACCTTGGATAATTGGTAACAATTGTAATTGGTTTATTGTATATGAGAACTCAATACGCTATTCGTAAATTAGTAGAAAGAGCGCTTTTTATTAAAAAATTAACTCCAGAAATTGAAAACGAAATCAATTCAGAACTGACTCAGATGGGTTACATTTCTGATGTTGATTATGAAGCTTTAGAATTATTAATGGCAGAGATGGATGCAGGTAGAATTAAGTTGGTTCCTAGCCTTTAATCGGAATTTTGAATTGTTGAATACATGAAGTTAATTTGCATTTGGTAACTAAATTATCTTTGTTTATAGATAGTTTTGGAGTAGAGGCAGTGTAGGAATAGTGGTAATACCACTGCTGAGATTTTTCTACTAAGTACACAAGATGGTTTTTTGGCATAAGTTCAAGTGTGAAAACAGTGCTTCAATATTTTCATGATTTCAGTACTTAATTGCCATGCATAATATTACTCACTTCTAGGCGATCGCCCGCGCAGAGAATTATGCAACGCGAAAAAAAATTCATTTAATCTTTATTTTCTGGTTTTTCTTTGTGTGCTTGCCAAAAAAAGCGCAAAAATTGATTGAGTTGCTCTTTAGCATCTAAATCAACCTCATGTTTTGGTTCTTTGGCAAAAATTTGACTTAACAGCGTAATAACTTCTGTGTCTAAGGCAGGTTGAAATAAATTTATCGACCAAAGCAGGTCAGAAGCATCTCGCAGATCAGTTATTATCGGTGGTTCTTCAATGAAAGCAACTAACAGCAAAGGACGCACCCAGCACAACTGACGCTCAACGACAACTTGAATCACTTCTGCATACAGGCGTTTTGTGTCATGCTCTAAAGACACAATTTGTCCTGGCTGAAATAGGTTAATGTCCATAATTAGGTGAAAAAGGTAGCGGCAACGATTGTATTGCTGCTTTCTTAATTTTAAGGGCGTGAATGTGTGGTATTTTAAAAGGATGCTGCAAAAGTAGTGAATTATCAAAGCAGGCAAAGACTTGATGCAATAATCAAACCTAAGCAGCAAAAGTTTTTCATGAGCATCTATTTGCGTTTGTATAAGATAGAATAGGTAAATAACTGTAAAGCGATCGCGCTTACAGAGAATCTGTAGTAGATAAACCAGAAAAGAGCAAATACCCGTGTCAGTCGAAACCATTGAGAAGCGTTCAACATCCCGTAAGCTTGCGCCTCGGTATCGCGTTTTGCTCCATAACGATGACTTCAACCCGATGGAGCATGTGGTGAAGGTGCTAATAACCACAGTGCCAAACCTAACTCAGCCCCAAGCTGTTAGTATCATGATGGAAGCTCATACCAATGGGCTAGCTTTAGTTATTACTTGTGCTCAGGAACACGCTGAGTTCTATTGTGAAACCTTGAAAAATCACGGTTTGACTAGCACAATTGAACCTGACGAATAACAATCAACAGGCAAAAAATTTTTGAAAATTAATTTTCTTCGTCTGTCTCAATACCCTGCCCCTGTTCGGCTGGGTATATTTATATTGGCATTGTTGTTGCTGTGGTTGCCAATAGCTGCGCCGATTCGCTTATTAGTCCGCGATGACAACTTGGTAACTATTTTGACAATGCCACTGCTATACGTGGAGTTTATTTTGTTGCTGAGGCTTTGGGGCAAAAAAGTTTACAAGCAAACCCAGATACTGAGACATTATGGTTTAGAAAGAACACCGCAAAATGCAATCGATTTGCTGCGTGGTTTGGCGATTGGGCTAATTAATATTTTGATTTTATTTGGGGTAGAAGGATTGTTGGGTTGGCTAGTGTGGCAAAAACCCAGTATTTTTTTATTGAGAGTTATTTTAGAAGGATTGATTGTTGCCTTGGCTTATGGATTTGCCGAGGAATTATTATTTCGGGGATGGCTGTTTGATGAGTTGCAGCGTGATTACAATTTGCGTGTGGTAATTTGGGCAACTGCGGTTATTTTTGCTGTCAGCCACTTTATTAAACCATTGCCAGAAATTATTCGCACATCGCCGCAATTTTTTGGCTTATTGCTGCTGGCGTTATTTTTGGTGTGTGCAAAACGCTGGCGTAGAGGGCGTTTGGGCTTATCGATCGGACTTCACGCTGGTTTACTTTGGGGTTATTACATCATCAATGTTGGGCAATTAACTAAATATTCTGGTGTGGTTCCTGATTGGGTTACTGGTGTGAATCGAAATCCTTTAGCTGGGTTGATGGGGTTGGTGTTGTTGGCTGTGCTGGCTTTGTGGATGGAGAGGAAATCGAGAGCGATCGCTCTGGTGAGATAAGAAACATCTCCAGAATTTAATTATGCGTTGCCCTAAACCCTTGTAGAGACGTAGCTAGCTTACGTCTCTACGTCTCTACGTCTCTACGTCTCTACGTCTTTTATACCAGATGTTCTTCTCTACCCAAAGACAGATTCTGATTTAGATTAAATCTTATGTGTAGCAGAAGGCTTTCCGCAAACAGCCAAGATGCCTATCACAAAGGTTTTTTAGCACTTTTAATCTTCACTGATTGCTTGAGCAACTTACTCCCTTTAGCGTAGCTAAAACAAGGATGTTGGATATAATTCAAACTTTCAATTCCTCCCATCGCATGAGGCGTTGAATTCAGGAATGGGCAACAATGACAGTGTAGAAGTTAAGTAAGCGGCTGCAAAGCAAGATAAACTTTCAGCATTTGTGCCGAATACTTATTAAATAGCTTCTAAAAATTTGGGAGGGAATAAACTTATGAGAATTAAATCTTTAGCTGCGGTAGCTTTATTAAGCGCTATATCTCTAGGTGCTTCCGTTCCCGCTAAAGCAGCAAACCCCGCTCACGTGCAGCGTTTGCTAAAAACCGGAGAATGTGTCAAGTGTGATTTAAGCGGTGCCAATCTCAAAGGTGCTCACTTGATTGGTGCAGATTTGCGGAATGCTAATTTGAAGGGTGCTAATTTACAAAGTGCAAATTTAGAAGGTGCTGATTTAACTGGTGCTAATTTGCAGTCTGCTAATTTGAAAGAAGCATTTGTCAATAGCACGACTTTAAATAATGCCAATCTCACCAACGCTAATTTAAGCAATGCTACCTTATATAGTGCCGAGTTAGAAGGGGCTACTTTAATCGGCGCTAATTTAAAAGGTACTGATGTGTTTAATACTAATATCGGTATAGGTGGCGGTGAATAATGCTAATTTGGGTGATTAGTAGAGACGCGAAATTTCGCGTCTCTACCAGGGTGTTACTCACCTGTAATTGACAATTCATCAATCCAAATTCTTGGACAAACACCTCCTGGTGTCAATTCTGGTTCTTTCTCAACATAAATAATTGATTTGAGAACTTCCAGAAAATCGCCTGCAACTGTTGCTGACTCGATACTTGTTTTGACACCCTTATTGACTAACCAACCATCAAATGGTAGTGAAAAAGAACCTTGTAATGATTTCACTCCCGCATGTAAAGCTTGTAAATCATCGATGAGAATAACATTTTCCGCAGTTTCTAAGCTGTATTCTTGTTTAGAATTGGCGTCTGCAAATACATGGTAAAAGTTAGGACTGACGCTAACTTTTGCCCCAATACTTGCATTACCTGTAAGATTGGCTTTCATTCTTTTCGCAGTACCAGCACTGTGGAGAAAGCCTGTTAAAACGCCATTTTCAATTAGCGAAACTCGACGTGTAGGAGTTCCTTCCCCATCAAAAGCCTCGGCACCAATGTTAGCTGGATGCAGCGCATCATCGCATACAGAAAGCAGGGGGGAAGCGATTTGATTTCCGAGAGAATCAGGGGTAGATAGACTTTGGTTGTCGAGAATACTTTGAGCATTGAACAAGTTAGAAAAAGCACCGAGTAAACTCAAGAAAGCTTCTGCTGAGAAAACTACTCGATATTTACCAGTTGTGACTTTTTCATAGTTCAAATGGCTAATTGTTTTATCTGCGGTTTCTTTGATGCAACCATTAATATCTAGGTTATCTAAACTATGGTTGATTCTAAAAGCACCAGCACTACGCGGTTTTTTACCTTCTTCTTCGGTTTTGCTGTAAAGATATATCGATGCTAAAGAGTGAGATTCGGTTCTAATTGCACCATTGCTGTTGAGATAGAACCTGTCAATATCTCTTTGGGCTAAACCGTTGTAAGGTACTCCTTTAATAGCGGGATGAACTGCTAAAAGTTCTTTTTCGGCGACAATCAGGCTTTCTATTAGTTGCGAAACCGGTGCTTGATTCGCTTTTTCAGTCTTCTTCTTGTCGATGTTGACAGTCGCTTCTGGACTAAAATCGGGGACGTTTTCTTTCACACCGAAGAAGCTAGCTTCGTAAGCGGTTTTCAAAGCTAATTCTAGTCCTTTTGGATCTACATCTGTGGTGCTGGTGACACCCATTGTATTGTCTTCGTTCCAAACTCGAACGGTGACACCAGAGCGATTTGAGGCTTTGACTTGTTTTGGCTCACCTTGATCTACTTGTACGCTAGTTTCATCTACGGTTGAGCCGTAAATGTCAAATTTATTAATGCCAAGTTTGTTAGCTGTTTCTTTGGCAGATGTTGCAATTTCGTTGATATTCGGCATAGTGGATTTTGGATTTCAAATTACATTTTGTAGTGAGCGCTTCAGCGCTCAAGAAAGCACTCTTCGTGCTTACTACGAATTAAAGAGGTTAGCGTCCGCCTACGGTGATAGAATCTACTTTGATGTGGGGTTGTCCGACTGTGGTGTAAATGCTGCCACTGACGGAGCCACAAAAACCTGCGGCTAATGATAGGTCTTGGGAACACATGGAAATTTTATTCATAATTTCCTTTGCTTCACCGATGAGGATGGCTCCTTTTAATGGCTTGGTGATTTTGCCGTTTTCTATTAAATAAGCTTCGTCTACACCAAAGTTAAATTGTCCTGTGGCACCGACGCTACCACCACCCATTTTTTTACAGTAAATGCCTTTGTCAATTGAGGCAAATAAATCTTCTGTGTTGTGTTCACCGGTGGCAATATAAGTATTTCGCATCCGACTAGCGGCAGCATAGGTGTAATTTTGACGGCGCCCGCTGCCGGTTCTGGGATGTCCGGTTCGCGATGAACCGGTTCTATCTGCTAAGAAGTTCTTTAAAACGCCTTTTTCAATTAATAGCGTTCTTTGTGCGGGCATTCCTTCGTCGTCCATGTCAATTGTGCCGAAGGCGTTTTCAGAACGTCCTTCATCCCATGCTGTCAAACTTTCGTGGGCAATTTTTTCGCCTTTTTTGTCAGCAAAGGGTGTGGTCTTGCGTTCAATTTGCGTGGTTTCTAAGAGGTGTCCGCAGGCTTCGTGGAAAATTACCCCGCCAAAGTGATTCGCCATGATGATGGGGTATGTGCCGGATTCTACGTAGTCAGCGTAGAGCATTTTACCGGCTGATTCGGCTATTTGCTCGGCGGATTGTTGATAATCCCAGGTTCTCAGGAAGTTGGCATCGCTGGTGTTACCTGCACGTTCGGCAATGGAGGTGCGATTTGCACCATCAGCGCACAATACGTTAAATCCTACAGATTGGGTGAGGCGAATGTCACGGGCAAATGTGCCATCACTAGCGGCAATTAAGACTTCTTGCCAATCGCGGAAGTAGCTGGCGCGGCGAGATTGAACGTGACTGGCTTTGGTGTGCAAGTAGGCGGTACCATCAAGGAGGACTTCTCCCATTTCGCGGATGGAACTACATAAAGGTAGCCATTTTTCTTTGCCTCTTTTGGTTGCGTAGTCTCTAAGGAGTTCGAGGTTGATTTCTGGGATGAAAGCGGTGGATGCTGGTAGTTGCAATCCTAAGATTGAAAGACCTTTTTCTAATGCGGCTTTTAAACCGGTAAATGATAGGTTGTTGGTGCTGACGTAGCAGTCGGCTTTGCCACGAAATACTCTGACTCCGGCACCGGTAGTTAGACTGGGTGAAATGCTGGTGATGGAATCGTCTTCTGCAAGGCAAGTAATATAGTTGCGACGTTCTAAGAATAATTCGATGAAGTCGGCGCCGGCAGCACGTCCGAGTCCGAGGAGAATTGCCAGGGGAGCTTCCCAGGTTTCATCAAATCGCTCGCTTGTGGAGGTGTATTGTAGGGTGGGGAGTTGATTGGATTGAAGTAGGGTGTTTGTAAGCATGGGTTCCCTTAAAATGCTGGCATTATTAGAGTTTTAACTGAAATATTCTGGTGTGTTAACTCTAGCAAATTTAAGAAAATGTCCGTGGGAGGTTAGTAAGTAGGTGTAGGTAGGGATGGTACTACCAAGACACGGGTGGTCAGATTCCCGACAACTTATGCGGATACTGCTGGTCATTCAGGGGTATCACCCCTCAAAGAACGATTTTGCGTCATTCCACACGATTGTAGAGACGTTCCGCACGATTGTAGAGACGTTCCGCACGATTGTAGAGACCTTCCGCACGATTGTAGAGACGTTCCGCACGATTGTAGAGACCTTCCGCACGATTGTAGAGACGTTCCGCACGATTGTAGAGACGTTCCGCACGATTGTAGAGACGTTCCGCACGATTGTAGAGACGTTCCGGCGGAACGTCTCTACGAGGGTTTTTGGTAAAATGAGGGGTTGATACCCCTATTCGCCAGCTGTATCCTTCAAGAAGTCGGGAATCTTGCAGTTCAGTTCGTTGTGCTTTTAGGGTGTGAAGCACGAAGTAACGCACCCTACATGGTGATATTCGTAGTCAGCGCTTAAGCGCTTGATTTAAGCACTAAAGTGCTTACTACGTTAGAAAATCACTAGGATGAAAAAGGGTATCTATTTAAAATTTTAAAGAAAAAATCTGAAGTTAATATGAATTCGATGTTACCTTTGCCCGATCCTCATGAAGGTGATTCTTCTAGTTGGGAGGAAGAACTTGATAAAGCTATTTTCAGTTTTGAGGATATTCAGGCGGAACTCAATTATAAGCAGGCACAAACGGCATTAAGAAGTTTGGTAAATAAACTTGACTTGACTCCCCAAGAAAAACGCGGTTTGGAAGAGGAAATTGGGGATTTAGAAGTCATGTTGGGGAAGTTAGACCGCATGGTGGTGCAAATTGCGGCTTTTGGAATGGTGGGACGGGGGAAGTCTTCTTTATTGAATGCTTTGGTTGGACAGTCGGTGTTTGAAACGGGTCCTTTGCATGGTGTGACTCGTGCTGCACAGCGAGTGAATTGGAGTATTAGTGAGGATGCGATCGCTTCCTCATCTCGCACTCTGAGAGTAACTTTACCAGGAATCGGTCAATCTCAGGTGGAATTGATTGATACTCCCGGTTTAGATGAAGTCGATGGGGAAACCCGCACTGCTTTAGCTGAACATGTCGCAAAACAAGCTGATTTAATTCTGTTTGTTATTTCTGGGGACATGACGAAAATAGAACATGAGGCTCTTTCTCAGTTGCGGGAAGCTGGTAAACCAATAATTTTGGTGTTTAACAAGGTTGACCAGTATCCTGAAGCCGATCGCATGGCAGTTTACCAAAAAGTCCGCGATGAAAGGGTGCGGGAATTACTTTCACCGCTAGAAATTGTCATGGCAGCAGCATCACCTTTGCTAAAGACTGCGGTTCAACGTGCCGATGGTAGTAGGGGGATACAATTGCGTGCAGGTAATGCCCAAGTTGAAGAATTAAAGCTGAAAATATTAGAGATTTTACACCGCGAGGGCAAAGCTTTGGTGGCTTTGAACACGATGATTTACGCGGATAATGTGAATGAGCAATTGGTGCAGCGAAAATTGATGATTCGCGATCGCGCTGCAAATGAGTTGATTTGGAAAGCAGTTATCACTAAAGCGGTAGCGATCGCTCTCAATCCGATTACAGTGGTGGATATACTTAGCGGTGTAGTTATTGATATTGCTTTAATTCTCGGTTTATCTAAACTATACGGCATCGCTATGACGGAAACTGGAGCCATACAATTATTGCAGAAAATCGCTCTGGGAATGGGCGGTATCGGTGCCAGCGAACTGTTAGCAACTCTCGGTTTAAGCGGGTTAAAAACTTTACTTGGTATCTCTGCACCCGTTACAGGTGGTGCTTCTTTCGCTCCTTATGTATCAGTTGCGATAACTCAAGCTGGGGTAACTGGTGTTGCTTCTTATGGAATTGGACAAGTCACTAAAGCTTATTTAGCTAATGGGGCAACTTGGGGACCTGATGGACCGAAAGCGGTAATTGGGAAGATTTTGGCAACTCTTGATGAGACTTCGATTCTCAACCGCATTAAGGATGAGTTGCAAGAGAAGATGAAGCGAAGAGGTTAGACTTCAAGACTCATTACCCGACGACTGAAGTCGCGGCTAGAAGAACAAAGTCCGCCTGCGCGGACTAAAAACGTAAATAATGGATTTAGCTCACGTAGGTGGGCTTTATACGCGCAACGCCACACCATTCTAAGGCTTGTCATTACCAACATTTATTTATCTGGTAAAACCCTTATCCCGCCAACGGTTATAAACCTTTGTCTAACAGCCTGAGAATTTATTCTCAGGCTAGATAGCGGCATTCTTCGAGGGTTTTGAAATATGTTGGTAATGATAAGCCCTTCTAGGGTGAGGGTATTATCGGTAAAATAAAAGCGATCGCTCTCAAAATACGGAACTTTGAGCTTAGAACTCGGAACTTCATGTTCCATGAGTCAATGATGCTGTGTGAGGGGCGATCGCTTACCCTTTGAACTCAAAACTTCATGCTTGGAACAGCAACATCCGAGATTGAAGGTTGACATACCTGCTATATAAAAACTAGACAAGTCTAGACATTTACTTCTTACTTCAACGGGAGCATGGGAGCGGTTATCCCTCAATAAGCTTTCACGCTTTAGCCAAACGTGATAAATTAATTGCGGCGTTCAAATCCCTGTCCATTGAATGTCCACAACTAATACAGTTGTAAGTCCTTTCTTTGAGTGGCATATCTTGAATATGACCACAGTTTGAACAGGTTTTACTCGACGGGAACCAACGGCTTGCAATTATTATTTCGCAACCAAACTTTTTAGCTTTATATTCCAATTGCCGCTTAAACTCATGGAAACCACCTTTAGCAGCAATAACTTGAGCTAATTTATGATTTAATAACATCCCAGAAACATTCAAATCTTCTACTACTATTTTGGCGTGGTTTTTGCATAAAAAAGTAGTGATTTGGTGAAGTGTGTTCTTCCTGAGATTGGCTACCCTAGCATGATGTTTAGCAAGTTGGGTTTTAGCTTTATGTCGGTTGTTAGAACCTTTAACTTTTCTGGCAAACGATCTCGTCACATAAGTGAGTTTTTCTAGATTAGTTTTGTAATGCTTGGGATTTGGAAAGACTACTCCAGTGGAAAGTGTTGCTAATTCTTTTACTCCTAAATCAACACCAACTACATCATGACGTTTAATAGTTGGTTCATGTTTTTGTTCGTAAGCAAAGGCAATAAACCAACTATCGGCAGTGCGAGAAATTGTAATTTTGGTACATACTGTGTGTGGTAATCCTTCATATGTTTTTACCCATCCAATCGTAGGCAATTTTACTGATTTACCACCAACAGCAATAGGTTTTCCACCCGCATCGATGGTAAAAGAATCGTGGTGTCCTTTCTTTTTAAAATTAGGATAACCACCTTTTTTGGCGAGGAATCTTGAGAAAGCATCCCCAAGATGGTCAAAAGCATATTGAGTTATTTTCTGACAAATACCTTTTTCTTTAATCCATGTGAATTCAGGTTTTACGTAATTATTGAAGAATTTTTTGAGGATATATTTGTTAGGTTTTAGTCCATCTTTAAACAAGTTATTCCAAGTAGCAAGACCCCAGTTATAAGTAAACCTAGCAATACCTGCGTGTTTACTCATTATTGTTTCTTGGTTGCTATTTAGTTTTAATTTTGTTTTGATGGATAAAAGCATTGTTCGACCTCAACACTGTGTTTCTTTGTTCTTTAATAATATCTTATCATGTCTAGGGTTGTCAATGGTTTCTTTTAATTTATTTTTCAAGTCTGTGGAGTAAGAACGCAAGCCGTACAATCTGCAAGAGAAGCAATGTATTATTGCCATTAAATCTTCTACTAATTCTTGCTGCGGAGACAAAGACTCCTGATTAGCCACAATAATCTCACAGCCATAGCTTGTGGCTAATTCTTCTACAAACTCAAATGCAAATCTACAGAGTCTATCTTTATGAGCCACGACTAAAGTTTTGACTTCTCCCTTAAGAATGGAAGAAACAAGTACTAAGAATTTTTTTCTTTTAAAGTTTAGTCCACCCCCAATTTCTTTTATAGTTTCATCAATTGCAAGACCCTTGGAACTACAAAAAGCTTCCATAGCTTTTACTTGATTTAATAGTTCAGGTTTTTGATTATTCGATGAAACGCGGCAATAAATAATTACTTTCTTTTTTGCTTCTAATGGTTGCAATCCCTTAGCTATTCTTAAATCGTCATCAGTGTAATAGCGATAATTAGAAACAGTTCTTTTTGCTGGCAGCTTTCCTGAAGTATCCCATCTCTGTAATGTTTTTACTGTTACCCCAAGTTTTTTAGCAAATTCGTGTGGTTTGTACATAAGGTTAATGTCTATACTTCAACCTTATTGTATATTAATGTCTAGGCTTTTGTCTTCTTAAGATAACTCCTCGTCCTAAAGTCCGAGGATTCCTTAACGCTTCATTGGGTTGTGCTATCGAAATAGTCTTATCATCCCTCGACGTTCGTTTATAGTCTCCTAATGCCCTATGGCGACTATATCTATTTTACCATAAAGCCGTCAAGCTTATGACGGGGCTTGAGTCCCATTTTTTCGGTCAATGAGAACAAAACAAGACTAATCTCGAATGTTGAGGCTCAAAACTCCAGTTTTCACCTTCAGAACTCGGAACTTCCTGTTTTGAACTCGGAACTTCCTGTTTTGAACTAGGAGCTTCCTGTTTTGAACTAGGAACTTCCTGTTTTGAACTAGGAGCTTCCTGTTTTGAACTCGGAACTTCCTGTTTTGAACTCGGAATGTCAAGTTATAAACTCAAACATCCAAGTTCAAAGCTCTGAAGTTCCGAGATTTAGGGTTAGGGAATAACTTTCTTAGCTAGTCCCTAGTCCCTAGTCCTTAGTATTTACCCTTTACTTTTAAAAGAGTTTAACCAATGTTGAACTTGATCGCGAGCGATATCGCGACCACCTAGACCGAAAGATAAGGCAGTAGCAACAGCGATCGCACCTAATAAAAGCCCAAAGGCTAAGTTGACAATATCACTCGCAACACCAATTTGTTGCAATGCCATTGCCGAAACCAAAGCGATAATCGCAATCCGCGCTACCTGTGCCAAAATTCGTGCTTGGGCATTTCCCGAACTGGAAATGATGCTAAAAGCCAGATTTGCTAAAAACAAACCGATGGCAAATACAATCAATCCCGCCAAAATGCGTCCGAATATGACGACTATGCCACTTACCAGTGCTGTCAGCGCGGGAATATTCAAGATATTCACTGCCGCGACTGTAGCAAACAGCATTACACCAACTAATACAACGATACCAGCAATTTCCGATGGGGTTCTAGCTGGGGGAAGTGCTTCTGTTTCAGTTGGATATGTGGTGCGTCTGACGGGAGTTGGCAGACCTAAAACAGAGAAGATGTTGTTAAAGCCGATACTTGTGAGGATGTTGGTAACAAGTTCCGCAACAAATCGCCCGACGAAATAAGCAACAATCCAAATGGCGATCGCTGTGAAGATCGCAGGTAAGGCATTCAGAATCTGCTGCAACATCGCGATCGCTGGCAAGGAAATCGCGTCAATTCGCAAAGCATTCAGCGAAGCGATCGCTACCGGAATCAAAATCAACACATAGACAATGGTGCCGATAATCGATGATAAAGATTGCGCTCCCGCACTAGACGAAAGTCCAAAGCGTCTCCCCAAATCATTGACTCCAGTTGCTGCCAGTAAGTTGGTGACAATCCGTTGCACTATATTAGCTACAAACCAGCCAACTACACCAATCAACCCTGCCGCTAAAATATTCGGCAGAATTGAGATAATCTGCGTTACCAGCGTTTGTACTGGTTGTAAAGCCTGCTGTAACCCCAAAGTATCCAAAACTGGGATGAGAAACAGCAAAAAGATGAACCAATACAAAGCGTTGCCAATGGTCTCACTCAGAGACAATTGATTGGTATTTGAGACGGTATCTCGTGTTTCTGGTGGATTCAAACGCTCATCTAGCCGCAAAGCGCTGAGTCCCCGTATGGTTATCAGCTTGACGAGGGTAGCTACTAACCAAGCGATTAAGAGGATGACTCCCGTAGCCACTAACCTAGGTAAGAAGTCACCAATTTGATTGAGAAAAGAATTAAGCGGTTGAGAAGCGACTCTCAACTCTAAGGTATCTAATACGGCAACTATGGTTAACAGCAGGATAGACCAAAAAACCAAGCCGGCGATAAATTTCTCGACTTGGATGGCATCGCTACCAGTTAACCCAGAAGCAATACGGTTATCTATCTTAGTGCGATTGAGAATGCCGCGTACTACTGCCGCAGCTACTGCTGCAATCAGCCAGCCAATTAACAAAATCGCTACAGCCCCCAGCAAACGGGGCAAAAATTGAACTACCTGTTGGACACTTCCTTGTACATAATTGACTGCGTTTGATTGATCTGGTGATAGACTTGGCGACTGTGCCAAAAAATGCTGCACCCTCATCAACAAACCAAGTTCCATTACCTGGGTTATTCCTTGCCAAGTTGTGTTCATGGTTTTCCCACTCTTAAGGTAAACTGTTATCTCAAAAACACCTTAGATTCTTCTGGCGTGTATTGTATAGCACAAATATACATGCCAGTTAAATTACCAGTGTTTTGCCTATAAATCTACCAGTAAAATCATATATGGAGTTGATATCAAGAGTATTTTTTTTACTTGCTTGTTTGACAACTCCTTTGATCAATTACTAGCGTTAAAACAGTAAAATATCACTGATTTTGGCATCATTGTATATATTTTTATTTCTAAAGTATAGTTGGCTTTAGTATTGATTTAGTCTATTAACAGCGCTAAATTTAGCCTTACTGTAAGTGCAGCGATCGCTTGAAAGATGTAAAATGTCTCAAGTTTTTGAACAGTCAATTCAAATTAATGCGACAGCGACGGTGGTTGACAGATGTATTACCGATTTAACTCTCATGCACCGTTGGCTTAACCCGGTGCTGCGTTGCGAACCTATCGGCGAAACTTGGAGTAGCGATAATGGTAGTAAAAGTAAGTTTGTAATTCAAATACCGATCATAAAACCGACATTAAATAGCACAGTTGTGGAAAGACAACCAGGTTTGGTAGTGTGGGAGTTTGACGGTTTTTTCACTGGACGCGATCGCTGGGAATGTCAACCAGTCGAAAAAGGAACGCGCCTAGTTAATCGCTTTGAATTTGAGATTCCCAACCCGATAATTAGCTGGGGCTTCAAAACCTTCGCTGAACCCTGGACAAAAAAAGACATGCAAGAACAACTGCAACGACTCAAACGAGTAGCGCAGGAAGTACAGCAAGGGTTTCGATAAAAGTCAGGAGTAGAGACGTTCCGACGGAACGTCTGTACAAAAGTCAAGAGAGACGTTCCGACGGAACGTCTGTACGAAAGTCAGGAGTAGAGACGTTCCGACGGAACGTCTGTACAAAAGTCAGGAGTAGAGACGTTCCGACGGAACGTCTGTACAAAAGTCAAGAGAGACGTTCCGACGGAACGTCTGTACAAAAGTCAGGAGTAGAGACGTTCCGACGGAACGTCTGTACGAAAGTCAAGAGAGACGTTCCGACGGAACGTCTGTACAAAAGTCAAGAGAGACGTTCCGACGGAACGTCTGTACAAAAGTCCCCCACACCACGCTTCCCCCACTCCCCCCCTCACCCCCTCCCCATCTGAGTCAGCAAGCGTCGAATCACCGGCGCATCTTCAGCATCGGGAACTCTGGTTAAATAACTTTGCAAATCTTGAGTAGCTTGAGTGTAAAGACCAAGTTGATAGTAAAGCAGACCGCGATCGCGCAATTCTAAAATCATATCAGGCAACAAGAGCAAAATTCTCTCAACTGCTGCTAAAGCCTTTTCAATATCCTGCTGTTTCAGGTAAATATATTTCAGATTCGTCAGCATCCTGACCAAAAATTGCCGATGATTCACTGCTGCTAAAAATTCTGGTTGTAGGGTGACGTTTTGTTGATATATTTGCGAAAGTCGCTCTTGGCAATCTTCGGCGAAGATCACTTCACCGTTATTAAACGCATCAACAAAAATCTCCATATCGGGGATATCTGGACGAATCAAAAAATGTAACGGCATTCCCACCCCCACCATCGGGAAATCAACTCTTCGGGCAACTTCTATGTAAACCAGTGCCAAAGTAATCGGAATTCCCAATCGGCGATCGATCACATCATTAAAAAAGCTGTTGCGGGGGTCGTAATAGTCTTTTTTATTGCCTGTAAATCCCAAGTCATCGTAAAGATACTGATTAATGGTTTTAATTACCCGCAAAGGATAACGCCCGATTCGCAAGCGTTTTTTAGCTTCTGCTGCCATTGTATCGAGGGCATTGAGGTAGTTTTCAACATCCAGATCGGGATATTCTTCTTGTGCAATGTATAACGCTGCCTTTGCCAAATCTATATTTCCGTCAGGCTGTTGAATCTCTTGATGAAAATTTTGTCGCGCTGACGAGAAATTCATATATCTTATGCTGTATCGATGTGTTGCTTACCCTTATCTTAAAGACAATCAGAAGATTTGAACATCTACCCATACAGCTTTGATCAAAGGTTACTACCCAATGTATTCAAATTTACTTGTCTATATTTATAAATAATTTATGAGATTTAGATTAATCAGGTTTTGCGAAATGTCATTGGCATCGTGTGTATTAGATATTCAGAGTGAAATGGTATAGAGCTGCTGAGAAAGTGCGATCGCGCTTTGGCAGCAGCTTTTTTATTTTCCGCATTTATGTATGATAATCTCACTGCATAGCTACAGCACCCTATCGCTTTAATCGAACACACGTAGAGACGTAGCACAGAATAGTCTAATCAAGGTTTTAGGTTATATGTACTTCCTGCAACCTGAAATCTGCTGTATACACGCACAAGCGAATATGAGGCACAAGAACCAACGACCCCAGGTTTTTAGCAAGTGCTAATCGTCTATGCCTAATCAAAACACTTTTTTGCTTTTCTAGTCTTCCCCAAAGCCTTCTGCATCAAAGCCTGCTGCCTACTTAACGACATCAGTCTTAAGAATCAATTTATGGCGAAGATAGGAGTCGTTCGGTGATAACCTGGAAGATGAAAGAGCGTTAATCTGAAGTCGCCGACGACCCTATCACCAAATATAGCTTCATTTATTAGGACCCAGCATGGTCACCACCGCAGAAAAAACAAACATAGGCTACATTACCCAAATCATTGGTCCGGTTGTAGACGTTAAATTCCCCACCGGGAAAATGCCGCAAATCTACAACGCTTTAATTGTCAAAGGCACGAACGAAGCCGGACAAAAAATTTCGCTGACCTGCGAAGTGCAGCAGCTGCTGGGCGATAACCAGGTGAGAGCCGTTTCCATGAGCACCACTGATGGCTTAGTCCGTGGCATGGAAGCCGCTGATACCGGCGCTCCCATAAGTGTGCCAGTTGGTAAAGCCACCTTAGGACGGATTTTCAACGTTCTTGGCGAACCTGTAGACAACAGGGGACCTGTAAATGCTGAAGCAACGTTACCCATCCACCGTGATGCTCCTAAATTCACAGAACTGGAAACCAAGCCTTCCGTGTTCGAGACTGGGATTAAAGTTGTAGACTTGCTAACCCCCTATCGACGTGGCGGTAAAATTGGTCTGTTCGGTGGTGCAGGGGTCGGTAAGACCGTGATCATGATGGAATTGATCAACAACATCGCAACTCAACACGGTGGTGTGTCCGTATTCGCAGGTGTGGGTGAACGGACTCGTGAGGGTAATGACCTCTACAACGAAATGATGGAATCTGGGGTAATCAATAAAGACAACCTCAACGAGTCTAAGATTGCTCTAGTTTACGGTCAGATGAACGAGCCACCCGGAGCGAGAATGCGGGTTGGTTTGTCTGGTTTGACAATGGCAGAGTACTTCCGGGATGTGAACAAGCAGGACGTGTTGCTGTTTGTTGATAACATCTTCCGGTTCGTACAAGCAGGTTCTGAAGTATCGGCGCTACTAGGTCGGATGCCTTCTGCGGTAGGATACCAGCCTACACTGGGAACCGACGTCGGCGCACTGCAAGAGCGGATTACGTCTACTAACGAAGGATCTATTACTTCGATTCAAGCTGTGTACGTACCTGCGGATGACTTGACTGACCCCGCACCTGCAACCACCTTTGCTCACTTGGATGGTACAACAGTGCTGTCTCGCGGTTTGGCATCCAAAGGAATTTATCCGGCTGTAGATCCGTTAAATTCCACTTCCACCATGTTGCAACCCAACATTGTAGGTGACGAACACTACAGCACCGCTCGTGCTGTACAAGCAACTCTGCAACGTTATAAAGAACTGCAAGACATCATCGCCATTCTTGGTTTGGATGAATTGTCAGAAGACGATCGCCTGATCGTATCTCGTGCCCGCAAAGTTGAACGCTTTCTATCTCAGCCCTTCTTCGTGGCAGAAGTATTCACCGGTTCTCCTGGTAAATACGTGAAATTGGAAGACACCATCAAAGGCTTCCAAATGATTCTCGAAGGCAAATTGGACGAGCTGCCCGAACAAGCCTTCTACTTAGTCGGTGACATTAACGAAGCGATCGCTAAAGGCGAAAAGCTTAAAGGTTAGTTATAAGTCATTAGTCAATGGTCATTAGTCATTTGTAAAAGACTGTTGACTGTTGACTGCTGACTCTTGTACAGACGTTCCAGTACAGACGTTCCAGTGGAACGTCTCTACGACTATTGACTGTTGACTCTTGACTATTTATGACCCTAACTGTTCGTGTAATTGCTCCAGATAAAACAGTGTGGGATGCCGAAGCTGAAGAAGTAGTGTTGCCTAGTACTACTGGTCAGGTAGGTATTCTCACAGGACATGCACCACTCTTGACCGCTTTGGATACAGGTGTGATGCGAGTACGCGCAAATAAAAATCAGAGTTGGACAGCGATCGCCCTTATGGGTGGTTTTGCTGAAGTCGAAGACAACGAAATCACAATTCTGGTTAACGGTGCAGAAAAAGGCGACTCAATTAACCTTGAACAAGCCCGTGCTGCTTTTAACGAAGCAGAAGCCCGCGTGAATCAAGTGCAAGCAGAAGATCGTCAAGCACAAATTCAAGCAACAAAAGCTTACAAACGCGCACGCGCACGCTTTCAAGCTGCCGGCGGGATGGTATAAACATTCAGTCTGCCGAAACTTAAGTTAGGGAATAATATTCTTCCCGACAAGTAACTCCTCCTCCTAGCAACTTTCAAAGGAGGAGTTTTTATTATCATAAAGCGACATTTTTTTATGACTCGTAGTAAGCGATTCATCGCTTAATTCATGCACTGAAGTGCATACTACATCATAACGACATTTTTTTATGACTCGTAGTAAGCGATTCATCGCTTAATTCATGCAGTGAAGTGCATACTACATCATAACGACATTTTTTTATGACTCGTAGTAAGCGATTCATCGCTTAATTCATGCACTGAAGTGCATACTACATCATAAAGAAAATCACCGTAGTCATGAAGTTTTGTATAAAATTACAGCAAGTTTCAGAAATCGGGGAAACTCTTGGTGAAGTAATACTTCAATAATTGTTGCCCAGAGGGGCAAATTTTATGCAAAGCCGTAAAAATTCCCTTGACCGTCGTCAGTCAAATAAAATATTTCGTTTTGCAACATCACTCTTAGCTTCTTTGGCGATCGCTACTACGATTCAAGCTGCAAGCGCTACTCCCACAAAAATTTCTCCTACACAAGAAACTACCTCCCCATCAGTCCAGGTAAGTCAAATCAAGCCGATTGCCCAACTTCAAATCCATAGCAGCAAATATCAGGCAATGGGAATTAATCCGTGGGGACTAATTCCCATCGTTGTTGTCGGTGGGTTCGTGATATTTGTCCCCCTATTCTTAGGTGGACTGGTGGTAATCGGTGAACGTGAAGTTGGGATTGTTGTCAAAAAATTTGACCTGAAAGGACGCGGACTCCCCGCAGGACGGCTGATAGCTCTTAACGATGAAGCGGGGTTGCAGGCAGATACCCTTGCTCCTGGGTGGCACTGGGGCTATTGGGCTTGGCAATTCTCAGTTAAAAAAGAATCGGTAATAGTTGTTCCCCAAGGTGAAATTGCCCTTGTTCTTGCCGCAGATGGGGCACCCATCCCCCCAGAACGTATTTTAGGCAAAATCGTCGATTGCGACGACTTCCAAAATGCGCGGAAATTCCTGACTCAAGGTGGTGAAAGAGGACGGCAAATTGCTTTTATGACAGCGGGTACTTACCGCATCAACACGGCTTTATTTAAGGTTATTACTGGCAGTAATGCCACCCAACACGGGATGAGTCCGCAACAGTTGCAGATCCATCAAATAGCAGCAGAAAAGGTTGGTATTATTACTACTTTGGATGGTTCATCCATCGCAGCAGGTGAAATCGCTGGATGCACCATTAAGGGACATGATAATTTCCAAAATGGTCAGAAATTTATTGATGCTGGCGGACAGCGTGGTTTACAAGAACAGGTGTTATTATCGGGTTCGTGGAACCTTAACCCTTGGCTAGTGAATGTCGAACAAGTTCCCATGACTGAAATTCCGATCGGTTATGTGGGTGTGGTGATTTCTTTCGTAGGTAAAGAACAGGAAGATGTCAGCGGTGCAGCTTTTACCCACGGGAATTTGGTAAACCAAGGACATAAAGGTGTTTGGGTAGAGCCGTTGTATCCTGGTAAACATCCGCTCAATACTAAGGTGATGAAAGTTGAGCTAGTGCCGACGACAAATATCGTCTTAAACTTTACTGATAGAATTACTGGTCAGCACGGATACGATACAAATTTGAAGGCGCTGAAACTGCTGTCATTTGATGGTTTTAGCTTTGATTTAGAGATATTCCAAATTATCCACATTGGTGCTTTGGATGCACCGAAAGTGATTTCCCGCTTAGGTTCGATGCAAAACGTCATCGATCAGGTTTTGCGTCCAATTGTGGGTAATTATTTCCGCAACTCGGCTCAAGAGTATACTATCTTGGATTTCTTGATTGCCCGGAGCGATCGCCAAGTTGAAGCTTCTGAATATGTGAAATCTGCATTGCGTGCTTATGATGTGCAAGCGGTGGATTCGTTGATTGGTTTGATTACTCCACCTGAAGAATTAATGCACACGCTGACAGACCGGAAAATTGCTGAGGAACAACGCAAAACTTACGAAGTTCAGCAAATGGCACAAACTCAACGTCAGCAATTGGTGAGGGAAACAGCAATAGCTAATATTCAGCAAGAGTTGGTGCAATCGGAACAAGGTGTCACAATTGCTCAGTTGCAAGCTAACGCGCAAATTCAGCAAGCGACCGGTGAAGCGGAAGCTATTAAACTGAAAGCGATCGGTGAAGCTGAAGGTATCCGTGCTACAGGTAATGCGAAAGCGGAAACTTACAGTGCTGGTGTGGAAGCTTTGGGAACTCAAGGATATACGGCAATGCAGTTAATGCAAATTGTCGGATCGAGCAATGTCCGTTTAATCCCAGATGTTCTGGTTGGGGGTAGTAATGGTAGTAGTAACGGCTTGGTGGATGGGTTACTGTCGATGATTTTATGGAATCAAACTGGAAAGTTGGGTGAGGTGACACCACCTACGCAGGTAAAATTACAGAATGGTAATTCGCCGTTAGTTGTTGATTTTTCGGCGGATAAGTTAAATCAATAGCCCAAAAGATGTACAGACGTTCCGGTGGAACGTCTCTAGGATTAATTAGGCACTCCTTATGGAAAAACGAACCGCCAAGTACGCCAAGTACGCCAAGTAGTAAGAGTTACAGAGGGCTTTTGCGTAATATCATGTCCGTTTAATTAACAGTAATAAAAACATTGCAAATGTCGTAGAGACGTTCCGACGGAACGTCTTTACATTGTCATTAAATGATATAAGTTCTGTTTGTAAATTTTGAATTTTCCAGAAGAAAGTGACGGAAGGCTATTTTGAGTTTTTTACAAGAACGTTACCGTTTACTTAAATTGATCAGTCAAGGGGAATTTGTCAAGACTTTTCTTGCTGTGGATGAAGGTCTGTTTCCCGCAGTTCGTTGTGTGGTTCAAGAATTCTCGCTGCAAAAGGAAATATTTGTAGATTTGCAGCGAAGGGTGCAAGTTTTAGAAGAAATTGGTAAGCATCCGCAAATTCCCACAATTAAGGCGTATTTCCAGGAGGAAGGGCAATTTTATTTGGTACGTGAGTTTATTGAGGGTAGCAATTTAGCCTCTGTGCTATCCGATGAGGGTGTTTTTGGTGAAAGTCAGATTTGGCAACTTTTAGAGGATTTATTGCCTGTTCTCAAATATATTAGCGATCGCCATATCATTCATCGCAATATTCAACCCGAAAATATCATCCGCAGGAAAACGGGGGATTTTGTTTTAGTCAATTTTGCTACTGCTAAATTTGGTTCAAATTTCGAGGATTTTACAGATGAATGCAGCATCGGCAGTCCAGAGTATGCGGCTCCTGAGCAAGTTAAGGGAAAATCCGTATTTGCAAGTGACCTTTATAGCTTGGGTGTAATTTGCATTTATTTACTTACGCAGATTCCAACCTTTGATTTATTTGATGTTGCGAATAATTGCTGGGCTTGGCGAGATTATCTTACCACTAAAGTAAGCGACTTTTTGGCGAAAATTCTTGACAAGTTGCTGGAAAATTCTGTAAATCGTCGCTTTCAAGATGCTGATGAAGTCATGGAAGTGATGGGTATTAAATCCCAAAATCTCAAATCTCAAATTCAAAATCCTCCCTGGCAATGCTTGCATACTTTGACTGGAAATGGTGTATTAAGTAATGTAAATTCCATTGCGATTAGCCCTGATGGTAATATTTTGGTTAGTGGTAATGATGATAAAAGCATTGTATTTTGGGATTTAAATAGAAAAGAAGCGATCGCTAATATAAAGGGACATTCCCAAGCGGTGAAATCAGTTGCTTTGGGTACCGATGGAAAGCTTTTGGCAACCGCTAGCGATGATAAAACGATCAAAATCTGGGATGTCAACACCTGCCAAGAAATTTTAACTTTAGTTGGACATTCCCGCCCTGTCAAATCAGTCGCCTTTAGCCACGATGGAAAGCTGCTAGCTAGTGGTAGCTGGGATAAAACAGTCAAAATCTGGGATGTTTATTCTGGCAAAGAAATTTGCACTTTGACGGGACATAAATTACAGGTGAGTGCAGTTGCGTTTAGTCCGCAATCAAAGCTTTTGGCAAGTGCTAGTTTTGACAGAACTATTAACTTGTGGAATTGTAAAGCAAATGAATCGCCAAATCAATTGAAAAACCGCCCTCATCAAACACTTATAGGTCATACAGGGGCGGTTTTAACAGTCGCTTTCAGTCCCGATGGTCAAATTTTGGCGACGGGTAGCGATGATAACACTATTAAATTGTGGGAGGTGAACACTGGTAAGTTAATTCACACACTTTCCAGTCATTCCTGGTCGGTGGTGACACTAGCTTTTAGTGCTGATGGAGAAACGTTAATTAGTGGAAGTTGGGACAAGACAATTAAGCTTTCTGGGGTCAACACCACAGCAGAAATTGCTACTTTATCTGGTCATGTAGACTCAGTGTTTGCCCTTGCTGTCAGCCCTGTTGCACAACTGATTGCTAGCGGCAGCAGGGACAAGACAATCAAACTTTGGCAGCTTGTAGAATCACAATAAATCAAACTGCCCGACACCCTTAAGGGTGCGGCTATACGAACCAAGTCCGCCTACGCGGACTACGGAAAAAAGGTTTTCAGCCTGGGTCGGCAGGCTTTGTTCGTATAGCCTCAGGCTTCCAGCCTGAAGGCTTTTACGAGAGCGAAAACTAAGCGCTACCTGTGAAGGTAACTTCGGGAAACTTCAGTTGAGCCTCAGCCATTGGACGGTTTCTGCCTTCCTCTTGCCAGTAGTTGATTACTTCTGTTCCTTTGTTGAGCAACTCAACGCGATCGACGTCAGTAATCCAGTGTTTTGACTCAAGCTCTTTTTTTAACTCTTCCCAGGCATCATTTCTGGGCCAGAAAAAGTACTTAGTCAAGGGACTTGTGCCTTTGCCGACGACTTGATCGACCGCTAAGGCGACGTTTTCATCCAACCACAAAATCTTTAAAATAAACTTGGTCAATCATACCTCCGCTAATTTGTGGACAATACTCACTAACTCATGCGATCGCTTATTCTAACGCAATACTTGACAACTTGACTAAATAAGAATGGGGAATGGGGCATTGGGCATAGTCGTAGCGTGTGTTAAGCGTTGCTATAACGCAAGCTACACTCTAGAAAAGCTACTATAAAGTGTAGTCGGCGCTTTGAGAGATGTTTATGACTGCCCAACTGCCTCAATCTCAAACGACATCTTGTTCAGAGTTATACGAGCAAGACTTTTACTTGTGGATTCAAGCAACTATAGAATTGCTCAAGCAAGGTCGGCTCACAGAACTGGACATAGAGAATTTGATTGAAGAAATTGAAACAATGGGCAGGAGTGAAAACAAAGCACTCAGAAGCAATTTGGAAGTGGTGCTGATGCATCTATTAAAATATAAGTATCAAGCTGATAAGCGCTCTGGTAGTTGGCGAGCCACAATTCGGGAGCATCGCAAACGCCTCAGACAAGCTCTAGAAGAGAGTCCCAGCCTGAAACCCTATTTCTCTGACGTTTTCGCGCAGTGTTACGACGATGCGAGGCTGTTGGCTGCCGATGAAACTGAATTGGATTTGATTATCTTCCCGGAACAATCTCCCTTCACCCCAGAGCAAACCGTCAACCCCGATTTTTTACCTGAGTCATGAGCGCACCCTGATCTAAAAGATAAGGATATATTTATGAAAGATGACAATAATCAAGAGTTAATTAGAGTATTGACAGATTAACAATGGCAGTCACAGGAGGAGTTTTAGTTATAGTTGGAATGATTTTTCTTCATGGAACATGGGTTAGTTTACGCCCTGGTAATGTGCTAGTAAGTATAGTAATTATCGTTTTAGTAGCCACTACAGCTACTCCAATAATGTGGCTGGGATTCAAAATAATGGGGATTTTACCAACTCGTGTTAAATAATATAAAGAACTAATTCTCTATCAAAATCAAATGACCAAACAATGATTGAGAATGGACTACCATAAAGTTTAGTCGGCGCTAACTAAAGAGGCTTATGACTGCCCAACTGCCCCAATCTCAGAAATCTGGTTCTTCTTTGTATGAGCAAGACTTTTACCTGTGGATTCAAACCACGGCAGAACTGCTCAAGCAAAAGAGTTTCACACAACTGGACTTAGACAACCTGATTGAAGAAATTGAAACAATGGGCAGAAGTGAAAAGCGGGCATTGGAGAGCAATCTGGAAGTGTTGCTGATGCATCTGCTGAAATACCAAATTCAAACTGAAAGACGCTCAAAAAGTTGGCAGTACACAATATTGGAACACCGCAGACGAGTCCAAAAGGCACTCCTGGAAAGTCCCAGTTTGAAACCTCACTTCGATCAGGTTTTTGAGGAAAGCTATCAAACCGCTAGACGACTGGCTGTGATTGAAACTGGATTAGCGCTCGCTACTTTCCCTGAACAATCTCCCTTTACACTAGAACAAGTCCTCGACTGTGATTTTTTATCGGTGTCATAATCTCACGCTCTGGCTGGGATAAAAATAAAACTCTTTACTTCCCTACCCATGACTGAACCAACTTCTGCAAAAGCCATTGTAGTTTTCGATATTGATGGTGTGATCCGTGATGTTGGCGGTTCCTATAGACGAGCGTTAGCAGATACTGTAGAGCATTTTACAGCAAATGCGTATCGCCCTACACCACTAGACATTGACCAACTTAAGTCTGAAGGCATCTGGAATAACGATTGGGAAGCATCCCAAGAGTTAATTTACCGCTATTTTGTTGACAAATCTATACCCCGCGAGGAATTGCAACTTGACTACAACACGATTGTCGCCTTTTTTCAATCGCGTTACCGAGGACCCAACCCAGAAAATTGGACGGGTTATATCTGCGATGAGCCATTATTGTTACAGTCTAGCTATTTTGACCAACTTACATCAGTTGGGATTGAATGGGGCTTTTTTAGCGGTGCAACTCGCGCTTCCGCTACCTATGTTTTGGAAAAACGCCTGGGTTTAAAGTCACCGATATTAGTCGCGATGGAAGATGCACCAGGTAAACCAGACCCGACTGGGCTTTTCGCGACTGTTCACCTGTTGGCTCTTGACAAATTACAGCCAGTAATATATGCAGGAGATACGGTAGCAGATATGTACACAGTGGAGAAAGCGCGAAGTGTTGAACCTGAGCGCACTTGGATTGGTGTAGGTATTTTACCGCCTCATGTACAGGAGACGGTAGCGCGTCGCGATGCATATGCCCAAACATTGCGAGAAGCAGGAGCGGCGATAATTTTGAGCAATGTGGAAGAATTAACATCAGTGCAGATTCAGGAATTGTTGCGGTAATGCAAAGCTAAATAAATTATGGAGATGTTTGGATGTGTGACAAAAATGACTTAGGCTAACACGAAAGATTTCTATTTTGAAATCTGCATTCACCAGAGATTCTTATTCAGGCGATCGCATGACCAACGGCGTAATAATGCAATATTTCCATTGGTACATCCCCGATGATGGTAGCCTATGGAATCAACTGACCAAAACGGCTCACGAGTTAAAGAGTGCAGGCTTTAGCGCTTTATGGCTACCACCAGCTTACAAGGGTAGTGGTGGCGGTAGCGATGTCGGATACGGAGTTTACGATTTATTTGATTTAGGTGAGTTCGATCAAAAAGGTAGTGTCCGCACAAAATATGGAACATGCGATCAATATCTGACAGCGATTAAAACCGCTCAAAATGCCGGCATTCAAATCTACGCTGATGTCGTTTTCAACCACAAAGATGGTGGAGATGAAACAGAACGCATCTGGGCAGAGGAAATAGATTGGAATGACCGCAACCGTCCAGCCAGCGATTGGTATGAAATTGAAGCTTATACCAAGTTTAATTTTTCTGGTCGGGGAGATAAATACTCCAGCATGAAGTGGTGTTGGTGGTGGTTTGATTCATTGTCCTACAATGCAGCCACCAAAAGAGCTGATAAACTCTATCGGATCAAAAATAATAACTTTGAGACAGAAGTTAGCCCCGAACACGGTAATTATGACTATTTGATGGCGAACGACTTGGATATGGGCAACGAGTTCGTGCGTGGTGAGTTGATGTATTGGGGACGTTGGTTTGTTGACACCACAAATGTAGATGGCTTCCGGATTGATGCTGTTAAACATATTCGTTCCAGCTTTTTCCGCGACTGGCTAAACCATCTACGAGTGCATTTTGGCAAACGAGAATTGTTTAGTGTGGGGGAGTACTGGTCACAGGATATTAATGCGTTACACGGCTATATAGCTGCTACCGATGGACGATTATCGTTGTTTGATGTGCCTCTCCACTTTAAGTTTCATCAAGCAAGTCGCCAAGGTAGTAGTTTCGACATGCGATCGCTTTTTGACAGAACTTTAGTTAAGGAACAACCAAGCAAAGCTGTCACCTTTGTCGAAAATCATGATACGCAACCGTGTCAAGCGTTAGAGTCTCCCGTTGAACCTTGGTTTAAGCCTTTGGCGTATGCACTGATTTTACTACGCCGTGAAGGTTATCCTTGCGTTTTTTATGCAGACTATTACGGAGCGAAATATCATGATAAGGGACGTGATGCAACTCTTTATTCTCACCGTTTCTTGATTGACAAGTTTCTCAAAGCGCGTAATGAATACGGTTTTGGCGACCAACACGATTACTTTGACCATCAGAATACTATCGGTTGGACGCGCTTAGGTAATAGCGAACATCCAGGTGCAATGGCTGTAGTGTTGACTAACGGTGAACCGGGCAGCAAGTGGATGAATATGTTTCGACCGAATGCAGCTTTTTACGATTCCACTGGACATATTCCGCAAATTGTGCATACCAACAGCGACGGATGGGGTAATTTTCCTTGTCCGGGTGGTTCGGTGTCAGTTTGGCTGCAAAAGTAGTATAGCTCTTTGTAGTAAGGACTTTAGTCCTTCATAATATGAGGACTGAAGTCCTCACTACGAATTTATCAGGAGGTGAAAAATGCCTACACTTAAACTGCCCGATGGTCCGAAAACTCACCCTTGGATACAGACGTTTCAATGGCTGACTAACCCGCTAGAATACATGGAAGAGTGTGCTAAACGGTATGGTGATGTTTTCACGCTCCGGCTTGGACAAAATGCTGCTCCTCAAGTTTTCATCCTTAATCCTCAGGCGATTCAGCAGATTTTTACTACAGATCCAAAGCAGTTGGACTCTGGTGAACCAGCAGGGATTAAATCGCCTTTATTAGGAAGGCAATCGTTACTAGCGCTGGAGGGAAAGCCTCATCAGCGACAAAGAAAGCTATTGACACCACCCTTACATGGGGAACGAATGCTAGCTTATGGTGAGTTAACCCGTAACATCACAGAGCAAGTGATTAGTCAATGGCAGGTTGGAGAAACCTTTGCAGTTCTGCCATCAATGCAAGCAATCTCTTTCCAAGTAATTTTGAAGGCTGTATTTGGTCTAGAAGATGGGCTACGTTACGAGAAACTTAAGGAACTCCTGATTGCAATCCTGAATCCCAAATACCCTATCTTAAGAACAATTTTACTTATTTTCCCATCAATGCGACAGGATTTAGGAGCGTGGAGTCCTTGGGGGAAATACTTGCGTTTACGGCAGCAAATTGATGAACTTATCTACGCCGAGATTAGCGATCGCAAAGCACAACCCGATCCATCTCGAACTGATATTCTATCTTTAATGATGGCTGCTCGTGATGAAGCAGGTGAGCCGATGACGGATGTGGAATTACGTGATGAGTTGATGACTTTATTAGTCGCAGGTCACGAAACTACTGCAACTACCTTATCATGGGCGCTGTACTGGATTCATCATCTGCCGCAGGTGCGTGAAAAACTGCTGCAAGAATTAGATAAGTTGGGTGAACAACCAGATCCTAACGCTATTTTGCGTAGGCAAAGCCCGCCGGAGGCATCGCCTTATTTAAATGCTGTCTGTTCGGAAACATTACGTCTTTACCCAGTAGCGGTATCGGCACTAAATCGAGTGGTCAAATCACCGCTACAAATTGGGGAGTACAACTTTGAACCTGGGACTCTGCTAATTCCCTCAATTTACTTGACCCATCATCGAGAAGATTTATATCCTCAGTCAAAGCAATTTAACCCAGAGCGTTTTCTGGAACGGCAATTTTCCCCCTATGAGTATTTACCCTTTGGTGGTGGGAACCGTCGCTGTATTGGTATGGCATTTGCTTTATTTGAGATGAAACTGGTGTTGACGACAGTGCTGTCTCATTGGGAGATGGAACTGGCTGATAGCAAACCAGTGCAGCCAGTGCGTAAAGGCTTGCTATTTAGCCCAGCAGGGGGTGTGAAAATGGTAGTGAAGGGGAAGCATCCTCAAAATCAGCGAGTCCGTGAGACTAGCTCTAGTTCCGTTTAAAGAGTTTTAGAATGCAGCTGACTAGGGAGGCATTTATTATGAAAGTTTAAGCTAAAACAGGCTTGCCGGTAGACACAGCCTGCTCAATAATATCAGCGGCTCGACTTACCCCCCCAGCACGGAGAGTAGCTGCTTGTAACCTTAGCGCATTCTGTTTATAAGATTCTTCTGTCAACACTTGCCTTACAGCATTTCGCAACCTGGGAACATTCAATTTCTTAAGGGTGATAAACTCACCTGCTCCTGTCCAAGCGATACGTGCTGCGACTCCCGGTTGGTCGTTGGCAACTGGGATTGCCACCATTGGCACTCCTTTTTTCACACATTCCATCGTTGTATTCATTCCTGCATGAGTAATCATCAGGGTTGCTTTTTCTAATACTTCTAATTGAGGTGCATACTCAACTACTAGAGGATTTCCTGCCAGGTTTGGCAGTGATTCAGGTTTAGCAGAACCTCCCAGAGAAATCACTAACTGAGCATCCAATTCTTCACAAGCTGAGGCAATAGTTTCAAAAACCCAAGTCAGACGATTTTGCAATGTTCCCATCGAAGCGTAAATTAACGGTTTATCCGTCAATTTTTCATAGGGAAAAGCAACAGCTGCGCGATTAGCGGGAGTATGGTAGCTTCCTGTGAAATGGAACCAAGGGGGCAATTCTTCCCTGGGATATTCAAATTCAGCAGGTGCATTGCTTAGTTGAGCTAGTTGAGAGTAGCCATCATTAGAAACAGAGTACAAAGGTAATTTCCACTCTCTGCGATACTCATCAATTAACTCTGTAAGTGGTTTGGCAACGCGATTAAGTAATGTGTAACCCAATTTGTTGCGTAAACGTGCCCACGTAGCTGGACTATACTTCCAAGTGGTAAAAAAAGGAGGAATGCTAGGTTCTCGATTCAACACCACAGCACTACAAACAGTGATGAAAGGAATTCCCAGAAAATCAGCAATTGTTCCTCCCTCTACTGAACTTTGGTTTACTAGCAAAGCTTCTACACCTGCTGCTTTCATTGCTGCTGGAGCATCCCGAAACGTCACAGCCGAAACCCGCTTGAGCAAATCAATAGTATATTTAAATGCAGCCTGTCCACGTAACTGCCCCAACTTAGCAAGAGATTCTGCTGATGAGCCAGCTGGAAAATCTTTCTCCCCAATTAACTGGAATTCTATTCCTGCTGCAAGTACCTTAGATTGAGTATCGATTGTTCCGAAGAGAGTGACGCTGTGACCACGCCGTTGAAGTTCCTGCCCCAAGGGGAGCATGGTGTTGAGGGGACCAGTTGCTGCACCAGGACTAAGAATGCCAAAATGAGTCATAGTAATTGCCCTACTTCAGTTTCAAAAACTTATCTAAAGCTGCTATCATACTGGGGGGCCATCTGCGGATATTTTTCACCCAACTAATATCTTTGTAGCGTCTATCAAGTCCATAAGCTGCTACCCAATTACTTTCCGCTTCACCTTTTTGTCCACTTACCCAGTAAGCTGCGGTAAGCGCTGCACGCATATCGGCAAATTTCGGATATTTGCGAACGATGTTTTTCATTTGTTTAATTGCTTGCTCTTTTTCGCCGATTTCATAAAGAGCGAGAGCATAATTAGCACGAGCAAAGGCGAAATTTGGAGCGATTTCATTTGATTTTTGATAGTCAGCGATCGCCGAATCCCATTTCCCTAAACCGGCTTTCGCATTTCCGCGATTATTATACGCCATCGCATCCTTAGGGTCAAGCTCTAGCAAATGATTATAGTCAGCTAAAGCATCGTCCCATCTTCCCAATCCTTCCAACGCTGTACCGCGATTCAAATAAGGATCGGTTGCATTTGGTGCAAGTTCTATCGCTTTGTTATAATCTGCGATCGCTTCAAGCAACTTATTCTGACTTACTCTCGAATTTCCCCGATTACTCCATATTGCCGGATTTTGAGGAAATTGCTCAATAATCTCTGTCCAGTACTTTTCAGCGGTAGCAAAATCACCTTTATCTGTAGCAGCAAAAGCCTTCTTCGCTAACTCATCCCCTTTTTGTAACTGTTCTTCCGTAATTTGGGGCATTTGCGATTGTGCCATAACTGGTTCACCCAATCCAAACACAAGCAACAAACTTAACAAAATAGCAATTAATTTAATCATCTGCGGTTAAAATTCACAATTTATCATGGACAACGGGGAAGTGGGGGAGGGGAGGAGTTAGAAGTTAGGAGTTAGGAGTTTGGAGTTTGGAGTTAGGAGTTTGGAGTTTGGAGTTTGGAGTTAGGAGTTTGGAGTTTGGAGTTGGGAGTTGGGAGTTTGGAGTTGGGAGTTTGGAGTTTGGAGTTGGGAGTTTGGAGTTTGGATTTAGGAGGAGCGGTAGAGACGTAAAGCGTGGAACGTCTGTACGAGAGTCCCCCTTGTCCCCCTTGTCCCCCTTGTCCCCCTTGTCTCCCCCTCCCCCCCTCCCCCCCT
>NZ_JAOWRF010000172.1 GCF_025753815.1 Plectonema radiosum NIES-515 | reverse complement strand
CCCACTCCCCATTCCCCATTCCCCACTCCCCATTTTCCAAATTTGCCTGACAGAGTATCCGATTTCGGGTTAAATATTCAAGAGGTACTGCTATCGCTTGAGTTGTCAATAATAATTCGTGGCACAACAAAAAACATCTCGTTCTCTGACTGGAATAGCTGGCATTGTCGCAGCTGCAACGTTAATTAGTAAAGTCTTTGGTTTGGTACGTCAGCAAGCGATCGCTGCGGCTTTTGGTTTGGGACCGGCTGCTGATGCTTTTAACTACGCTTATACTATTCCTGGTTTTCTGTTGATATTGCTAGGGGGCATTAACGGACCATTTTATAGTGCGGTTGTCAGCGTTTTATCCAAGCGCAAGCAAGAAGAAGCGGCTCCTTTGGTAGAAACGATTACGACGCTGATTGGTGGTATGCTGTTAATAGTGGCGCTGATTGTGGTAATTTTTGCGCCGCAGATGATTGACATCTTTGCACCTGGTTTGAGACTGGGACACAAAGATTTAGTGAGAGCGATCGCTATTTTACAACTCCAAATCATGGCACCAATCGCAGTCTTAGCCGGACTGATTGGTATTGGCTTTGGAGTTCTCAACGCTGCAAATCAATTTTGGCTACCTTCCATCAGTCCTTTATTTTCCAGCATTACAGTTATTGCAGGTCTGGGTGTCCTTTATCTGCAATTGGGTGAAGAAAAAATTAGCAGTCTTGAATATGCCAAATTGGGTGGAATTGTTTTGGCAGGAGGAGTTTTAGCTGGGGCAGTTTTGCAATGGGTGGTGCAGGTAATCGTGCAAGCGCGGTCTAATTTGGGTACATTACGGTTGCGATTTGATTTTAATCAACCTGGGGTAAGAGATGTTCTGAAAATCATGGGACCTGCTACCTTTTCCTCTGGGATGCTGCAAATCAACCTCTACACGGATTTGTTTTTCGCTTCTTTGATTCCCACTATCGGGGTTGCTGCTGCTTTAAATAATGCGTCATTACTAGTGCAAACTCCTTTAGGAATCATTTCTAACATGATTTTGGTTCCTTTATTACCGATGTTTGCCCGACTTGCTGACCCGAATAATTGGGATGAGTTAAAATCACGCATTCGTCAAGGTTTACTGCTTTCAGCTTTCACTATGCTGCCCTTGGGTGCATTAATGATAACCCTTTCTGTGCCAATTGTCCGCATAGTTTACGAACACGGTGCTTTCAAAGGAACAGACTCAGCGCTGGTGTCTTCGCTGCTAATTGCTAACGGAATTGGCATGTTTGTTTATTTAGGACGTGATGTTCTGGTGCGGGTGTTTTATGCCTTAGGTGATGGCGATACACCTTTTCGCATTAGTATGATTAATATCTTCTTTAACGCTGTATTTGATTACCTTTTAATTAAACCTTTTGGCGCTTCTGGCTTGGTTTTAGCAACTGTAACTGTAAATTGCAGTTCAGTATTAATGCTGTTATTTTTACTTAATCGCAAGTTAAATGGTTTACCTTTGCGCGAGTGGAGTTTACCGTTTTTAGGTTTGATTGCTGCTAGTATTGCAGGTGGAATAGCCAGCTTTGCGACTCTGGAACTTTCTCAGCACTATTTAGGTAAAGAAGGTTTGCTGATTATGCTGCTTGAGTTATCTGTATCTGGTGCGATCGGCATTGTCATTTTTGGTGTCATTGTCTCATGGATAAAATTGCCAGAGGTGAATGTTTTTGTCTCTCGTCTGCGTCAGCGTTTTTTGAAGAAGTAGTGGATAGTTAGTGGTTAGTGGTTGGATAGTTGTGAATGAATATTAACGCTCCAACTCAGAACTAATACCAATTCTATGTGAGGTTGCGCTTTATTCGCCCCTCAGCATGGAATGCTGGGGCTAAACGAACAAAGCCCACCTGCGTGGGCTAAATTAGCTGCATCTTGATACAGAAACGGTGCGTTAGGCGAAGTTGTAACGCACCCTACATTTTACGTTTAATTTGGTTGGTCTATTTAATAAAATGCGCGAACATGGCGTAATGCTAGGGAAATCGTGTAAACACATCACAACCAGAGTGTCTTTGCCTTTTGATGCTCAGTACAATTGCTTACACAGTTACTGAATTCAATGAAAAAATATCCGGAATTTTCCCGGAATATATTTCAGCTTAAGTGTATCTATGTTGTAGCAAATAATATATTATACACTATTATATCATGTGGCGAGTTTTGAGCTATGTGAGTATCAAAAAAGCTTGGGTGCTACACTAGTAATCTAAAAATTGAGATAAATAACTGATGAAAGTTCATAATAGTGAAGTTTGCTTGCTTTATTCTGAATCAGATAAAGCTATAGCTGGTAAGCTTGAAAATGCTTTAAGTTACTATAGTATTGATATTTGGAAAGCTCAAAATATTTCAATAGGAGCAAAAATAATAAGTGAAACAACAAAGGTACTGGAAAAAGCTAAATTTATCATAGTTTTATGGTCGAATACTTCCATTAAATCTGCTTTATTGAAAGACCGTGCTTCGGAAGCAAAAAGAAATAAAAAGGTATTAATTCATGTTTTAATTGAAAATGTTAAAATTCCTGGTGAATTTACTGATATTCAACCAGCGGATTTAGTAGGTTGGGATGGTGATAAAGAAAATGAGCAAATTGTAAAGCTATGGAGACTTATCCAAGACAAGGTTTTGAGATATCGAAGAAAAATAGTAGGATTTAATCAATTTCTCGGTATTGTCAGTCTTATATTAACAGCGATAGGCGTAATATTTACTATTACAACTCCAGAAGTTAGATGTTGGTTGAAACTACAATGTCCGGGTCAGGAAAATATATCAAGTGAAAGTACTGGAAAACATCAAGAAACATTGACTGAATCGTCTGTTCCGACAACATAAATACCACCTCAACCTCTAAGTCCTACACCTACAATAGCCCCAACAACAACGGCTGTTCCTGTATCTCCTCCATCTATTAATCAGAAATCACAACAGACAAACTTAAAAGCTCAAGCTATTGATGAAGACAATAACCTGAAATTTGAATCTGATGGTTGCTATAGAACTAATAGCACACAAGTAATATGTGGTGCCGTAATTACAAATTTAAGTAATACACGTCAAGATGTTTCATTTAGCGGTTATTCTGGTTATGCTTCTTGGATAACTAATGCTATTGATCCCTCTGGTACTGTCTACGGTGCTCAATTAGCACAATCTGGTAGACTGGAATCTAGTAACGCAGGTCCTTTGCGTTTTTCAACCAACATTGCTTCTGGTATTCCTACCAAAATAATTTTTACCTTTGAAATACCGAAAGAAGTCAGTAAATTATCGGTGTTGGATGTGGGTTATATTCCTGGGGCTTCTGAGAATAAGGAAAAAAGAATAGCTATTAAAAATATCGGTACTATAGCAATTAAACCATAATCTCCATCTACATTAAGGCGGAAGAAATAATTTCAACGCTCCCTGCATGATCGAACTCAAGGTGCCATAACCAATGGGGAATGGGACTTTTTCGCGTTAGCGCAGCTTAAAGAAGTTATCGCAGTTAGCTTTGAGAAGTGCGATCGCTCTCCAGCTATGCCTAAAAACTATAATTATTGATGGTATAACAAAAAAGGTAAAAATGACCGCAAAAGACAAAATCAAAGCTGAAATTGATAGCCTAATTGAGTAATGTAAAAAATATTGAGATTATTTCGTAGTGAGGGCTTCAGCCCTCAAATGAGGACTTTAGTCCTCTCTACGAGACGCTACGCGAACACTACAAACCTTTAATTATTTGCGATCGCGTTGGGTTTGAAAATGGCGATTTCGTGTTCACCCAATCGGGTGAAATATTTTAACCCATTCAGGCTATCCAAAAGTGCGAGGTTACATTTCGTAAAAAAAGAGATTCTAGTACTAGAGAACATTGATTTGACTAAATCTCTAGTCAGGAAGTCCCTTATGAAACTCGCAAAAATCGCAACCTCTGCACTCGCTGTTGCTTCTGTTATCTTTAGTGCTGGAATTGCTAGCGCTCAAACACCTCAAACCGCTGAAACACTCGGTCTCAAGGGTAGCTATCTCGGTGCTGGTGTTTCTGCTGGTGTCACCAACGGTGGAAGACAAAATGATGCCGCTTTGTTAGGTGGAAACATTCAAGGACGTGCTGCTATACCTAACGCACCTGTTTCAGTTCGGGGCGCCGTTCTGTTTGGTGGTGATGCTACCGCATTTATGCCGTTACTAACTTACGATGCACCGATCGCTAAAAATACTAACGTTTACATTGGTGGTGGTTACTCGTTTGTCACCGATGAAGGTAAAGCTACCCAGTTAGGAAACAAGAATACACCTGTAGTAACCCTTGGTGCTGAATCAGAAATTGCTAGAAACACCGTTTTGTATGGTGATGCTAAATGGGGTATTGACGCTTATAAAGACAGCAATGCTGGTGCTTTAAGCTTGCAAACTGGTGTTGGTTTCCGCTTCTAATTTTTATGACTGATACTAAAATGCAGTCATTTCACTTGACGGAAATAATTATTAAAGGACGCGGAACACGGATTTATCATCCGCCTCACCGCGTCCTTTATAATGTAATAAGCTTGGTGTTATATCATACAATGTAAAGACGTTCCGGCGGAACGTCTCTACGAGGGTTGCGATATTTTTATTAATGTTACAGCAGTTTTTATGTATTTAGACCACACTCAAGTTTTCTGTATTTCTTCCTTTGCGGCTTTGCGACTTTGCGTGAGATAAAAATAATAATGTAGTTCATTTACCTGAAAATTGCTGTAATTATCAGGACATTTGGTAGTGATTTTAGAGCTGTAGAGACGCGAAATTTCGCGTCTCTACATACCCAAATGCCCAATAAAAATATTTAACCGAACCGTATTACCCTACCCCTTGGAATTTTTTGCATACACAAACACAGGCACCCTCTTAAAAGCTGGTGTCCCCGATCGCTTCTCAACCCGTGGTTTAAAAATCACATTTACTTCCGGGTAAAACATCAACGCAGACCCCGGACGCACTGCCCCATAAATGATTTCCACATTTTCTAATTTCCCTGCGTTTCCCTCAACCGTAACCCGCTGATGTTCGTGCAATCCTACCTGTTCTAAATCGATTCGATTCATTAAGATGCAGTTCCGGTGGGGTATTCCCCGATACTTGTCTTCAATTTGATAGACTACAGTATTGTGTTGAGCATAGCTACGCCCTGTCATTAAAGCTACCACAATCCCTTGAGTCTCATCATCAGCGGCAAAGGCTTTTCGGTCTGGAAGCGTTAGTTGCGGCAGTGGTGTCACAAACATCTTCGCTTTGCCGGAAGGAGTTGGAAAGTGAGGGGTGGAAATAATGCGTCCGCTAATAGTAAATTCCTCTTTACTTTCATCAATTGTCGCCATTTTCTCGTATCCAGGAACCGTTTTGGCGATGAGTTGACGGATGAATTTTGTGTCTCTAAGTTGGCGCCAATCTACCGGATATTCACCATGAATTCGATGTGCTAACTCTGTCAAAAATTCTACTTCGGGAATCAAATCAGCCTCTTGAAGATGAGTTTCACCCTCGTCATTTAAACGGACAAAATTATTGCCCGATTCAACAGTTGTTTTATAAGGATTTTCAAACCGATTTAGTACGGGAATCACAATTGTATTTTGTTTCGCTAACCCATGAAAGTGTCCTAAATTTGGTTTCGTAGCCAAATAAATAATAGTTTCAATATTACCTAAAGCTCGTTTTGCCTGAGTTGAATCTGGATTAGCTGCATACAAATTTCCACCAAGACAGATGAGGGTGTCTACCTTTTGCTCGTCGGCAGCTTCAATCAAAGCACGAGTATCATACCCTTTAACAGCGCTTAGAGAACGCCCTAAAAGCTTTTCTAAGGCTTCTTGAAGTCCTTTTTTGATTTTTTGGGTAGTTACGCCCATTGAGCCAAACCCCTGGACGTTTGAGTGTCCTCGCACGGGCATTAAACCGGCGCCTTCTCTGCCAATATTGCCACTGATTAATGCAGTGTTGCCAATACTATAAACGTTGTCTACGCCATTATCGTGTTGGGTGATTCCCATTGCCCAACCAAACACAACACCTTTAGCATTGCTGATTATAGTTGCGGCTGCCTCAATTTCTGCTTGGGATACTCCGCAGATTTCAATAATAGTTTCCCAAGGAATCGAGCGAGCATTCTCAACTACTGCTTCCCATCCCTCTGTGTGAGCTTGAAGAAACTCCGTTTTGATAGTTCCTTTTTCGATAAGTGCTTTTTGAATTCCAGTGAATAACACAGAATCGCTACCAGGAATCGGTTGGAGATACAGCGAAGAAATATCAGAACCCGGTATCAGAGATTTGATTGGGAAAGCAGGAGAACCGAATTTAACCAATCCAATTTCCATTATCGGATTGATGACAATCACCTTTCCACCGCGATCGCGCAATTTGATCAACTCATTCATCAAGCGTGGATGGTTATAAGCAGAATTTGCCCCTGCCAACACTACACAATCGGCTGATTTCAAGCTCTCCAAACTCACAATCGATGTTTTTGTCGCAAACATCTGCTCAAGTCCATAAGTCGAAGGTGCGTGACACAAATCTGAACAGTCAGCTAAATTATTAGAACCGAGCGATCGCATCATTAATTGCAGCAAAAATGCCGCTTCGTTAGAAGATCGACCCGAACTATAAGAAGCTACTCTCTCCGGGGTTTTACGGAAACCGGCTTCAACTATCTGATAAATTTCTGACCAAGAAATGCGCTCATAGTGAGATTTCCCCCCTCGCAAAATCATCGGAAAACTCAATCTTCCCAACCGATCTGCTTCCATTGAGGTGAGTTTTTGCAACTCTTGAATGCTGCGTTGCTCAAAAATTTGCAGCTTTATACCTGGTTTAATTTCTGCCGAAATTGCCTCAACACTTTTCATACAGCGCTGAAGTTTTTCTCCTTCCTCATTCGTAAATCCCCCTTTTTGCCCTCCCGTCCCCCAAGAGCAAGATAGACAAGCACTATGGTGAAGTAGAGTTTTCCAGAGTTTGGGTCCTTCGGGTGAAATTGTATGCTCTGCCCAGTATTCAATCACAGGTAAACCACCCCCGATATCTGGTGTTTCTTCGTTTTTGTCATTAAACGGGGGAAATTGTTGGGCAGAATCCAAGTTATCTTGACTCATATGGCTTATCTAAACTTAATTACGTTACTTTTGTGATTATTCTAATTATGACTATATACATGAAGTACCTGTTGCGGCTTGTTGATGCTGATTCATCCTTGTTAGCTGTTTGACTTGTACACCCTACAGTATTTTTATTTAGTTTTTTCAAAAATCAAACTAATAAGTAATCGAAAAGAATTAATTACACAAAATATCGGCTGAAACTGTTGTCTAGTAAAGAATTCAATTGTAATTTATTCTGTCTGCTTACTTATTAGTTTGATAATTTTTACTAATTTGTGCATAAATTGATTTTACTAGTACCCATATATATAATTTGGCCAATTGAATTAATAGATTATGTTTTCTATCTAAAGATAGATTATTTATTTTTTTGTTTAATGAAAAAGATTTTAATAGCCAGTTATGCAACAATAGTTTTTAGGAAATCACAAAGTTTCGGAAACAAACCTAAAAATAGGCATTACTGAATCAAGATATGGATTGTGAAAATCACGATTTTGTACAGACTTGATATGTCGTGTCTGTACAAGTGTTAGGTAAAATTACAAATCTGTAATTTTACTTAATTCATTATGAATTCAGCAACGCCCTATAAGGATGCTTTCACTCCAAGTGATAGAACTTTATTCATCAAGGAGATGTCAACTGTGAAGAAAAACATCATTCAGTCTATTTTAGTTTTTGCTGTATGCAGCTTTATGTTGCTCGTTTCAGGATTTACCGCAGCAGAAGATAGTTTGGCTGCTCTTGGAGAGCAATGTTATTGGATGGAAAATAGCTCAGGGCAATTTTATTGGGTTCCTGCTCCTCAGACACCAGCACCATCGAAGAGCCAGTGTTATCAACTAAATAGTTGTGGTGATGGAGGAGGTCAATCTGGTGGCGGTTGTTACAAATGGGCAATAGCCGCCCAAGCACCCGCACTGCCTTGGTAATGATATTCTCCCTACCCTGGCAAGCCTACCTAGTTATTAAAAATAACTGTCTAAGGAAGCTCAGGGGGTGACAACTTCGTCTCAAAGCCTCTTGACAAAAGACTTACAGGCTTAACTTGTCACCAATGGTGTCTAGAAGACTTTCCAAAATGTCTCTAGGTCATCGAATGATAATGTAAGCTTCATTCAGCCCTCTAGGAAGCATTCTAGAGGGTTTTAAGGTTTTAAGCGTTAGTTCGGAAATAAGGTATTGTAATGTATGTAATTTTAGAGTGTCTGAGAAAGAAGTGCGATCACTCACATCTTGCACGCCCGCCCGAACGATTAAAATCGCGGCTATACAAACAAAGTCCGCCTACGCGGACTAACGCAAAATCAAGGGTTTAAAACCCGCCTAATCGCGGGTTTCGTCTGTGTAGCCGCGATTTCTAATCGCTTGGTGCAAGATATCAGTTCGCGGAGTGACTCTGTAAGAGTATCGCGCTTGGTTTTTCAAGGGGAATTTATTAAAAATGTTATCTGTATTGTCATTTGTATATACAAATGTTATTTTCAGCGTAACAAGAGGTGTCGGGTTATGACTGGGATGATGGGAATTGTCAAAAATGCCAAAAACATGGTGTCTCAATAGAAGAAATTGAGAGTTTATTCTCTAGCGATGTACAAATATCCCCGGATATAAACCATTCTGGTGTTGAGGAAAGATTTCTCGCAGTAGGTAAATCAATCAAGGATAAGTATATTTTTGTAGCATTTACTTTGCGTGAGAAGCAAGAAGAAATACTCATTAGACCAATTAGCGCTCGTTACATGCACGAAAAAGAGGTGCGACGTTATGAAGAAAATCTTGCCGAAAATGACAACTGATGAAGAAATAGAAAACTTACTAGAACAAGACTTGACTGAGTATCTTCATGAAGGCAATTTCAAACCTGTTAGTTTTGAATTTAAACCTAAAGACAAAACTGTAAACTTACGAGTTTCAGAAGAGTTATTAGAAAAAGTCAAAACAGTTGCTAGAAAAGAAGGTATATCCTATCAAAAGTACATCCGAAGGGCAGTAGAAAAATCTTTGGGTGAATAAACCACAACCTGCTGTGTATTTATATAGTTTCTAATTTGTAGAAAAACCTTTGTGTGAATAAACCACAACCCGTCCCAATGGCGGCTTTTTGCATATATAGATTTTTCTCTATGATACATCCCGTTCAATGTACAAGTTAAGTCTTCTGAAGGTATTGTCATATATTGTAATTTTAGAGTATCTGAGAAAGAAGTGCGATCGCATCTTTAGGCGTTCTAACCCTAGCGCTACACCAATCAAAACACCCTTGTTCTTTGTTTTTAGCGTACATTTAAAGAATGTAAACCATCATCACCAAAATTTGAAGGGCTTCAGCCCTTACTACGTTATCGTGCAAATTATGGAATTATATGTTCACCTAATTAGATGAAGCGAGATTAATTTCTTCTTCCAAAGCGACTTGAGAGAATTCTGGTTCAACCGCTGTCAAATGCTTTTCCAAAATTGCTAAATTGCGGATGTTAGATTTATAAACAGCATCAAATAAATCACCTACTAAAGGCACTGTCCCAACAATAGCTTCCAAACCAACGTTGAAAATCATTTGCCTTAAATCTTGATTTGAAATACCGACACGGGTTGCTAAATATATTATATAAGCCGAAAATGCTGTACTGACTAAATCACCAGCACCAGGAACAAGACCAAGAATTGGGTCTAAACCAAAGCGAAATCGCGTCCCAGGAATACCGATAGATGTATCCATGAGACGGCTGAGTTTACGAATGCGGTTGAGAGTAAGTAGGCGTTGAGTGGTGTCCATAATTCACAATATTTGCACTTTTGTTTAATATTTGTCTTATACCGTAAGAAAGAGTTACGAGATCCGGTAGAGACGTTCCGGCGGAACGTCTGTACAATCAAGAGACGTTCCGGCGGAACGTCTGTACAATCAAGAATGTAGAGACGTAGCACTTGGTAGTCTCTAGTTGATAAATATAGCTTAATGACTTTTTAAGTATTAGGTAGATTTTCTAATTTTTCGGCGATAATTCTCAAAATAAGGATAGAATAACAAAAAATTAAGAGGGAAAAAGAACTTGTGGTGACAACACCCGACATTCCCAAATTGCCCCTACCATCTCCACTTTTGGGGTCTGAAGTTGGTACTTTTACTGAGTATACAGTAACTCAACGGATGCCTGCGATCGCCTGTCGAGTTATTGCCGAAAATAATTACCCAGAAAATATCAATGCTTGTTTGAAACAATTAGCCAGTGAGTTACCATCAGAACCTTTATCACCTCTTTTACATGATACTGGTGTTGATTTTTCAGCTTGGGTGAAATATCTAGAACCATTTAAAGGTCAACGTTGGATTGATGTTCCTTGGTTCTTAGCAGAAACTTATTTTTATCGTCTAATTCTGGAAATTACTAATTACTTTCGCAAAAGTGAATTGCAAGGTGTCGATCCATTTCAGTTACAGAAAGATAAAGGTTTAGAAACATCTCTTGACTCGATAAACTCTTTGTGCATTCAACTGAATCAATGGTTGGCTGATGCACAAAAAGAAGAGAAGTTAAATCAAACAGCTTTGATTGCATTGTTATATTTTGCGCTGTGGGGAAATCGTGTTGACTTAAGTTTGTGGTCAGCATTGGAGAGCGAACGCAGTCGTTTTGATATTCAAAGTCAACAAGCTCACATTTTAGTCGATGATGCCGCCAAAGTCACGGAATTGTTAGCAAGTATTGGTAAACGCATTGACTTTGTGATAGATAATGCTGGTTTTGAACTGGTTTGCGACTTATGTTTGGTAGATTTTCTCTTGGGTAGCGGTATAGCAAATCAAGTAAAGCTGCATTTAAAGCCTCACCCGACTTTTGTCTCTGATGCCATGATTAAAGATGTGCTGCATACAATTGAGTTTTTAGCAGCTTCCAGCCATGAATATGTTAGATTATTTGCCAAACGGTTGCAAGAAAATATTGCCTCAGAGCGCTTAATTTTATGTGAAGATTACTTTTGGACATCACCTTTAGCTTTTTGGGAAATGCCCGACACACTCAAAAGTGATTTATCAGCCGCGAATTTGATTGTAATTAAAGGTGATGCGAATTATCGCCGATTATTAGGCGATCGCCATTGGGATTTTACCACCAATTTTGCAGATATAGTATCCTACCTAAGCGTCCCCATCGTTGCTTTACGCACTCTCAAATCAGAAGTCGTCGCTGGGTTAAAACCGGAAGTTATTGAACAAGTTGCAAAATCTGACTCTGATTGGCTCACAAATGGACAATGGGGTGTGATTCAATTGGTAGACTAGATTTACCTGATATCATGTCCGTTTAATTAACAGTAATAAAAACGTCGCACGTCGTAGAGACGTAAAGCGTGGAACGTCTCTACAATTGTGAATGATTTACCGGACATAATATGAGGTGATATCAAGTTTCCATGATTAATTATAATACCCGTTTAACCTCACCCCGACTCCGACACCCCTCTCCTTAAAAAGGAGAGGGGATGGGGAGCCAGCGCTCTGCGGGGGTGGAGGAGTTTGAGGCGACTGGCGTGGTGAGGTAGTTTTTTTATAAGTAATTAACCGAACTTGATATGATTTAATAATCTTTGGTGAGAAAAAGCGATGAACTGCGACGCTCTTACGTATTATGGCAGGAACTGATCGCACCGTTGATTGTTTTGGAATTTGTCTCTGGGAAGGGGGAAGAAGAACGAGACAATACACCTTTTGAAGGCAAATTTTGGATTTACGAACAAGTTATTCGTCCTGCTTTTTATGGTATTTATGAAGTGAAAAAGGCAGCGATAGAAGTTTATCAAATAGACATCTCCAAAAATGAACTATGCGTTGCCCAAAACCCTTGTAGAGACGCGAAATTTCGCGTCTCTACATTGTTTTCTGGAGATGTATAATGGTTGCGGGTAATTACCAGTTGATGACTGCGAATGAAAGAGGACATTATGCGATCGCTCCTTTGGAAGTAGAGTTAGGTATATGGCAAGGTGAGTATCTCAATGCCAACTTACCCTGGTTGCGTTGGTGGAATGACCAAGGAAATCTTTTGCTGACTGGTGACGAACGTGCAAAACAAGAACACCAACGTGCTGAACAAGAACACCAACGTGCTGAACAAGAACATCAACGTGCTGAACAAGAACACCAACGTGCTGAACAAGCTGAAGCAGAAAATGCACGTTTACGCGAACAATTACGGGCTTTAGGTGTAAATCCTGATTCCTTGTAATTAAATGGTAGGAATCCCCACTGTTAGCGTTTAGTTGCTTCCGTTAGTTAGCCACGGGAATGTTACAAAGCGCGATCCTCTAACAACATAGTAGTGGCATTCACCACAATTTGCGCCGAACCTGTGAAAAACGATCGCTCGATTGTTTTCGGTGTATCGCTAGCTTGGTGGTAGTATGGACTACGTAAATTTGCGGTGTCTGTCACCAACACTGCACCCACTCCTTGATACCAAAATGGCGCGTGATCGCTACGTAAAGTGTCCGGTGTCAGCAAGCCTTTCAGGGGAATCGGCAATCTTAGTACTGCTGGCAAATTTTCTCTGGGATTTTGAAAAGCATTAAGCAAAGGCAAGTGTTCTGCATCGCCGATCGCTGCCAAAAAATCGCCTTTGTCGCTGGGTGGACTAACAGGTAAACCCGGTGGATACTGCTGACATCCAACTGTGTAGCAAGCATAACCTATCATATCCATCACAATTACACCGCGCAGATTTGCCAAGCGAGTGTTATTTGTAACAAAAGCCTTACTACCCAAAAGTCCCTCTTCTTCCTTGTCAAACAATGCTAGCTGTAAAGTCCGGGGAGTGGGATGAGAACCCAGAAGTCTAGCAACTTCCAGCACCACAGCCACACCACTAGCGTTGTCATCAGCACCAGGAGAGATGGCAACAGTATCGTAATGTGCAGCAACCAGAATTGCTCCTGCTGTTTTGTCAGTTCCTTGGCGTTCTGCAAAGATATTAACACCAGAGGAGAATTTTTCTAACCTTGGTTTCCAGCCGAATTTTTTCAGTATTGATGTCATGTAAGTGCGAGAACGCGATCGCTCTACATCTGTGAAGCGCTTAAAATTCAACTTTTGAATGTGAGCAAATAACCTGTCAGCAGATACTTGGGGAGTCTTTGATCCCTGACGGGGTGTTTCCACTCCCATAGTTGCAATAACTGGTGTCTCTTCTGTTGGATGAAAAAACACGCCAATACCTATCACGACAACTGCCACAAACAGCACCAGTAGCAGCCAAATCCATTTTTTCATAAAACCTCTTCCTTATCCCCTTGTCTCCTGACATAGGATAGCGCTTTGCTGCAAGTTTGACGCCTCGTCTTTTGACAACAGATTCAGTATTGTTAAAGGTTAATTGTTAATTGCCCCACTAACACCCCAGATCCCCGACAACTTTTACGGATACAGCTGCCAAATAGGGGGCGAGACCCCTCATTTACCCCCAATTCTTCGTAGAGACGTTCGGTCCGGAACGTCTCTGCAATCGTGTAGAATGACGCAAAATCGTTCGGTGAGGGGTGATACCCCTGAATGACCAGCAGTATCCGTAAAAGAAGTCGGGGATCTATATCCTGATTATCAACCAACCACTAACAACCAACCACTAACAACTAACCACTATCAAAATGCTAGATTTGTTGCTCATTGTCGTTTTAGGATTCCTGGGGAGTTTTGGTCATTGCGTGGGGATGTGTGGTCCTTTATCGGTAGCGTTTTCTTTATCTAATAAACAAGAAACTCTCAATTGGCGACAACAATTAAAATTTCATACATTGCTGAACTTGGGGCGGATGTTGAGTTATGCCTTAGTTGGTGCAGGGATTGGGGCGTTGGGTTCGGTGTTGCTAGCTAGTGGAAAATTTGCGGGAGTGGGTAGCGATTTACGCCGATGGATGGCAATTATCACAGGGTTAATGCTGATATGGTTTGGGTTAAGACAAATAAAACCCGACTTATTGCCGCGTATACCGATGTTACATCCTTTATTGCAAGGTAAATTACGCGATCGCCTAAATCAAGGAATGGTCAAACTTTCCCTAAAATCAACATGGTGGACACCAGCACTTTTAGGCATAACATGGGGTTTGATGCCTTGTGGTTTTTTGTATGCTGCCCAAATTAAAGCTGCGGAAACTGGTAATTTGTGGATGGGGGCAGCAACGATGCTGGCTTTTGGTTTGGGAACTTTACCGACAATGTTAGGTGTGGGTGTCTCTGCATCTTTGGTCAGTCAAGACAAACGCAGTCAGCTATTTCGCTTAGGTGGTTGGGTTACTCTCGCCATTGGTGCTATTACTCTGTTGCGGACTGGCAACACAATGGTAGACTACACCGGACACGCTGCCTTGATATGCTTGATAATGGCACTAATTGCCCGTCCGATTAGCAACTTCTGGGCTTCCCCGATGCATTACCGTCGTGCTTTGGGAGTGGGAGCTTTTGTTTTGTCTTTCGCTCACGCAGTCCACATGATGGAACACACACTGCAATGGAATTTTGCCGCTTTCTTCTTTTTGCCACCTGATTTTCAGTGGGGGATAGCTATAGGTGCTGTCGCACTGGTATTGATGACTCCCGCAGCTTTGACAAGTTTTGACTCTTTGCAAAAGTCCTTAGGCAAGCGTTGGCGACAAATTCATTTATTCAGCTTACCAGCTTTGCTTTTTAGTGGCATTCATACTGTGATAATTGGTTCCCATTACCTCGGCTCTTTAGAATTAACTTGGGGAAATAAATTAGCAACAGTCCTTCTAGGAATTGTCACTTTCGCTGTATTGCTGTTGCGTTGGCAAAACCCACCATCAAAAATTCCAAATTCCAATTCCAAAAAATTGAAAATTCGCTCATGATGCCTACGACACCCCAAGCAAGTCGCAGTAAATCATACTTGTTCCCAGGTTCAACCTTGCTCTTATTTCTAGGTTCAGCCTGGGAACAGTTTATAAGAGGCAGCACCTCATGTTTCAAGAGGCACTACCAAATATGAAAAAGGTTTCTTACCTTCTGGCTTCTGGCTTCTGGCTTCTGGCTTCTGCCTTTGTAGCCTCTGCCCACAACGTGAAAACAACAGCAGATGTTGGTGGGACGCTCCACATTCAACCAAACGATAATCCCCGTGCTGGAGAGCGATCGCAAGTTTGGATTGCTCTGACCCGTAAAGGTGGAAAGGTTATCCCCTTAAAAGAGTGTAATTGCCAATTAGCTGTTTACGCTGAACCTCATTCACCAAAAGAGCCACCACTGCTTGAGCCATCCTTGCAAGCCATGAGCGTCGAGCGTTATCAAGGCATTCCCGGTTCAGAAATTACATTCCCCAAGCCCGGAGCCTATCTGTTACAACTAAGCGGCAAACCTGCATCTGGGGAAGGTTTCCAACCCTTTAAGTTAAAGTTTGAAGTCACTGTCGCCGTCGGTTCAGCATCAGATATTACAACACAAAACACGCAAAATGTCAATGACACCGTAGAAGATAGAAAAAGCGGGTTTAGTTTACCAATAGCGATCGCTTTATCAGCCCTTGCAGCAGGAGGCATCGTGTTTATCGTACAGCAACGGAGGAGATGAGGAGGGGGGAGTGGGAGACAAGGGAGACAAGGGAGACAAGGAGGACAAGGGGGACAAGGAGGACAAGGGGGACAAGGAGGACAAGGAGGACAAGGGGGACAAGGAGGACAAGGAGGACAAGGAGGACAAGGAGGAATTAACCATGCCCAATGCCCAATGCCCCATGCCCAATGCCCAATTCCCTATTTATGCCTTTGCTGATGCCACTGCCAGGAGTGAACGAGAATATCTTTTAAGGATGAATATTGAGGTTGCCAGTTTAGGATTTTTCTGGCTTTGTCACCACTACCGATGAGTGATGGTGGATCACCAGGACGGCGATCGCATTCAATGACTGGAATTTCACGTCCTGTAACAAGCTTTGCCGTTTCAATAACTTCTTTAACTGAGAAGCCGTTACCATTGCCTAAATTGAAAACTTCACTGTCACCACCGTCTAAGAGATATTTCAGCCCTAAAACATGAGCGTCTGCTAAATCGTTAACATGAATATAATCGCGAACACAAGTGCCATCAGGCGTGGGATAATCAGTGCCAAAAATTGAAATAAATTCGCGTTTGCCTAAAGCTGTCTGTAGCACCAAGGGAATTAAATGAGTTTCTGGGTTGTGATCTTCACCCAAGCGACCATCAGGATCGGCACCAGCAGCGTTAAAGTAGCGGAAACGTACTGATTTGAAATCGTAGGCGGTATGAAAGTCAGAGAGAATCCGTTCTACCATCAACTTAGTAGCACCATAGGGATTAATTGGATTTTGGGAATGGTCTTCGGGAATTGGTATAATTTCCGGTACACCATAAGTGGCACAAGTGGAAGAAAAGACAAATTTCTTAATAGAAGCAGCAAGCATAGCCTCTAACAGCGTTAAAGTGCCGACAACATTATTACGGTAGTATTTTGCCGGGTCAGTAACCGATTCTCCCACATAGGCGTAGGCAGAAAAGTGCATAACTGCGGCAATATTGCGAGTAGAGAATAAGTTATCTAACAAAGGGCGATCGCCTGTATCTCCCTCTATCAGTTCTACCTGTAAAACCTTTTCGACCAAATCACGATGCCCATACACCAGATTATCGAGTATTATCACCTCATATCCCGCCTGCAATAAAGCAAGCACCGTATGAGAGCCAATATATCCAGCTCCTCCGGTAACCAAAATGCAATCTTTTTCCGGTGACATAGTTTTCATGTTCAATTTCACAACCACTTAATCAATTTAAATTACCAATGGCACATGACTGTTTGAAGAAAGTGTCACTGATGAACTTTTTTATACTTCATCGCTGCTTGCTGACCTCCAGGTTTATTTGTGTAGAAAAAAAATAAGCGATCGCATCCGACCTCAAATCCTCCACAACTCCGGTGGAGTCTTAACTTTATCCCTCTCAATCGCAAAAACCTTAAGGGAACATACTTAATTTGACCTGAAAAATTATAAATACTGCGTCCAATATCACAAAATTGCTCTAAAATCACTACGACGGTAGTCTTTGTGTGAGGGGAGTCACCCCCGTTCTTGGGGAGTGGCGTTGTGATGTATTTGTAGTCAGGTAACAATGTGCTTACAATTTGACAATAAAATCAATCAACTGCCCAAAACCTCTAGGCTGACCCTTAGGGGTTCTTGCCTACTAACCTGCGTCAGGTTTTCCTCCGCAGTGGTGGACTCACCAAACTAGCGCTCACTGCACTAGAAGATTTGAGAGTAAATGTATGTTTTTACTATTAAGCCGGGTACTCCTGTGGCTGCTTGTTGGCACAATCGTCTATTCTTTGTTCCAGAAATTTTATCCCTCAGGAACTTTTGCCGGACGATTGGTCGTAGTTATTTTCTTGCTCGTCCTAGCGCTGTCGTTTATTAACCCTAATGAACCGGCGGTGGCTTCGTTGTGGAGAGTGGTGTCATTTCCGCTCAAGCCTCTGGGAGCTTCAATGTTGATGATGATGTTTGCAGCTCAAAGAATTAAGGGTGGAGGAATAGACAAACCAGGCGGATACTTGCTCGGCTGGGCGTTAACGATTTTACTTTTGGCAAGTACACCAGCTGTTGCCTATTTCTTAGTTAGATCGCCTGTGGCAATGGTGGGTCAACCTTCCATCGCAAGTCAAGTCGAAAATTACCGCCTCGCGTCAACATCTGGGACACTAGTAGCACTGGGGCAATCAGCTCAGAGTGCAACTATTTCTGATGTCGTCGTCGGCTCGCGCATTTTACCTGCTGTGGATACAAGCGTGGCAACCATCGCATTAAACAACCTGGAGATTAAAATTCCACCCTACCTGTTGCAAAATACTGCGGATATTACCAGACGAGGATTGCGACTAGAAGATTTTGTACCCAATGCAGAAACACTGTCACTAACAACGCGAGTCTGGGAAAGTTATCTCAACCAGGCTTACTTCTTCTTGCGGGGTAGGTAGCAGCGTGGTGCCAGGTAAAAGGCACGCATATACAATAAAAGGATGAAGCATGAAGGATGAAAAAAGAAAGAATATACTTCATACATATCATCCTTTTTTTTATCCTTCAGATGACTCAGGCGTAAACGCCTTTAACCGTTTTCATTAGTCGCTCCTTGGGTACGGTAGAGCATACCGGAATATGAGCGCTCTTATGCAAGCAACCCTTGGGGAGATGAAACCTCTACTCCGTCTGGCGAAAGCCTGGTTGAGCAAGTTATGTCGTAAGATCCAAGAATCCCCGTGTCAATAGATGCGGGGAGTGTCAACAATCTCCAATTAAGAGTCCCCCGGTCTTTTTGAATGGCACAATCACGACGACTTGCTCAACTCGGTGCTTACATGCGTCCCCATTGGCGGGAGGTGACTTTAGGCATTATTGCTTTATTGATTGTCAACGGTTTGGGGGTTTATATCCCCTTGTTAATTCGTTCGGCGGTTGACAAACTCTCAGCCAGTTTTAGCTTGAATCAAGTACTAAATTCTGTAGTACCAATCTTCTTTCTGAGTACGGCTATGTGGTTAATGCGTATGGCTTCGCGCATCTGGCTGTTTGGGGTGGGGCGTCAGGTAGAATTTGACTTGAAACAACAGATTTTTGAACACCTACTAAAGCTAGAGCCGGCTTATTTTGCTACGAATACTGCTGGTGATTTGATTAGTAGAGCGACTAATGATGTAGATAATATCCGCCGGTTGTTGGGTTTTGCTGTATTAAGTTTGGCAAATACTGTGTTTGCCTATGCTTTGACGTTGCCGGTGATGCTGTCTTTGAGTGTGGATTTGACATTAGCTTCTCTGGCAGTTTATCCATTTATGTTTTTCTTGGTGCATATGTTTAGCGATCGCTTACGCAACCAACAAGCAGCAGTTCAAGAAAAACTTTCCGACATCAGCGATCTGATCCAAGAGGATATATCAGGTATTGCTCTAATTAAAATCTACGCCCAAGAAGAAAACGAGCGTCGCGCTTTCTCGGAAAAAAATCAGAATTTATTTGAGGCTAACCTGCAATTAGCGAGCACCCGAAATAGATTATTTCCCCTCATTGGTGGACTCGCTAGTGTCAGTTCACTAGTTATTATCTGGTTGGGGGCAACGCGAATAAGTTCAGGAAACCTCGGTGTGGGCGATTTTCTCGCACTATTGATTTATGTAGAGCGTCTGGTTTTCCCCACCGCTTTGTTAGGGTTTACAATTACTGCTTATCAACGCGGTGAAGTTAGTATCGATCGCATTCAGGCGATTCTTTCTGTCACACCAAAAATTGAAGACACAACCGCTGCTACACATCTACCTTTAGACACAATTAAAGGTGAATTGTCGGCAAAAAACCTCAGTTTCACTTATCCAGGTGCTACCAGCCCAGCTTTAGATAAAGTTAACTTTACCATCCAAGAAGGGGAAACTGTGTCAATTGTTGGTGCGATCGGTTCGGGTAAATCAACTTTGGCAAATGCTTTGCCACGTTTGTTGGATATCGAACCAGGGCAGTTATTTTTGGATGGTCAAGACATCACCCAAATAGAATTGGCAGATTTGAGAAATGCGATCGCTTACGTTCCTCAAGATAGCTTTCTATTTAGTACCACCATCAAAAATAATATCCGCTACGGCGACCCTTTCAGCGAACAACAAGATGTAGAATCAGCCTCTCATCTAGCACAAATTCACCCAGAAATTATCAATTTTCCGCAACAATATGAGACTTTAGTTGGAGAACGTGGTATTACTCTTTCTGGCGGTCAGCGACAACGCACAGCTTTAGCTAGAGCAATGTTAGTTGATGCCCCAGTGTTAGTTTTGGATGATGCCCTCTCCAGCGTTGATAATCAAACAGCGACACAAATATTGAAAAATCTCTCTGGTGGTATGCAAGGTAAAACTATTGTTTTTATTACTCATCAATTATCTGCCGCTGCTGTTGCCGATCGCATTATTGTGATGGAAAAAGGTAGAATTGTCCAGACAGGCAGTCATTTAGAACTTGTACAGCAACCGGGGCTTTATAGAACTTTATGGAGTCAACATCAAGTAGAAGAATTACTGCATTAAGTTTTTCTAATACTGGTACTGTCAATAATCTCCACTAGGGACAATTATTATTGCAGCGCGTATAATTTGTCAGCAGGATATTCTCTCACAAATTATACTCAGTATTGTCTCTGATGCTGCAATTTTTACAAAGCTTTTTTAGTGATGGTTCATTTATTCCACATGGACATTGTTACCTTTGGAAACCTTGGTTAGTGTGGATGCATATCGCATCAGATTCTCTGATTGCCCTAGTTTATTACTCTATCCCGATCACCCTTGTCTACTTTGTCAAAAAGCGAGAGGATTTACCCTTCAAATGGATAGTTCTATTATTTGGAGCTTTTATCGTCTCTTGTGGAACAACACACCTAATGGACGTGTGGACGCTTTGGCATCCGACTTACTGGGTATCCGCTTTCCTCAAAGTTATTACCGCTTTAATTTCTTTGTCTACAGCTATTGCACTGCTACCAGTAATTCCCAAAGCAATAGCTTTGCCAAGTCCAGCACAACTGGAAGCTGCAAACTGCCAATTGAGACTTGCTCTTAAAGAACTGGCAAATACCCAAGCTCAACTAATTCAAACTGAAAAAATGTCTTCTTTAGGACAGTTAGTTGCAGGAATTGCCCACGAAATTAATAATCCTGCTAACTTTATTTATGGCAATATTGCCCCTACCCATGAGTATGTGCAAGATTTATTTACTTTGATTTCACTTTATGAAAAATATTATCCCTGTACAATAGGAGAGATTCGTACTTATGCAGAAGAAATAGACCTTGATTTTATTAAAGCAGACTTACCAAAAATTTTATCTTCCATAAAAATGGGAAGCGATCGCATTCGCAAAATAGTTTTATCGTTGCGGAATTTCTCCCGATTAGGTGAAACGGAAATAAAGGAAGTTGATCTACACGAAGGTATTAATAGCACCCTTGTGATTTTGCAAAATCGTTTAAAAGCTAAAACAAATTGTCCAGCTATCGAAGTTATTAAAGAATATGGCAATTTGCCTAAAGTTGAATGCTATGCGGCACAGATGAATCAAGTGTTTATGAATATCCTAAATAATGCTATTGATACTTTAGAGGAATCAATGGTCAGTTGTAAGGTAGCGATTCCAGTTAAGACACTTGGGGTTAGTAGCAAAAAAAATAATCGTCAACAGAACGGGAAACCGCAAATTCGTATTTCTACTCAAGTTGTAGACAATAATCAAGTTATAATTCGATTTTATGACAATGGCTGTGGGATGACAGAAGAAGTAAAGCAAAAAATATTTGACCCATTTTTTACTACAAAACCTGTCGGTTTCGGTGTCGGGTTAGGGATGTCGATTAGCTACCAAATTATTGACAAACATGGGGGTCAGTTGAAGTGTATTTCCGCTCCGCTTCAAGGTACAGAGTTTATTATCCAAATTCCGATTAATCTAAAATATGATTAATTGTTTTTAGCGCCATTCACCGCACATTACTGCTACATTCAAGTTAATCCTATTTAAGTTGAGGGATTACCAATGACAGTCTCTATAGAGTATATCCCCATTACTCCAATTGAATACCCGGATGAGGACGGTAAGCCAATGGCTGAAGGTGATATCCAGTGCAGCTACTTAAGTTATGCTAGAAGTGCGCTAAAACTATATTTTCAAAGCCGTTCTGATGTATATGTTGCTGGAAATTTATTTATTTACTACGAAGAAGGTAATCCAGAAGGAGTTGTTGCACCAGATGTCTTTGTAGTTTTTGGTGTTAAAAATCGGCAACGTCGTTCTTACAAAACTTGGGAAGAAAACAATAAAAATCCTGATTTTGTTTTAGAAATTACATCAAAAGCAACCCGCAGTAAAGACCAAGGTGCAAAAAAAGGAATCTACGCTTTTTTAGGAGTGCGTGAATATTTCCAATATGACCCTACAGGTGATTATCTTACTCCTCAACTTCAGGGTTTACGCTTAGTGGAAGGCAATTATTTCCCCATTGCTAGTAATACCTTAGAAGATGGTACTGTGTCTCTAGCCAGTGAAGTTTTAGGGTTAGAGTTACGAGTTAAGTCTGGAGATATGCGCTTTTACGATGCAGCAACAGGTAAAACACTGCTAACTTATGAAGAAGAAGCTGCTGCACGACAAGCAGCAGAAAAAGCTAAACAGCAAGCTGAGGAAAGAGCGCAAAAATTAGCCGCTAAACTCAGAGAGTTGAATATTGATCCAGATGCACTTTAGCACAAGATTCCCGACTTCGAGCGAGAAGTGGGGAATCTGAAAGATGAAAACATGCGTTAGTTTTTTTTGAGATTTGGGCACTATAAATAACCTCAAAAAAACTATTTGGCATAAACGATGTTTCACACTGAGTTATCAAATCGTGTTTCCGAGAAGTTTGCTGGATCTAGATTACTGTATCGCCATGTTTATGCGATCGCATCTCTACTTGTAATTAGTCTGCTGAGTTCATTTAGGCTTTCACAACCTCACCAATTTATCTTTAACTGGTTTGATGGCTTTCTAGGGGGGTTAGCACATCCTGTACTAGGTTTGCATCATATGGTTAGTGTGGTTGCTATTGGCTTACTTTCTGGTGTAGTTGTGCGTGGTGCTTTGATCCCAGCAGGGTTTGTGTTAGCAACGCTCTTAGGAACAATCAATCATCTATTATATCTGAATTTACCAGGCGCCGAAACAGCGATCGCCTTTTTCACAATCGTCTTTGCGGTTATGCTGGCTATCCCCAATCAACCAAATCTAAGGGTTCTGGTGCTGCTGACGGCTACAGCTGGTTTATTTCACGGTTACACTTATGGTCAAGCGATTTTAGAGACACCAATCAGTTCACAGGTTGCTTATATGCTGGGTTTAACTTTGACTCAATATGTCGTTGCCATGAGTGCCAGAGAAATTGGCAATATAATCAGTGTGGGAAAACTTCAGAACATTCGCAATGCTTCTGGCTTCGCGTTTTGGGCGATCGGCATCGTTTTTCTTAGTTACTCGATAATATAAAAAACTTTAATTTTCAACCAGGAAATGATGGTAATTGCTAAACAGCATGACCCAATATCTATTAGCAATTACCCCGAAACAACTAAGTTCCTAGAAAGATCCTACTTTGGCAAATATGACGTAGATTGTTTTCCAAATCAACTGCAAGTCATATAGCGGATGCCAGTTTTCTTGATAACGCAAGTCTAAATCGACGACTTGTTCAAAATTTTTCACGCTTGAACGACCGTTAACTTGCCATTCACCAGTCATCCCTGGTTTAACATTTAAACGTTGCCAGTGACGCTGATTGTAGTAAGCTACTTCATCAGCAGTCGGGGGACGGGTTCCGACTAAACTCATTTCACCTAGTAGCACATTCCAAAACTGGGGAAGTTCATCCAAACTAGTACTTCTTAAAAATCGCCCGACTTTTGTTACACGGAAGTCATTTTTATTTTTAAACAAAAGTCCATTAACTTCGTTATCTACTAACGATTTTAATTTCTCGGCGTCAACAACCATCGATCGGAATTTACGCATATGAAATGAACGTCCTTGTAGTCCATAACGTTCTTGAACAAAGAAAATTGGACCAGAACTATCGATTTTAATCGCCAGTGCTATGGGCACAAAGGCGATCGCTAAAATCAAAAGTCCTATCAAGCTTCCCAAAATATCTAAACAACGTTTAAGTTTAGACTGCACTGATGGGTGAGGGGTAAGTTCTAATTCCCAAGCTTGTGAAGTTGCACCCTGAAAAACGGTTTTTAATGGTCTTTGGTACATTGCCAAGCCGAATATTTAGCGAAGAACGTAAAATCACGGAGCTTTAATTTGACTATAGACTTAGCTTTAGGAAATTAAAATCTACTTCCCTAGTAGTTTCACCGAATCTTCATCAATAAGATTGAGATTATCATATTTTATAAATTTAATGTAAAGTTGCTTAAATCTTCCATAAGGAAGATGAAAATTTATTTAAAATGTGTACTTAATATGTATTCATGTTAGAATTTCCTAGCAAATGAGTGCATATACTGGATAAAGTTTCTCACTTGACTTTTTTTGCCCCTAGTCAAACTCTGCAAAAAGGTCGGTTGATAAATTCAAAAATATCTGACACAGATGTAAAATCCATCCTTAAAGGATAGATTTTACTAGGTAATGTGCCGGATGGCGCTGTTTGCAAAATGAAAATGTAAGTTAATGCGAAAGCTAAATCACAACTAAAGAGCAATACCTTTCCTTTACATATTCAGCAAAAGCACCGAGGAATAAAATCGCAAATACCATCACAATAGCAGCGAATGCATTGTGCTATCTGTATTAACTTATTCAAACATTAGTAGTGACATTACTTTTATGCTCTCTCAAGCTTGGGGTGTTAGAGACATGGTATCAGCAGGGGTCGAAGTTAAAATAAATCGCTTAGAATCGATTGTTGAGCAAATCGGGGAAGCAGTACTTGCTACCACCGAAACTATTGAACGTCTGGCAGAAAGAGTAGATACTATCAGCGTGCAAGTAGAAGAACAGGGAAAGCAGGTACAGCAACAGGGTTATCAAATTTTGGCATTATGTGATGCAGTGCAGACCCTTGCAGAATCCCAGGATGATACACTGCAAAGGCTAAACCATCTGACGTATACTCTAGACCGCCTGATGACATTGATTCAAGGTGCACCTGAAGGATGAAGCTGCTTATATTTAATTTTTCTTTGGGACTTGATTTTCCCCGTTAGATGAGTGTGACTTATCCCAAAAAGTTAAACTCTTAACTGAGTGACAGCAATTTTGCCGGAAAAACATACATCGACATCGCTGCCTGGAGTGCGATCGCGTTTGCTATATTCCCCTGCATAATAAAAATCATCGCCGTCAACTCGGTAATTAATCGGTAACGGTTTGGTACAAGGTTGGCAAAATACCACTTTTGGATCTGGTTCTCCCGGCACTAAATGTGGTAGGTTTACATTCCAAAAACTCCCAGGCTCTAAAGGACGCTGAAGTAAGTCAGCTAAAACCCCTTCTGTCCATCTTGCCGCTACATCCCAATCTACATTCAGCTTGCCTTGACGATAGTGAGAAACTGCGATTCCGGGAATGCCGTGCATGGCAGCTTCCCTGACGGCAGCCACAGTTCCGGAAATATACGCATCAACTCCCAAGTTCCCCCCGTCGTTGATCCCCGATAAAACAAATTTGACATTTTGGCATATTTGTGATATAGCAATTCTGATACAATCAGCGGGAGTGCCGGCGATCGCATATTCGCGGTCAGAACGTCGTTGTAATTGAATGGGACGAGTTGTAGTCACTTGATGTCCGCAACCCGATTGATGGTCTTTGGGAGCGGCGATAATTATATCTTGACCATTGACAGCTTTGAGTAGCGATTTAATTCCGGGAGCGTCGATTCCGTCATCATTGGTGAGGATGAGAGTCATATAGCGGTTCTGATAAAGCGTGCAATACAAATTGTAGAAACATTTTCCGTCCCCGAAGTTTGCTAAACTCTCTCTAACAGGCGCAGACAATTTCTCTTCGTGGAATTGATTCTCCCGTTGGACTGGTATCTTTATCGCGTGCAAGTGCCCGATCTTTTTCTACTGAACATATTGCAAACCATCAAGCAACTAGCTAGAAAATTTAATCATAGGATATAATTAACACATCGTTTACAGAGTCCGTTCCCAGGCACTTAGGTTAATCCCAAAATCCAAGGCTGGGACGGTTTTTCTTGAATCAAGCTGTAACATAAATTTGCCTAGGTTTGAAGTTATATTTTAGTTTTTTAACAGAATATCCCACCTGGTCGAATGTTCAATTTGGCTGGATGACGTTTCCCCAAACTTAAGTGCTGAAAATTAAAACACTCATAAGCGTTAAAACGCTTACTACGAAAGAATGAGGGGTTTTAAGTTTTTCTACTGCCTATACCCGCAGATGCCTGAAACGGAAAAGTGGAGAAAAGCAGTAGTTGTGTAGTATTTTGTCGGAAGAAGGTATGAAGGATTCATTTTATGAAACACCTCCGAAATCAAGTATTTAGCATGACAAAACACTTAGTACGGCTTATTCTGCCGCTGGTGATGATAATTTTGGCTTCGTCGCTGGTTGTGACACCCGCTTTCGCGATCGGTGTATATGATATGCCGAATCTTACACCAGGCAGCACCTGGGTTGTGGATAAAGGCGAAGTTATTAGCCTCTTTAATGAAGGTAAAATTAGCAGTGCCTTAGAAGATTTGGCAAAGCAAACTGGTAATGAGGTGAGAATAGTCACAGTGCGCCGTCTGGACTACGGAGAGACACCGGAAAGCTTTACCAAAAGCCTTTTTGAAAAATGGTTTCCGACAAAAGAAGCTCAAGCAAATCAAAGCATACTAATGATTGACACCGTTACCAACGGTACGGCTATTATTAGTGGCGATAAAGTCAAGTCTTTAATGCCAGAAGCGATCGCTAACAGTATCGCTACTGAAACCTTGGCAGAACCATTACGAAAGGGTAACAAATACAATCAAGCATTTATCGATGCTCTCGTTCGCTTTGTTGCCGTCCTCTCTGGTCAACCCGACCCAGGACCACCCCAAATCGCCGAAACTGTCAAAGTAGAAGGCACATTTAAAAAAGCAGAAGAAACCGAAACTATCAAAGGTAACGCTACTGCTTGGGTAGTAGGACTTCTAATTGCCGCAACCGTCATCCCGATGGCAACTTACTACATCTATCTAGCAATTCAACCATCTTCTGACGGGCAATAAAAGTTAGAAGTTGGGAGTTGGGAGTTGGGAGTTAGGAGTTAGGAGTTAGGAGTTGGGAGTTGGGAGTTAGGAGTTAGGAGTTGGGAGTTGGGAGTTGGGAGTTGGGAGTTGGGAGTTGGGAGTTAGGAGTTGGGAGTTAGGAGTTGGGAGTTGGGAGTTAGGAGAACAACGCTCCAACCATCCACGCTCCAACGCTCCAACGCTCCACCCATCAACCATCCACGCTCCAACTAATCTTGGATATACTCTTGCCCTGTCACCAAAGCAACCTCAGCGCGGACAAATTCGCGACCCAAATAAGCTGCATGGTCAAAAAGAGTTACCGGACAGGGCTGAGTTTCTTCAAAAATCTTTACACAAAGTTCCTTAGCCGTCCTCCCTGTAAATACTGTTGTGTGAGTTCTTTGCACCTTACCCCGTGCTGGAATCACTTTTCCCGTTTCTGGATCGACAGCTAAACCTTGCTCAGAAATCACATTTGTGAAATGCTTGGCAGAAATTAAACCCGCGTCCCGATCCAGATAAATAATAAAATATCCATTCGGGTCAAGGTCAATATGACGCCCAGAAAGCTTGTCATCAATTGCCGCCAATTTTTCAACTGTCAAATCCATAGTCGCTCTAAAAATCAAATTTAATCAAGGTTTTTACACTTATTCTTAAGTGTAATTGTTTCCTTCCCTTTTAATACTTGAAAATGTACTTTGATGTGAAATTCCCAGAATCATAACCAAAAAGTTGAAAGTTGACTAGTAAGAAAATATTGAAAATAGAACCTAGAGATATTTTTTATACATCTATTTAAGTTTATAACTGTTTACGTAATCATACTAATTTTAAAGTAAAAAAAATTAAGTTAAGCTCGAATCTCAAGACAATTCAGAAGTACTGCTAAACGCTGACTTTTTTTATTTCCAATCATGAATTATTTAACAAATGCAGCACTCATTGGAGTAGCAGCTACAGTTGCTCTATCAGGACAGGTTAGGGATTCAAAAGATTTGTGTAGTCCAAATACTGGGAAAAAAAAGTTGATATCTATGGTGAGTGCTGAAGAATTCTTCAACAATGGGCGTGAGTTTGATATAAAAGGTCAACATCAAGAGGCGATTATTGAGTATACGCAAGCAATCCAGCTTGATCCTAACTATGTTGAAGCTTATTTTTACCGGGGTAATGCTTTCGCTTTAGAAGGACAACCGCAAGAGGGAATTGAGGATTTACAAAAAGCTGCATCTATCTGCGAATCTAGAGGACAATCAGAATGGGCAGCAGTAATGCGACAACATGAAGAAATGATTCAAGAAGGCATTGAAGACGGTGAATTTTGATTTGTTGCGAAGGAGAGTATTTTCATATCAAAATTTTAAGAATCACGGTAGCTAAAATCGAGTAGCAGCATTGAATGCGGAACTAATGATATCAAATCCTAGAGACGTTCCATCGGAACGTCTCTACATTATGGGTAATTTGTCGGACATGATATGAGATATTATTCGGCATCCGCTACCACATCACCTCATTAAAATTAAGAATCTTTTTGAGTAAACGGCAACTCTGCATTCATCGCATCCATTTCTTGCTGTTCTAGTTCATTCACCTCACGAATATAAGGACGCAAAATCTGTTCTAAACGAGTATTGTAAAAGCGGTGCAAACTGTGATTGGGCATAGCTGGAAAACCGCGACGTTTTTTATGACGACCGCCGGCACCAGGGTCAAAACTTTGAATTCCGTTAGCGATCGCCCATTCAATTGGTGAATAATAGCAAGCATCAAAATGCAAGTTGTCTATTTCTTGAAAACTACCCCAGTAACGTCCATAAAGGCGATCGTCTTTATATAAACAAAAAGACATTCCCACAGGTTGACGATTATCTTGCTCGCTATATGCAGCCACAAACAAGACCCGATGGCGATAATTAGTGTGTAACTGCTCAAAAAATTGCTTTGTTAAATACTTGCTACCCCACCAGCCGAATTTATCACAAGTATCGGCGTAGAATTCGTACATCAAAGGAAACAGCGACTGGGGAATTTCATCACCTGTCAGTTTTTCCAATCGTAAACCGATTTTCTCCACCGCTTTGCGTTCGCGTTTAATATTGCGACGTTGATTGGCATTAAACACGCCTAAATAATCATCAAAAGTGTTAAAACCGAGATTTTCCCAGATGTAGCTGTGGTGCAACCAAGTTGTAAAACCAAGGCGTTCTAAAACAACTCGCCATTCGGGATCTACGTAGAGAAAATGACAGCCAGAAATTTGATTTTTGGTGCAGAAAGCGTCAATTTCATGCACCATGAGCGACGTTATTTCATCTTCATCTTCTCCGGGTGCAATTAAAAATCGATAGCCTTCTGCCGGGGTAAACGGTGTCATTCCCAGCAACTTTGGGTAATAGCGTACACCAATGCGATCGGCTAACTCTGCCCACTGGTGATCGAAGACAAATTCACCATAACTATGTCCTTTAAGATAAAGTGGGGCAGCAGCAATTAGTGTTCTGTCACGCCACACAGTCAAGTGATTTGGCAACCAACCAGTTTTCCGAGTTGCGCTGCCGGAAGTTTCTAGATTATTCAGCCATTCCCACTCTAAAAACGGGGTTTTGAGTGGCATTGCTAAAGCATCCCACGCCTGACGGGGAATTTCCGCAATTTTGTTCATCCAGTTGGCAGAATAGCGAGGCTTGAGTTGTTCGACCATTGGAGGCTTTGGAGATACAAAACTTTGCATTCATTTTTTTTAGGGTAACTCACTCTTCGTGCGCTCAGTCCCTTTAGCCTGGGGCTAGGAGTATGGGGGATATTTGACGGATAAAATCCGGCAGCTTTCCTAAATATCGATTTTCTTCCTTCCCCCTGCCCTTGCATGGTTGGGTCAGGTAATCTAATCTACTAATCGTTGCAGCCGATAGTGCAAAAACACTTCTTGCTCAACAGTCTGAACTTCTAGTAGTTGCAATCTGGGAGCCAATTGTGGTAGGAATCCTATACCATCCACTGGTGTGGGCGCACTAGCACCGCCCAAAATCAGTGGACAGACAGTAAGCCATAATTCATCAATTAAATTCAATTCCAGCATGGAGGCAGTTAAACTACCACCACCGAGTACGGCTATGCGTGTTATACCTAGATTCGTCAGATGTTGTAAGGCAGTAGAGATGTCAATTTTCTGTGTTGATGTTTCTAAAATTATAATTTGCTCAAATTCTGTCCTGCCCTGCCAATAGAGCGCTCCTGCTTTTGTCGTCAGCAACCAGCGTTTAACTGCCTGCTTAAAGAAGTGGATTTCCGGATTTAGCTTGCCTGAGTGTGTAACTACTATATGAGCTGGCTGGACAGATTTACCCTGATGTGTTCTTTGTTGCAGCAGTTGTGGATGCGATACGGTGAGTGTTGTACCGTAGGCTCGAAGAGTACCAGCACCAAACAAAATGGCATCAGAGGCAGCTACTTGCCTTTCCAGGTGTGCTTTGTCAGCTAAAGAGCCAAATCGAGCAGGCGATCGCCTGACATCTGCGATTTTGCCATCTGCACTCATTGCCATAACTACAGTGGTATGAGGACGATGTTGCATGATTAAGTTGATGAATGAGATTTTCCTTGTTGGTGTGTGAATTATCAAAAAATCCAGGTAGTAGCAAAAACTGTTTTGCTTTATTTCACAAGTGTATCTATCTGTAAGAAATTCTGTTATAGTTACTATCGCACACATTTTTGTATAGGAAGTTTCTTTTTGGAATTTACCGATTTGTTACTTTTAATAGCTAGAAATAAAATTGTTGTAAATTGACAAAATGTCGCATCTAGCTGTTTTAAAAGCATATCGTTACTATTTTGATTTGCAGATGCGAAGTGAGACTGTCGATGGCTAAACCCAGTCAATCATCTTTCCGTCGAATTTTAGTGTCAAGAATTTTACTGCTGTTCGTTCCAGTTTTATTAGCAGGAGAAATTCTCGCATTAAACAAGGCACGTTCTAGCCTATTAGAAACTGCCAGAAAAAACTTAACAGAAAGCTCTCAGATTAAAGGAGAGAAGATTGTTGATGCGATCGCTGCCCTAAAATCTAACTTGTTCAGTGCGAGTCAAACAACGGTTATTAAGTCTGGTTCTTCTTGGGAAGCGCAACAATTTCTCAACGCGATCGCACGGCAATTGCCAACCCACATAGAATGTATTCAATTAGCAAATCTGCGAAACGGTAACATTATTGCTAGTACATGTGGTGACGAACCAATTGCCAAGTTAAAATTACCTTTACCTAATGACGAAATTGAAGTTGAGGCAATTTCACCATCACTAAACGGGAAAACGGGTAAAAAAGATTCAATAAATCAACTGCAATTACTATTATCTGCCCCAGTTTATGATAGATTTGGTAACTTGCATTACGCCTTAAGAATTAAGACCGCATTACACCAACAGATAAAAAATAAGCGGGGTTCATTAACAGGCTGTACAGTAGTAATTGCTGAAGATGGGACAATTTTAGCACACCCACTCCTAGCAAGAGTCGGGACTAATATCAAACAGCATCCAGATGCTTCTCGACTAGAAATGATATTGAAACGTGCGATCAAAGGAAAACGAGATTCTGTAACTTTATATTTCAAAGAAGGAGAACAAAAAGAAAGTACAGAATTAGTCGCTGGATACACAGCTATTCCCAATCCAATTACAAATCAGCAGCGGCAAAAATGGATTGTTTTAGCCGTTACAGATTTAGATAATGCTTTGTTTGGGCTTGGGGAAATCAAACTAATTCTACTCGCTTTAACACTTGGCTTAATTAGCGTCAGTGTGTTGGCATCGTTGTATTTAGGTCGTTACATAGCACGTCCCGTAGAACAATTGCGAGACTATGCCCTAAATCTTAACAGTCACCATTCTGCTGAATTAGTTCCCCATAACTTTAAAATTCGAGAATTCAATCAACTAGCGCAAGCACTAAGCCAAATGGTAGAAAGGCTTAAAGCTTGGGCAGAAGAGTTAGAAATGGCTTGGAAAGAAGCGAAAAACGCTAATCATCTAAAAAGCAAGTTTTTAGCGACAACTTCTCATGAATTGAGAAATCCACTTCATACAATTATTAACTGTGTTCAGCTAGTTAGAGATGGCATGTGTGATAGCCGTGAAGAAGAAATGGAGTATCTTTTACATGCCAATCAAGCCGCAATTCACTTGTTAGGAATAATTAATGATTTACTCGATCTTTCTAAAATTGAAGAAGGCAAGCTTTCAGTTGTCACAGAACCAATAGACCTGGGAAAATTATTGCAAGAGGTGATTAATTTACAATCAGTTAATGTGCAAAAAAAAGGCTTGCAATTAAAAATTGATTTAGGAGAGCAAGTAATTGCAATTCGGGGAGATGCAGCGAAACTGAAACAAGTTTTAATTAATGTGATTGGCAACGCAACTAAGTTTACCGAAGCCGGAAGCATTGCGATCGCTACAGAAATCGAAAATAGTTTTAGTCAATCTCAGGTAATTATCACCGTTACAGATACAGGTGTAGGCATCGATCCTGCCCAACAGCATAAACTATTTCGCCCCTTTGTGATGGCGGATAATGCAAGCACACGTAAATTTGAAGGTACAGGACTGGGACTTGCGATTTCACGAAACTTAATCGAACTCATGGGAGGTACGATTACTCTTGATAGTGCAGGTATTAACCAAGGCACCACTATTGCGATCGCTTTACCCTTAATTGATGTCTCGCTGTTATCTACTTCAGCACATCAAGAGATTTCAGAGGAGAAAAGCGCAAATCAAATCAAAGAAATAGAGGAAACTAGTTCTCAAGAAAAGATTTTTCCCTCTCCGAGAGGAGTAATGGAAGTAGAAAAATCTGAGCATACACTTCCCCCAATGGGAACTTCCGAAGAGATAGGAATATGGAGAGAAGTCCAAGAGGTTTCCCCCCCAGAGAAGAAAGCAAACGACTCGTCAGACATCGGAATTTTCTTTGCACAGCGCTAACTCCCCATCTCTCAAAAGTTAGGCAGTAGTTAATTATGCTGACACTAGTTAAATTTATCAATAAAAACAGATTTACCATCTTTAGAGAGAGATTCTGTTAAAGCGGTGAGAATTTGCACCAATTCTGTGCCTACCCAGCCAGATGAAATCGTTGAGGGAGTATTCTCCTGGATGCAGTTAACAAAGCCTGAGCAAACCCGCTGCAATGATTCGCTTGTTTCTACTTCCAACACCTCGCGGCTTTGATTCACAGGTATAAATTGATTTCCCTTCACCTCAAACTCACCATGTAGTAGCGTCAAAGGTGCTTCCGTTGACATTTCATCAAAAATCAAGCTGCCAAGGCTTCCCACAACCACAAGACGCCGCTGTTTATCAGGATTGAGCCAACACAAATGTATGTAAGCTTGAAAGCCATCCGGGTACGTAAGTGTCACCCAGACTAAATCCGCTAGTCCTTGATGAAGAGGAGGGGGAGAGGG
>NZ_JAOWRF010000387.1:20661-34065 GCF_025753815.1 Plectonema radiosum NIES-515 | reverse complement strand
CTCCCCACTTCTTTGCGAAAAGCTAACCAAGCAGATGAAGCTTCCTCTTTTGAGGTGGCAGATTTTTTGAGTAGGATGACACCATCTTCAAAGCCAATAATGCCATATTCTTGGTTAGTGGTCAGACGGTCAATGAGTTGGATAAGTTCTTGCTCTTCAGCGCGATCGCTTTTGAAAGCGGGTGCATATTGCTGCAATTGCCACAAATCGGCGATCGCATAATCTACCTTTATCACCTCCCGTGCATCATTTCTCAACTCTAGTGCCGGTAAACGAATAATTTCCCGACGGCTGGAAAGATGCGGTATAATATAGGTACTAGCAGACACGCTAGCATAAGAAGGAATTTGCGCTAATAAAGAACGAAATTGTCCTACATGATGCCATTGTTGGGGTAGCGATACATATACCCAAGGCTTTATAGAATAAGGAATCAGAAAATCAAAAGTCCGATTTGGGTTGGATGTAAAGCTAAAAAACACAGAAGCACAAATACAACCCACCCAAAGGCGCCGAAATGAAGGTTTAAAGGCTTTCGGATGCTGCGACCACCAGATAATTGCCCCGTAAAATAGTCCAGGAACTACAGGCATCGCATAACGAATAGTAATCCCTAAAGGTGACTGTCCCCGCTGCAAAAAAATGTATAGTATGGGAAAACCCGCTGTTGCCCAAGCTGCGGTCGAGATAGCTGGCACAAAAGCCAAAGGCAACCAGTGAGCGATTAAATATCTAATCTTCTTCAACCAGGGTGAGAAAACTTGCTCTAGCAACCTGAAAGGGTTACTGACAATTGCCCAAATAATTTCCAGCGGGGTAGCTTCCTTACCACTAGCATAGTTCCCAAATCGTTCAATCATCATCCGCTGGGAAACGTCTTGGGAAAATGACGGCATGATCGTCTCAGTCAACAAGAGCATATAACTAAAGCTGGAGATGCAAACAGCAAGACCAATCCGGGGGTAACGTTTACTTATTATCAGATAAAAGCCGATACTAAACAAAGCCACACCCGAATCTTCCCGCACTGCCAAAAGCATTACCGCAAAAACTCCAAACACCCACCATCTACGCTTTTCCATTGCCAACAGGAGCGCAAATACAAACAACGGAGTTGCGGAGATGTCATGAAAATTGGATAAAGTCGGACCAATAACAGCGTTAGCGCTATAAAAGCTGACGGTAATCATTCTTGCCAAAGCGGGTTCAAGATACTGTCTAGCTAAAACGTACAGAACTAAACCAGCAGCTGTTACCAAAGTCACTTGCAAAACAAGAAGTGTTACCGATGAAGGAAACAAAGCATAAAGCGGTAACCAGAGGAGGAAAATTGGGTTAAAGTGTTGCCCCAAATGTTTGTAAAAGACTTCTGCAACTTCTTTGTTGTGGGCAACATTAGTTGAAAGGCTTGAAGAAAGGGAACTTTCAAATAATCGACCCTGGATGCTATTCCAAAAAAGTTGGTTAAAAATGCCTTGATCGAATGAGGCGTAAAAACTGTAATATCGATTCAGGCTAAATATTAGACAAAGAACAAAGAATATGACAGCCACTAGCAAGACTAAGCGGATATTGCCTACCCTCGTCTTCAGCTTTTCAGTTTTATGCAAGTTCCACAACATCACTCACTCACCCTGATTTTGGCAAACGGGGGAAATATTTATTAGACATCGACCGAATTTAATTATGCGTTGCCTGAAACCCTTGATTAGACGATTCTGTGCTACGTCACAATAATTGTTTTCCAACAGATGTCTATTGTAGAACCTCAATAATCGTCAACGCATGGAGCCTGTTTGTTAAAGATTGCCTAAGTTAAAATTTGTGTCAAATCCAATACAAATCTAGGCAGAACATCTTCACCTGATAAGCTAGCAGGAGATTGCAAAATTTCCACATCTTGTTCTGGACGGTAAATTTCTACCCGTTGGTTTTGAGGATCGATTAGCCAAGCTAAACGCACTCCGCAGTTAATATACTCCTGCATTTTTTGTCGTAATGTCTCTAAAGTATCACTTGCAGAGCGTAATTCTACGGCAAAATCAGGAGCAAGTGGCATAAACCGTGCTGGATTTGGGTTGAGAGTTTCGATTCGCTCTCGTTTAACCCAGGATGCATCGGGAGAACGATTTGCACCATTAGGAAGTTTGAAACCTGTTGACGAGTCAAAAGCCAATCCTGTACCATCAGCATCTGCCCAATTGCCCAAGCGCTGGGTGAGTTTAGAATTTTTGTTACCAGTTTCCCAGCCTGTTGGCGGCATAATAATTAATTCTCCCTCAAAGGTGCGCTCAAAGCGCAAATCTCGATTATTCTGGCAGAGTTGGAAGAATTGCTCCGAAGTTAGCTCAATGACAGGATGCAAGTTAACGATAAGGGCAGTCATAGTTGCTTTTTGAAGAATGCTAACTGTAGCCTAGCATTAGGGAATTGGGAATTTTGGAATAATCATGGCGATCGCATACACTGTTGTAGCTTGATTGTGAAATTATTGCCGCTTGTCTTTCTCAATACGGGAGCGCTCTCATCGCTCACTACGGTAGAGACGTTCCATCGGAGCGTCTCTACTATATAATGTGTCAGTTGCGATCGCATAGAGCCGACACGACCCTTTCCCCCCTCTAACCTCACATAGCAAGGAGCCACAAAATGGTTGCCGAAACCCAAGAATTTGATGCTCAAGCATGGGTGAAGACTCGTTCTTCCCTCGATCCCACCCAATCAACCTTTTTGGTCTGGAAAGGTGCAATTTACGCTTTTATCCCAGGTGAGAAGAAAAAACTGCTGTTTCAGATGCTGGGTGTGAGTGTCAGTAGGTGTATTCCCACAAAAGAGGGTGGGTGGGATTTTACTTCTAGAGAACTGACTTACTACCTCGACCCAAAAACAAAGGAAATTGTCCAAAAATGGGAAAATCCTTGGACGGGTGAGAAAGTGCCAGTAATGCATGTTGCAAATAGTCCTGTACAAGGTCAGTTTAAAGGTAAATTTCCTGCACAAGTAGATGGTGACACTACAACCTTCGTATTTGACATATTTCCCACTTACCCCAATCCTCTAGCAGACGATCCAAAGTTTGCTGAATATTGCCCAAATCCAACTTATCAGGCAGCAGAGTTATTTAAACTCACCGTCCCCACCGCAGATTTATTCAACTCAGAATTACCCTCAGTTTCTCAACTTAGGTTGAGTTGGGATAGAATCGGTCAATGGCTTCCCTGGATGAAAATGGGAGCGCGTGAGGGTCATTTGATATACAGTGCTTACGGTAGCAAAGTCGATGGTTTAAGCGAGTTACCGCAACTGCTTCAAGATGAAATTAATACCCGCGTTCCTTTATATAGAAATGCACCAAAATCCTTTATTGAAGGAGAAGATATGACCTCATGGTTGTATTTTCAACAGAATTTTGAAGCTTACCTAGCGGGTGAAACCTTCCCCCTACCAGCAGGAGAGGAGTTGTAAATTCGTAGTGAGGACTTCAGTCCTCATATAATTAAGATAAGGACTGAAGTCCTTACTACGAATAAAAATCGAGCAATTCCTTAGCCTTTGTATCCTGACTGATGATTTTACCTTGACGGTCAAACAAAATTACCCCCACCTTCAAAAAGCGATCGGCATACTTTTTCACATAATTCTCTGCTTTCTGGCTAATCTTTTCAGCCAAACCAGCAAACACCGCATCTGCTAACTTCAGTTCCACCAACTTTTTATACGCTTCATCAGCCGTATTGAGTTGCAAAATTGCCTGAACTGCTGAAATATCACCTTTAAGAGCAACAGCAGCGGCAATAATCTCTAACTTAGCATCCGCCAGATGACTTGATGTATTAAAAATTCCCCCTGCTAGCTTAATTAATTTTCCTTGGTATCCCAACAACAGCACCGATTCAGCTTGATAAAGTCCCGCTTCTACCAGCATTGCACCGAGCCAATTTCCCGTTGAAACAATAATTTCTTCTGGAATCCCTAAACGCTGCGCTACAGAATAACCATTGCTACCAATACAAAATACCAAATTGGGAAAACGCTGCACTTTGTCTTGCAAAATGGCGCGAAATTCTTCCAAGTGGTCAGCAGCACTCATCGGTTGAGAAATACCACTAGTTCCCAACAACGCCAAACCCTCTAAAATACCAAAAGCTGCATTAGATGTGCGTTCAGCTAATTGACGACCTTCAGGAAGAATAATCCGCACGATCGCAGTTTTATCTTCAGGAATTAACGGTAACAAATTCGCTTCAAAAAGCCGTCGAGCATAACTATAAATAGCAGCTTCTCCCCCTGCCGTTTTCCCCAATCCCTCACCCGCTTCCAAAACCAAAGCCTCGTCTTCTCGTGGTAATAACTTCACCCATGCCCAAATAGGAGTATTCCTCGTCAAATCCAAATTATCACCTGGGTCAGACAGAGCGATCGCTAACGCACTTCTTGATTCCAAACTAGCGACTTGCTCAACTAAAATCTCTGCTACCTCACCAAGCAAATCCACCGTCACTGATAATATCACATCCGTGCCGTTTTGCAAACACACCAAAGCTGCCTTTGCCGCAGCCACAGCGAAAACCGGGAGAGTGTAACCTTTACGCGCCATTCTATCTTTCAAACCGAGAAATATTATATTACCTGACTGACGCAAAAACTCTCTCTAACCTCTGAATCTTGGCGTCCTTGGCGCCCTTGGCGGTTCGTTTTTCCATAACAAGTGCGTAAGTCCTATCTTAATTTTGCAACTCTTAAACACACCTTATAAAATTTATAAAAATATTTTATTTTGTCAAGCACTTGCAAAAATAATTTACATAGTGTTACATTATTTAACAAGAAAACAAACTTAAGGAAAAAAACCATGACATCACGCAGCTATGTAGTAGAAGAACAAAACCGACTAAATAACTACGCCATCGAGCCGAAAATGTACGTAGACGAAAAACCAGGCTTTGGTTTCACCGAGTATGCAGAAAAGCTGAATGGTCGTTTAGCAATGATTGGCTTTGTTGCACTTATAACCATCGAACTTTTCACCGGACATGGTGCGATCGCTTGGTTGACAATTTTGTAAATCTCTAGTTACGCAGACATCAATAAAAAAACTTAAATTAAACTTGGAGATATCTAATGAGAACTGATTTTGACTTTCCTAAAAAAGATTTATTTGAACCCGTTGTATTTAGACCTGATTTCAACAGCTTTGAGACAATAAATGTCAACCAAGCTTGGTCATTATTTTTCACAGCAGGTAAAGAAGATAAAGTATTAGGACTAAACCCGGAATTAGGAAGATTTTTCACCTATTTATTAATTGCTATTGGTGCAACAGGTTCTCTTTTAGCAGGTGCTTTCATCCACATGGCATGAGGATTTGTTTCTAGCTTTTAATGTGTATCAAAGTTCTGGTTTTTGCAACCAGGACTTATTTTTTAATTGAAAAGCCACCACCCATTATATCATGTCTCGTAGATTACATATAATGTAAAGACGTTCCGCCGGAACGTCTCTACGAGGGTTGCGATATTTTTATTAATGTTAATTATAAAAACATAATATTAGACATCGACCGCTCTTTTAATATGCGTTATCCAGAACCCCTAAAGAAGTTCCACTGCTTGTAGAGACGTAGCAGTGCTACGTCTCTACATTTTTTCCACGGTTATGTGTATTTAACAACGTTAATAAAAATCATCTATTTTTTCGCCAAAATCTGTTTCCACTCATCCTCTGATAACGGTTGCAAAATTAATTGAATACCAAAACAATCAATAGCTGCTGCAACCAAAGCAGCAATAATTGTTTCTCTAGTTAGGTTTTGAGTAAATTGCACAGAAGTAAAAGATTCTGCACCAAACACAGTTGCAAACAATTCTGCATTCGGTTGCAAACGTATTGAACCATGTTGTAAAATTGCCTTACCACGTCGCAGTTGAGCGCTACCGATGAGTTTGCAATTATCAACTGTAACTAAATCTGCACTAGTTGCCGTGCCAAAACAGTTAGGATTGTGAATGTAGCCGCGTCCTGCTGTACCGTAGTGCAATTCTACATCAAGCGATCGCCATCCTTGAATTAAAAACTCGCAAATTTTTTCATACATCTGAATACGACTCCCATTGAGTCTGGAAGTCACTACACCATAAGTTAAATCACCTTGATGCAAGACAGCCCGTCCACCTGTAGGACGCCGCACCAATTCTAGTTTCTCACCTTGCCAGATGATACCTTGCCAATATGCGGGATATTCACGTTGATGATAGCCTAAAGAAATGGCAGGTGGCGACCAAGTGTAAAACCGCAAACTTGACGGATGTCCCAAAATATGCTGTTCTAACAACCAGCAGTCAATAGCCATCTGCACTTGTCCCGGTGCTTCTAATAGCGGAATTAGTCGCCAAACCTGCTTATTATCCGCGTCCATCTGCGTTCATCTGCGGTTCAAAATCCAAAATCTTTTAAGCTGCACCAAACTCAGATTGTAACGCATCGTCGTTGTTATCGGCGATGCTTGCCACGACAGTAATTAAACGAGAAACTTCCCCAGCAGACAAATCCGCGAGAGTGCGTATGGCGATGACAACCACTTGATTTTCAATAATACCAAAACGAGCTTCAAAAGTGCCAGAGCAGTTCATTTCCAATAGCTGCCGCATCAACTTCGGTTCATCTTTCGCGGGTAACTTTAACACCGCAGACCAAACGGTTAAGGTGTCTTCATCGGTTGTCCCGTTGAGTTGAACAAACACTTCTACACTACCGTATTTAAACTTCCACAAAATACCACCTTCTGCGGTGTGGTTAACCATTGCACTGTCATCTTGTTCTAGGGTATCGATGACATTTTCGATTATTTCCACATGGTTGATGATGGTGGTTTCTTCATCGGTAGCGATCGCTTCTTGGTTGGTTTGGTAGCTTGTCATACAGATTTTCGCCTCAATAACTTTATGGTTTCATCTAGACATACTTTATAGCTTGTAGACAAGGTTAAGGTAAAAATTGCTTTGACTGCACTGCACCCTCAGACTGGAAGTCTGGGGCTACACAAACGAAGTCCGCCTACGCGGACTAAGAAAAAATGAATTTGAAACCCGCGTAGGCGGGTTTTGTCTGTATAGCCGCGAATTCCATTCGCCAGGGCTACAAATTCTCCGCGAAACGAGTGCGCTTACCTCTGTGCCCCTCTGCGTTTAAATTTTAATCCTCAATTCACCACGCTTGGAGTGTTCAAGAGTAATTTTGGTTACACTTACTCTAGAAAAATCTGCCAACCATCCCCAGTATGACTTATTGCCTCACTCCCAATTGCCAAAAACCCCAAAACTCAGATGCAACAAAATTTTGCTTGACTTGTGGCTCACAATTGCTCTTAAAAAATCAATATCAAGCGATTCAGCCAATTGGTGAAGGGGGATTTGGCAGAACTTTCTTAGCTCTTGATGCAAATAGGTTAAATGCTCAATGGATGAGCGGGATGGAGTTAACCTAACGGCAGGTGGACTGAAAAAACTCGGCAATCTTGTTAATCTAAAAGATGATATTATCGCCGATGCAATTCGAGAGCGTGGGGGAGGGCAAAGTCAGGTTAATCAGTTACAAAGCGATTATCAAAATATGAAAGTTGGAGAATTAGCAAATCTTGCAGCCGAGGGAGACGAAGAAGCCGAAACTGCAATAAAAATTCTTAAACAAGCTAGAAAAAAACGTGAAAAATATGGCAATAGATGAATTCCCAATCGGAGAGACTTTAACAGCAGTCTCAATTGTCGAAGACAAAGAATTTGCTGGCAATCAACTCTGCTTTGACCAAGTTAAACTATTTTTCCCAAATACAACACTTACACTATTCCCAATAGCTGATACTGATGAAATAGAGATAATACAGGAAAGCTCTAATACTCCTTCTGTAGTAGAAACTCCATATTGGTGTAAATCTTTTATTGATAAAAAACTTATGTCAATATGGGTATGTGAAAATGACCAAGGTTATCGAGATCAGGTAATTTTTGCATTTGAGTATCTACGTCCCAGTATAGCTTTTGTTACCGAAGGTTCAGTTATTAAAGCATTCCGCTACGAGCAAATCTATAAAATCAAAGCATCTGAGAAGGAATATTGTTTATGACAGTGAATGCCAATATTGAAGAAATTAAAGCGATGATTTTTCAGCTACCAGTTGAAGAACTTGTAGCACTGATAGCAGAGATTGAAGAAAGGCTCGAAACCGTGACAATGATGCAACTTGCCGAAACAGGATTTAATGAGTGGAATGACCCAGAAGAAGATATCTATAATGACGAAACCTAAACCATTGGAAATCTGGTTAGTTGGTTTCCCTTTTAGCGAACTGAAAAAATCTCTTAATATTAGTTAAACCTCGTCCATGATGAAACCTGGAGTTTTGCTCTTATTAAGATGTGTCATTGCGACGCAAGGAAGCAATCTCAAACTCTTGGCAGAAAACTATGGTTTTCAAAGTAGACGAGGTTTAGTTGGTGCGATCGCTCTCTCACAGCTTGCGTTCTCCCAAATGCTAAAATCGCTGCATCACACATGCTCTCAAATCTTACCCCGTGGAAAAAATAGAATTGCAACTCGACGAAAAAACCCTTGAAAAAGCACGTTGGTTGGCAAAATCGCGTCATTGTGACTTGTCGCAACTAATAACAGACGCCATTGATCAACTAGCGGTGACAGAAGCTGAGAATTACCCCTTACTTGGACTTTATGCCGACGAACCTGAGCTAATAGATGAGATACTTGAAGAAATCATGAGAGATCGAGCAGCACACCCACTAAATCAACGCTTTGGACAAAGTACTACTTGACACAGACATTCTTTCTGAAAGCCTTAAACGTATAGATCAGCGCGTAGTATCTAGGGCTACTGTTTATCTAGGCGTTTTTGGTCACTATACCATCTCCACAATCACAGTCTTGGAAATTGTCAAAGGCTGGCATAAACGCCAACGCGAAGATAAAATACACGAGTTGTTTGTTGAGATTGCCGCTGCTGAGGTGTTAACATTGGAACTAGCTGACGCGGAATTGGCTGGACGGATATATGCAGATTTAGAACGAACAGGACAACCGATAGGACTTGCCGATTCTATAATTGCGGCTATCGCTATCCAAAACAACTTAACCTTAATTACTGGTAATTTACCACATTATCAACGCATTCAAACACTTGGTTACAATTTGAAGCTCGATAATTGGCGAATCTAGAATAGACCCCTGATGGCGTCTACGCTGCGGCACAATAAAGACAGGTATCCCAAAATCCTCAACATGAGCTACTGTCTCAATCCCCGGTGTCCAAAACCAGAAAACGCTGATGATGTCAAGTTTTGCCAAACTTGCGGTTCCAAATTACTCCTCAAAGAACGCTACCGTGCTATCAAACCGATAGGGCAAGGTGGTTTTGGCATCACTTTTTTGGCAGTGGATGAGGATAAGCCTTCAAAACCGCGTTGTGTAATTAAACAATTTTACCCCCAAGCGCAGGGCACTAGCACCTTACAAAAAGCCGTTGAATTGTTTACCCAAGAAGCGATGCGGTTAGATGAATTGGGCAAGCATCCGCAAATTCCCGAACTACTGGCATATTTTACCCAAGACGATCGCCAGTTTCTCGTCCAAGAATTCATCGATGGGCAAAACCTAGCACAGGAATCAGCACAAAACGGCGCTTTTAACGAAACGCAAATACGGCAATTACTGAATGATTTATTATCCGTGTTGCAATTTTGTCATCAAAAACAAGTTATTCATCGCGACATTAAGCCAGAAAATATTATCCGACGATCCCCCCTTTCTAAGGGGGGTTGGGGGGATCTAGTTTTAGTCGATTTTGGTGCAGCGAAAATTGCTAGCAACGCAGCCTTAAATCAAACTGGTACAAGTATAGGAACCCCGGAATATGTAGCACCAGAACAAATTAGAGGAAAAGCTATTTTTGCCAGCGATATCTACAGTTTGGGTGCAACTTGTGTTTGCTTATTAACCGAGCGATCGCCTTTTGACTCCTATGATATTAACAACGATACTTGGATTTGGCGGCAATACTTGAAAACTCCTATTAACCAGGAGTTAGGTAGAGTCCTCGATAAAATGCTAGAAAGCATCCCTGTGCGTCGTTACCAAACAGTAGATGAAGTTCTTAGAGATTTGAATCAACAGCCGCATCTAGCCGCCACACCGCCCAAATCAGCAAAACCCACGATTCAGCCACCCCCAACTTCTCCACCTACGGTTGTCATAAAAACTAACAGCCAAATTGATCTGGAATTAGAAGAAATGAAAACACAATTTCTTGGCGGTAACAAACAGCAAAAAAACATAAAACCACCACCACCACAGCCAACCTCTCAGCCTTCTAGCAAAAGCCAACTAGATGAAGAATTAGAAGAATTAAAAAAGAAATTTCTCGGAAATAATAATCCTTAAAATCACGAATAAATACGGGTTTATAGACTAACGATCAATTGCAAAAATGCCCGACGACTAAAGTCGCGGCTACAAAAATAAAGTCCGCATGACAAGGACTGTAAGCGCAGGTAAGCTCTGGTTCGTTTAGCCCTAGGCTGGAAGCCTAGGGTTGAAATACGGCGCTTTAAGAATGAGTGTAAAAGGTTTGATTACCAATTATATCATGTCCAACAAATCACATATATTGTAGAGACGTTTTGCGCCCATTGTAGAGACGTTTTGCGCCCATTGTAGAGACGTTTTGCGCCCATTGTAGAGACGTTTTGCGCCCATTGTAGAGACGTTTTGCGCCCATTGTAGAGACGTTTTGCCGGAACGTCTCTACGACGGTTGAAATGTTTTTATTAATGTTTAATTAAGCGGACATGATATTCCCCATGCCCAATGCCCAATGCCCAATAGACATAGGAGTGAAAAAGAATGTAGAGACTTCGTATTTCGCGTCTCTTGGGGTTTGGATAACGCATATTTAATTTTTGGAGATGCCCAATGCCCAATTTCCCAAAAGAAAGTGACTCTGAAATTCAGAGTCACCCTCAAATCTCCAACCTAGACCTTTTAAACTTTCACAAAATGTAGAGGTGTGAAAGCTTACTTAGTTTCCGCAATTGGCACCCATTCAGTGTGGAAAGTACCAGGTTTATCAGTCCGTAAGTAAGTATGCGCTCCGAAGTAGTCGCGTTGTGCTTGAGTGAGGTTTTGGGGTAGGCGATCGCGTCGATAGCTGTCAAAATAATCTAATGACGCACTAAATGCCGGCACGGGAATCCCCAGTTTAGCTGCTGTCGATAACACTTCGCGCCAAGCTGATTGTCTGTCGAGAATCGTCTGTTTGAATTCCGGAGCCAATAGCAAGTTAGGTAGTGCAGGATTTTCGTCAAAAGCTTTCTTAATTTTATTCAAGAATCCAGCGCGAATAATACAGCCACCCTTCCAAATCCGCGCCATTTCGCCTAAATTCAAGTTAAAATTATACGCTTTGGAAGCTGTACTTAAAAGTGCCATTCCTTGAGCGTATGAGCAGATTTTCGAGCAATATAGAGCATCGCGCACCATATTGATAAAGTCCTTGGTCTGTCCGTCATATTTGCCAGTGGGACCCGTCAGAATCTTCGATGCAGCAACCCGCTCATCTTTAATCGAGGACATAATCCGGGCATTTACTGCCGCTGTGATTGTGGGAATCGCAACCCCCAATTCCAACGCAGTTTGCACAGTCCAGCGTCCTGTACCCTTTTGCCCTGCTGCGTCCACAATCAAATCCACCAAAGGTAGATTTGTATCTGGGTCAATGTAGGGGAAAATATTTGCTGTAATTTCAATCAAAAACGAATTCAGTTCGTCAGTGGTGTTCCACTCAGTAAAAACTTCGTGTAGCTGACTAGGGTCAAGACCTGCGGCATTTTTCAGCAAATCGTAAGCTTCAGCGATAAGTTGCATATCGCCGTACTCAATGCCGTTGTGTACCATTTTTACATAGTGACCGGCACCACCAGGACCCACGTAAGTCACACAAGGACCATCATCGACTTGGGCGGCAATTTTGGTAAAAATTGGCGATAGATACTCATAAGAACTTTCTGTACCTCCTGGCATGAGTGAAGGACCATTCAGCGCTCCTTCTTCACCACCACTGACGCCCATCCCAATAAACCGAAATCCGTCTGGTTCTAATTCTTTGGTGCGTCTTTCAGTATCTTCAAACCAAGAGTTGCCACCGTCAATAATAATATCGCCTTCAGACAGCAGAGGTTTTAGCTGGGCAATTACTGCATCCACCGGCTTACCAGCTTGCACCATCACTAAAATTTTGCGGGGACGTTCTAGAGACGCAACAAACTCTTCTAGGGTAAAAGCTGCTTTTACGTTCCTTCCTGGGGCACGCTGTGCCATGAAGGCATCGGTTTTCTCGCGTGAGCGGTTGTAAACTGCAATTGGGAAACCATTACGCTCGACATTTAGAGCGATGTTCTCACCCATAACGGCTAAACCAATCACACCAAAGCTTTGTAGGGTCATAAATTCTTTTGGCTAACTCTTGCAGATCCTTTCATCTTTAAGGGTAGTCCGAGATTTTACCTTCTCTCCTAAAGAAGAGATTAAGAGTTCTTTAGGACTGGAAAAATTCACACCTTACATAGATAATTAATTTTAATTTGTATCCTAATCAACAATTTTCCCGCAAAATTTGCAAAATTGAGTAGAGACGCGAAATTTCGCGTCTCTACAGGAGTCAGAGAATCTGAACCATAAAAGGATACAGTATTAAAGAGGTTTTGAATTTTTTTTCTTCTGCTTCAAAGTAACTTCGCTGTATTAACGAGTCATACGCTAGTCTCATAGAAAGTATTCTGGCTTCTGGCTCCTGAATTTTGAATTCTTAGTCAAATGACACAGTAAGGAGTAACCACAAAATGCTGGCATATGTCCTAGCTTTGACGGTCGGTCTTGGTAGTTTAGCTATTTACTTAGCAGCTTTCTTTTTCCCGGAAATCCATCGCAAGAATGATTTTATTTGGAGTGGTGTAGGATTTTTCTACGCTTTAGTATTATGGGTATTTGCCCGACGCATTACTGGGGGTCTTTTGCTTGGTCATGTGGCTAGTGTGGCACTTTTGGGTTGGTCGGTAACGCAAACTTTGTCATTACGTCGGCAAGTCACACCAAAGACGCAACAAACTGCGATCCCCAGTACTGAAGCGGTGACAAATACTATTCAGAATCAAGCTTCTAATATCTCACTCCCACAGCGCCTTTCCCAAATCCAAAAAGGCATTGGCAGCGTTTTCTCTGGAGTTAAAGACAAGGCACAACAGACTTTAAATAAAAAGACTCCTCAAACAACTTCTGCACCTACAAGTAAAACTCCTGTTGAGGTTGTTGACAAACGAACCCCCATACCAGAACTTGCTGTAACCA
>NZ_JAOWRF010000387.1:0-20561 GCF_025753815.1 Plectonema radiosum NIES-515 | reverse complement strand
CTCCCACAAGTTCTGACATCACTACTGAACTTGCTGTAACCACTCCCACAAGTTCTGACATCACTACTGAACTTGCTGTAACCACTCCCACAAGTTCTGACATCACTACTGAACTTGCTGTAACCACTCCCACAAGTTCTGACATCACTACTGAACTTGCTGTAACCACAGACACTGAAGCAAAAAGCGAAACTGTACCCGAAGCAATTCCTCCTCACCCTCCATCACCCGAATTAGTAAAAGCTGCAAAAGAAGCTGCTGCCACTGAAGAAGCTGCTGTTGCGGAATTAGCAAAAATTCCGGTTGAGGAAATTGCTCCCGATGCCGTACTTGCTCCCCCAGCAGAAGAACCGACAGATACGCAACTACCAAGGAATTAGATAATTTGTAGAGACGCGAAATTTCGCGTCTCTACAAGAAGCGCTGAAGCGCTTACTACAAAATGCGTTACAATATACTACAGACGCAGTGTACAACTTACTCTCAAACCTAACCCCCAGCCCCTTCCCTACCAGGGAAGGGGGGCAAGAATCAAAGCCTAAGACCTTGTAGGATAAAGATGTAGAGACGTAGCAATGCTACGTCTCTAGGGGTTCTGGGTAGCGCATAATTAATTTCCACGACGTTTGTCTATTAGAAATTCTCATGGATAATAGTGAGAATCAAACTTTATTATTCTTTGAAAATCAGCACCGTGACAGAAACTGGAAGCTACAAAGAGACTGTAAACCTGCCCAAAACTAACTTTGATATGCGGGCAAACGCTGTGAAGCGTGAACCGGAAATCCAAAAATTTTGGTCAGAAAACAAAATTTACGATCGCCTGTCTCAAGAAAACCCAGGCGAATTATTTATACTGCATGATGGACCACCCTACGCTAATGGTTCGCTGCATATTGGACATGCTTTAAATAAAATTCTCAAAGACATTATTAACCGCTACCAACTACTACGCGGACGTAAAGTTCGCTACGTTCCAGGTTGGGATTGTCACGGATTGCCGATTGAATTGAAAGTTTTGCAGAATATGAAGTCGGCAGAACGACAAAATTTGACACCTTTACAACTGCGACAAAAAGCGAAAGAATTTGCTTTAGCTGCGGTAGATGACCAACGTAACAATTTTAAAACTTACGGTGTTTGGGGCGATTGGGATCATCCTTATCTAACAATGATGCCGGAATACGAAGCGGCGCAAATCGGTGTCTTCGGTGAGATGATGTTAAAAGGCTACATCTATCGCGGTTTAAAACCAGTTCACTGGAGTCCCAGTTCTCAAACCGCTTTGGCTGAAGCTGAGTTGGAATATCCAGAAGGTCACACCTCCCGGAGTATCTACGCTGCTTTCAAGATGGTGAGTCTGTCGGATGGGGTGAAAGCTGCGCTGGGTGAGTTTTTACCAGAATTGGGTGTGGCTATCTGGACGACGACACCTTGGACTATTCCGGGGAATTTAGCGGTTGCGTTAAATCCTGACCTCAATTATGCGGTGGTGGAAGTCTCACGCCAAGACGCAGAGACGCAAAGTAATATTGGCGACTTTGCGCCTTTGCGTGAGGTAAATTTCAAATACCTCATCGTAGCTGAGGATTTGGTGGAACGTTTATCGGCAACTTTGGGAAATGAGTTGACGGTGAAAGCCACGGTGAAAGGGAAAGATTTAGAACATTCTACTTACCGACATCCGCTATACGATCGCCTAAGTCCGATTGTGATTGGTGGTGATTATGTAACTACTGAGTCGGGTACTGGTTTGGTACATACTGCACCTGGTCACGGTCAAGAAGACTACATTGTGGGTCAGCGTTACGGTTTGGCTATTCTCGCGCCGGTTGATGATTATGGTAATTTTACCTCGGAAGCGGGACAGTTTGCTGGGTTGAATGTTCTGGGTGATGGAAATCAAGCGGTGATTTCTGCTTTGACGGAAGCGGGTTCTTTGTTGAAGGAGGAAGCGTATCAGCATAAATATCCTTACGATTGGAGGACGAAAAAGCCGACGATTTTCCGCGCTACTGAACAATGGTTTGCTTCAGTGGAGGGATTTAGAGAAGAAGCTTTGAGTGCGATCGCTTCGGTAAAATGGATTCCCGCACAAGGAGAAAATCGCATCACCCCAATGGTTGCGGAACGTTCTGATTGGTGTATTTCGCGTCAGCGCAGTTGGGGTGTACCAATTCCCGTTTTTTATGATGAAGCAACTGGGGAACCATTGCTGAATGCGGAAACTATCTCTCACGTTCAAGCGATCGTTGCTGAAAAAGGTTCCGATGTTTGGTGGGAACTGTCGGTAGAGGAATTATTGCCAGAACAGTATCGCCACAACGGTAAATCTTACCGTAAAGGTACTGATACAATGGATGTCTGGTTTGATTCTGGCTCATCTTGGGCTGCTGTTGCCAAGCAGCGTCCAGAATTGCGCTACCCTGCTGATATCTATCTGGAAGGTTCCGACCAACATCGCGGTTGGTTTCAGTCAAGTTTGCTTACCAGTGTCGCGGTTAATGGCATTGCACCTTACAAAACTGTGTTGACTCACGGTTTTACGTTGGACGAACAAGGACGCAAGCAGAGTAAATCTCTGGGCAATGTGATTGATCCAGCAGTCATTATCAAAGGTGGAAAAAATCAAAAAGAAGAACCACCATTAGGTGCTGACATTTTGCGTTTGTGGGTGTCGTCGGTAGACTATACCTCTGACCAGCGGATTGGGAAAAATACCCTCAAGCAACTTGCTGATGTGCGGCAAAAGATTCGCAATACGGCACGGTTTTTGTTGGGGAATTTGCACGATTTTGACCCGGAGAAAGATGCAGTACCCTTTGAGGAATTGCCAGAACTTGACCGTTACATGCTGCACCGGATGACGGAAGTGTTTAAGGAGGTGACGGAAGCGTTTGATAGTTTCCAATTCTTCCGCTTTTTCCAAACGGTGCAGAATTTCTGTGTGGTGGATTTATCCAACTTTTATTTGGATGCTGCCAAAGATAGATTGTACATCAGTGCAAGTGATGCTTTCCGGCGTCGCAGTTGTCAAACGGTGTTGCAGGTAGCTTTGGAAAATTTAGCACGAGCGATCGCACCCGTATTATGTCACATGGCAGAAGACATCTGGCAATATCTCCCTTACAAAACGCCTTATAAATCGGTGTTTGAAGCCGGTTGGGTGCAAGTAGACGAAAAGTGGCATAATTCAGAATTGGCTACTGTTTGGCAACAAATTCGCCAAATTCGCACTGATGTAAATAAGGTGTTAGATACTGCCAGAATGGAAAAGATGATTGGCGCTCCTTTGGAAGCAAAAATCATGCTATATGTGGCTTCGGAGCAATTGCGTACTTCAGTAAAAGCACTGAATTCTGATGTTGGTAACGGTGTAGATGAACTACGCTATTTATTTATCACTTCCCAGGTGGAAGTGTTGGATACTCCCGAAGCATTGCAACAGTTGAAATACAACTTGCAATCTGATGCATGGGGAATTGGGGTAGTGGATGCAGAGGGTGAAAAGTGCGATCGCTGCTGGAACTATTCCACTCATGTGGGAGAATCAACAGAGCATCCTTTAATTTGCGATCGGTGTGTTGCAGCCTTAGCTGGGAAATTTTAATACCCGACGATTAAAGTCGCGGCTACAAGAACAAAGCCCGCCTACGCGGGCTAACAGGTAGTCAAACCGATAGCCCACCTGGGATTTAAATCCCAGGCTAACAGATCAAGTCGTCTCAAGACGACTCATAAATTCCGGATTTACCTATCAGCTTTGTTTTTCAACGTCAATATGTGATTTCATTGAGAGAAAGTTGAACCAAAAATCCGTTTCTAGGGATGTTTTGCCTAAATTATGAAATTATTTGAGTCTACTTTAGTAGACTTGTGCTATTAGCCTTAGAATTTATTCTAAGGCGGGATAGCGGCATTATTCCAGGATTTTGAAATATGGCGGGCTAATATGAAATTATTTGAGTCTACTTTAGTAGACTTGCGCTATTAGCCTTAGAATTTATTCTAAGGCGGGATAGCGGCATTATTCCAGGATTTTGAAATATGTTGGTAATAAGAAGCCCTAGAAGGGTGAGGGCATAGATTTATGCATCTAACTCCTAATTTACAACTTTTGCAACAACTCCTGAGTTAGCTGCATAAACGCTTTAGAACCCGCAGAGTTGGGATTACTTAAAACAACCGGCATAAAACTATCAACAGCTTTCGCAACATTTATATCAACAGGAATCTGCGTCTTACAAATTTTTTCCACACCAAAATCTTCAACTACGCGGTGCATTACTTGTTTGTAATATCTGCCATTCAAAATGTTGCTACTCAACATACTAAAGACAATTCCTAACATTTTGATATCAATCTTTGCCTCATGTTCGTGACTGTCTTTTAATTTAGCAATGCGTCTTTCTAACAGTTGAATACCCACCACAGATAAAGGTTCTGGTTTAGCAGGTAGTACATAGAAATCGCTACAAGCTAAAGCGCTACGAGTCAATAGATTATAGCCAGGGGCACAATCCAAAAGGATAAAATCATATTCTTGCCGCACTGGTTCTAAAATTTTCCCCACCAAGACTCTTTCAAAGCGATTCCAAATAGTTTCAAAGTCTTGTTCTCCTAAAGTAACTGCTTGTTGATGTAGCATTTCGGAAATGACAAATTCATCATACAAGTCAATATCTCCGGGTAAGATATCGAGATTTGGAAGATTACAAACGTCGGACTGAATAATATCGTAAATCGTCTGTTTTGGGTTTGGCTGTGGATTAATAATTTGGTCTATCAGATATCTAAATGTCCGTGATAGTTTGCGACGTTTGGCAAACTCCAGTGGTGACATCAGACTGAGTGTAGCGCTAATTTGACTATCTAAATCTAGGACAAGTACCCGTTTGCCATGATTTTTCGCTAAACAAGTAGCCAAATTAACTGTGAGGGTGGTTTTGCCCACACCACCTTTCATATTTGCGGTTGCGATTACATATCCCATTAGTTAAGTCCTCTATAAGGCATTTTTATTTAGGTAGCGTACACGTCTAGTTATCAATTGAAAATTTTTGCATAATTTAAGATTTGGCAACATCCCAAAAAGCGATTTTGGCGATGTTTACGACCTTAAAGCAGTCAGATTATAGCAGTGAGGGGTGCATTGTTGGCGGGGAAGGGTACGTACTGCTGCTATATTCACCTCGTACCTAACCTGTCAATCGCATTAGACATCTCCAGAAATTAATTATACGTTCCCCCAAACCCTTGTAGAGACGTTCCGGCGGAACGTCTCTACGTCTTTTCTGGAGATGTCTATTTTACTCGCAGCAAAATAGAAATTTTTTACACACTGAGGAATTATGTAGATAGAATTGTATAGATGCATTCCTTGCCATGCTAGTATGACTGCCAACTATGCTTCAACTCTGCGAAACATTTTTCAAGCGATCGCTCCTCATAGTAGTGAATCAGACGTAGAAAAGAAGATTATAGCGCCACTGCTGCAAATCCTCGGTTACAGTCATACTGATTGGGAACCTCAAGCCATAGTCGGCAAATCTAAACTTGATTTTTTGGTACTTCCACCAAGTTCAGCCATACCATACGCACCTTATTTAGTAATTGAGGCTAAAGCTCCTAATAAAAACATTGCTCATAATGTTTGGCAAATTAATACATATATGCGTCAAACCTCAGCTATTCTGGGGCTTTTAACGAATGGCTATCAGTTTCGTTTACTTTATAATTACAATCAAAAACCTACGGTTCTTCTCGATTATTCTCAAAAGCAATTTATCGAAAATTTTCAATCATTTGATAAAATTTTATGTAAACAGACTTGTTTACAAGTTTATCAAGAATTATATCAAAACGAACAGCAACTACGTTTCAAATTTATCAATTCCATTTCTCAACTATTTCCAAATGAAGAGAACTTAAAATTATTCGCGAAAGACAACAATTTCGCCAACGAAAGCAAAAAAGATTTTCCAAGTGCTACAAAGCTTGAAAAAGCATCTTTAATCACTGAATCTAAGGAGGAGCGTCAAGGTATGATTATTACTGTATTTAACAATAAAGGTGGCGTGGGTAAAACCACAACAACTATTAACCTAGCTGCTGCACTCAACAAGCTAGGTAAGCGGGTACTACTGGTTGATATTGACGCTCAAGCTAATTTGACAACAGGATTAGGAATAGAACCTTTTGAAGATGTTGAAAAGCAAGGTAAAAAAGATATTAGCCATTTATTAACGGAACCAAGAACCAGCTTAGAAAATGTAGTGATTCATAAAAAATGGGATGATGTTGAACTAGACATAGTTCCATCTCACATTCGTTTAAGTTATATGGAAGCTGAACTGATTATGACACCAGATATTGATCGCGTATTGGCTAAGAAGCTTAAAAAATATCGTGATCAATATGATTATATCTTAATAGATCCACCACCTTCGTTTGGTAAAGCTAACACTATTTCACTAATGGCATCTTCAGCAGTATTGATTCCTACACAATTAGCTCCTTATCCTATTCGAGCATTAGAGTACGTGATGAAAAGAGCTATTGCAGTTGATGAATCGAAAGATGAACCTTTGCCAATTTTGGGTATCGCAGTCAGTATGTACAATAGAGCAGCAACTAAGGTTGCTTTATCTATGACTCAGCAAATTTTTGATGTGATATCAAAGAATCCTCAAAGCAAAAATGTAGATTTATTTCCTCAGGATACATGGATTCCAAACCTTACTATAATTTCAAGTACGCCTAATAAAGGATATCCAATTTGTTTTGCTGAATTTGATAACGAATTAAGCTCAAAAGATAAAGAGACTGCACAGGATGCCTTTAATTGCTATATGAAACTAGCTAAACATTTAATTTCTGTAACAAATAAAAAGGAATAGAAAAATGGATGCAGCAGAACGTCACGATCGCATTGTTGAATATTTGCGGATAAAGCCAATATCCCACGGTCAAATTTACACTTTTCAAATTGCTATACCAAAGTCGGAAGATTTAGAAATTTCTTCAGAAAGACGCGAAAATTTAGAAAGAAGTCTCACTCAACAAGGTAGTAATTTAATTCCTCTGATTGTACGTCGTACTGAAGCGTACAGCGAGGAAGAAGAATACGAAGTGGTTTACGGTGCTGATTTGTGTCATGTTGCTAAGGAACTTGACATTGAAAAGCTATGGGTTTGGGTTTTTGATATGACTGATGAGCAAGCTGTTGCTGCTAAAGAAGAAATGCAGCAATTGCTAGGTTCTTCAGATTCCAGTCCGGTAGTAGTACAACCACCTTCTGAACAAACAGAATCAAATAAACCTATACTTCAAAAGCTTGATAAATTATCTCAGCAAGTGGAAATAATTAATAAAAAGGTGGAAACTCTGACCTCACAAGTTGAGCAAGTTGCTGCATCTGTCAAAAAACTTGAAGCAAATCAAAGCAAGCAAACAAGCAATGATGATAAGTTAACAAGTCTTACTGATAAGGTTGAACAAATTGCTGATGCTATCAAAAAACTTGAGGAAAGTAAAAGCAATCAGACAACTATTGATGACAAATTAGTTCAGCAAATTAGTGAAGTTGTAAAAGAGATTGTTGAAGACTTTTTGAAGAAGCAACAAGAAATTGAACCTGTAATAAACAAGAAAACTACAACTGATAAAACTAAGACTACAGGCTATAAAGCCAAGACAAAAGACCAACTCAAAGATATTGCAAAAGAAAGAGGGATAAAAATCACATCAAGCATGACAAAAGATTCTATTATAAAAACTCTTGAACTAGCTGAAAAAAGTAATTAGGAGGGTGCGTTAACGTGCAATGCGACTAATGTAAAAAAGATTCTAAATATCTGTAATCTTCATTATTCGTCAAAAATATCCGGAAAGCAAATTGAACTAAAGGAATATCTGTTTCAGCGTCATTCTAGTAAGTTAGATTTGGGGGCTAATATGGACGAACTGGAATCAAAAATTGTTGAAATTTTGAAGCGCGGCACTCCTGTAAGAGCAGTGAAAATAGCTGATATGCTTGGAGTTGAAAGACGAGAAGTAAACCACTACTTATACTCTTCATTGAAGCATCTGGTTGTTCAAGATAGTGACTATAGATGGTCGTTTAAGACAAATCAAAGAAGTAATACTCAGAACCTTCCAACTCAACCGCAAACTCCTAAGATTCAACCATCACAACCAGCAAGGGAAGAGAATTTATATAGCTTTACCAAAAAAGAGATTCAACAAGATAGGCAATTTCAACCACGAACTCCTAAAACTCAACCATCACAACCCATAAGACAAAATAATCCTTTTGAAGTTATCAAAAAAGAACTTGCTCAAGCAACTTCAGAGGAAAAGGTAAAAATTCTAGAGAATGCTTTTAGACAAGACGGATTTACAGAACTAAAAGATGAGGAGATAAATGCTCTCCAATCAATTTTGGAACAGTCTAAACATGAACTGAGTATAGCTAATACTGCTTACACCCAAGGAAAACTCAGTTCTCGAAAAACTAATCCTTTAGCGATCGCATTCGTTTCTATTGCTTTAACTCTTGCTACACTATTCGTTATTAGTCAACTTCAATCAAACTCAACTTATCAACATACTCCAAGTATTCCGCAAAGTAAGTAATAGCGATATTTCCGTCAGATTATAGCAGTTCATAATAAGAGTGAAGTACACTCTTAAAACCTCACCCCTAACCCCTCTCCTTACGCTCGTAGAGGGGAGATAAAGCACAGCTTTATCGGGGTGAGGTAATCGCTGGTTCTCACTCTTATTAGGAAAGGCTATTAGGACTTACGCACGAGTGACGGAATAACGAACCGCAGAGGACGCAGAGTACACGGAGGAATAAGAGTTTGAGAGGTATTTTGCGTAAGTCCTAGCTATATAGCAGGTTAGGGGAATTGCTAACGGGTAGCGGCACTTTAATTTATACAGACGGCAGTTGAATGGTTGTTGCTAATAAGCTTTGTAAACGGGATAAATTATTACCAATTTGGTAAAGTAAATCACCTTTACCCAAGAGAGATGCAGCTGCTGTTTGTGTACCACCCAAAACAATTTTTGAATCTGCTTCGCTAGCAGTTCGCAAAGCAACTCTTCCGGGAAGATTTGAGCGAATTAAGGGAGTAACAACTTTGGCTTCGGGACGTTGTGTGGCAATAATTAGATGAATACCTGCGGCTCTTGCTTTAGCACCCAATCGTTTGATACTTTGTTCTAGTGCGGTGCGAATTTCTTTTTCTGCCATAAAGTCGGCATATTCATCAAAGATGCAAACAATGCGAGGTAAAAGCTGACGGGAAGGTTGATTGTAAGCATTCAAATCAGCGCACCCAGCTTTTTCAAATCGCTGATAACGCGATTCCATTTCTGCCACTAGTTCATCCATCAATTCAATAGCGCGATCGCTTTCTTTGACAATTGGTGAATACAACCACGGTATCTGCTCAAATTCGGGAAAGGTGACACGTTTGGGATCGACAAGGGCAATTTTGAGGTTTTGCGGGGAATGACGAAGCAGGAGACTGAGGAGAAGCGATCGCAAAAACTCACTCTTCCCGCTACCAGTTGTACCCCCAACCAAAAAATGACAAGTATTTGGATCTGATAAATCAGCTTCTACCAATTGCCCTTCTAAATTCACCCCAAGGGCAATTTTTACAGGTGCGGTTGAGGGCAAAAATTGATGTTGAACATACTCCTCAAACTTAGCAACTTGCCTATCTAGACGAGGCAAATCAACACTTACATATCCAGCTTGAGGAGAAATCAACGGCGGATTAGCCAACCCCATCTGTACTTGCAAATCAGCAGATAATTTCAGTAGAGAACTAACTTTAACACCTAAATGAGGTTTCAGCTTAACTCTGATGAAACTAGGAGCAACAGCCGCACCGTGGTAATCTACACCAATATTAAAAGATTGCAAAGTAGTAACTAATTCTTCACCTATAGCATCGGCATTGAATGATTGCTGATGCTTTTTTGTTGTGTGATAAATCTGTTCTTCCTGCTTATTAAAAGATTCCTCTTGTTTAGATTCTTCTACAAAGTAACTTTTACACTTTTGCTGCTGCGGACAAATTTCGCACAAATGAGGCTGGGTTGTAGTTGGTGGTGAATTAGGTAATGGTGGTTCCCAAGTCAGCCATTGCTGCATTTGTTGTAACTTATAAGGAATCAACTGATGCACTGTATTTTCTAGCTGTTCCCAAGAATAGTGATACTCTTTAAATTCTGGCAAAACACAGTAAACTGCTGAGTCAACAGCTACCTTTTTCTTTTGCCAAAGCATATAACTATAAAGAGCAACTTGGGCTAATTGCGCTGATGGATCGGCTGGCTGATAAGTTTTAAACTCTACCACACATAAGCGCTTTTTTTCAAAGTTGAAAACTAAGCAATCAAATTCTCCGGCTACTCGTTGTTGTGTCCCGTCAGCTAGATTAAAGTAATGTTCAAGCTTGCGTTCTTCAGAGACAAAAGTGTTCGCAATAACTGTTTCTGCATTGCAATAACGACGATTAATTACTAACAATTCTGCAAAGCGTCGGATTAGTCCTTGTAATCCCTGCCAAACTTTGTAAAGTGCTGGTGCTTGGCTGGGATTTTTTTTAGCTTGTTGCAGGTAAGAGGAGAACTTTATTTCATAAAAAAGCTGTTGCATACTAGATGCGATTTCCTCTACCTGCAACTGGGCTGCGGGTGGTTTAAACAACTCTTTAAATCGCGGTTCAAGAGTGGCTAACCTGACAAAATCATCTGCTAATTGATGAAATATGTTACCAATACCTATTGCGGTATCTCGTGGGATAAATAAGGTATTACCCCCAAAGTGTTGCTTCAAATAAAACAAGCGCGGACATTCAAATGCAACTCGGACTTTAGTAACATTTAAAGATGAATTTTCAGATGTTTCTGTTGATGGCTTTGAGTCATTAGATATCATATTAAAAATATTACTTACAGCATCGGGATTAGATATTTCTAATAAGCGACGATGCACAGCAGCCAGATAAACTGTATCCATTGCGGCATATTGTAGCTGCTTTTGGGTGAGAGGACGCTTTCCCCAGTCGCTTGCTTGTTCTTCTTTATCTACATGAGAAAAGTTGCAGAGTTCTCCTGCTAAGGTTTTAAGTTGTAAGTTGGTTACTTGTAATACTTCACGAGTTATTTTTCTGGCTATTTTTAAAGTACAGGTAACATTTTGTGCTAGCTGTCCCCCCAGATATTTCAAATCGAAGCTGGCATTATGAAATAGTTTTTCTATTTGAGGATTAACCATGATTTGGTTAATAAAATATGCTGCCAAATCAGGTTTATCTAAGACATCAAGAATGTAAGCATACTCACTTGTCAAGTTTGTTGGAGCAGCCAAAACCTGAATTAGCGACAATCTGGGATAGGGAGTATTCCAGTCAGCAATTTCGGTATCTAACCACAGGGTTTTAGCCAAAGCAAATTTAGCAATTTGCGCTCTAATTTCAGTAGCTTCTGTCAAATATTGCATTTGCTAAAATGTCAACTATTTTGTATTAAATATTATTTTTTAGTCACTAAACAAACTAATTGGTCTTGTGGCTTGGCTTTCGGGTCAAAATATTCTACCTTTTGCTCTTGACATAGTTCTTGAATCAAATTTTCAATTTCCGATTCCTTTACTAGAGAAAATTTTGCTTTAGTCTCTTTAATTAAAGTTGGTAATCCTATGAAACTTTGGGTTTTTACTAGATTAAACATCAAATTTTTCACTGGTTGTAAATCGTGTTTACCGTTACCATTACCATTACCATTACTTCCACCTGTTTGAGAAACAATTTTTAATTCTTGCAATAAAGTACACTTTTGCAAAATATTGCACTCGCGGGTTAAAGTTTGTAGTTCCTGCAAAGTAATGGTTTTACCTCTAAGCACCAATTCATTAGCAAGTGCAGAATTTACAAAGCTGTGGTATGTTGCCAAGTAGTGAACAGAAGTCAGATTCGGCTTGATGTGAACATGATTAGTAAATGTGAAAATTTGTCTGTATAGTTGATTGCCGACAAGTCTTGGAGTTCCTAAACTTCCAGCGCGAATTAAATACAAAGTTTGACATAGATTTTGCTGAATTGCTGTTTGGCAAGCATTCATGATATTGAAAAAGGTACCCATGTTTGGCTCTTCTGTCCAAACTACACCTATCCGTTCTCGCTTACCTGCCTGTTGATAACTCAAAGAATTATTGGCGTATGTTCCCCTGATGAGTCTAGGTTTAATTTCCTGTATTTCTAATGCCTCTAACGCTTGTTGCAACATGCGAATTAAATCGGGTGCTGCTAACAAGGTAATTTTGGTATTTTTTGCCTGAACTTTTTGATATTCCTGCTGCCATAGCAATTCAAATTCAGCTTTAATTATCTCCGAAACAGACGGCTCTATCGGCTTATTTATAAGCGATTCCTTATAATCCTGGTATATTAGTTTTCCTAGCGTCAAAAAATCGCGGGGTGTAGCTTTGCGGCTGAGAAACACGTTTTCTAACACCTGACGACTTAACGGATCAATTGGGGAAGTAGGTTTAGGGTTAGCTTGATTGTGCAGGGGATAGAGTCGAGTAGCTAAGAGGGCTTCGCCTTGTTCCAGCGTGATACGTTTTAGTGGAATTCTGATAGTAGCTCTATCTATGTCAGACGGGTGAACTCGCTTAGAATTGTTATACCAGTTCTCTGTCCTGATGCTGATGATAATCAGGAAATTTTTCCACTTCCCGTTATAAATCGTAGAGTTGACATTGAATAAAGCTTGTAGATCAAGAGAGCCATCTGGTAAACGAGCAATGTTATCTAGCTGATCGAAACACAACACAATCGGCTGAGTTTTCGCAGAAATTTTGCTAAAGTTGCCTAAGATACCCTGCGCTTTGTCTTCATCATCAATTGATTGCCTAACTCTTAACTTTTTCAGACTATCTTCATCTAAATCATCTCCTTTCAACCATTCACAAGCTAAAAAGTACAAATCTGGATTAGTCAGGTCATAAAGAACCCCAAAAAATTCATTAGCATTATAAATTCCTGTGGTGCCAATGGTTTTTCTAAGAATATCAATGAATACTTGGCGATCGCCTTCAGCGTCTGTTTTCCCAAAAAAGCCTTTAATTTTAGCAATAAATTTTTGCTGATCGCTTTTTAACTGCTTCTGAATCGTAGAAAAGCAGCTTTTGAGCCAAAGGATTAATTGAGAATCTGCTTGTCCGGCTGGAGCATTAACCAGGCTATCAACAGTATGACGTAAGACGTGCCGCCAGATATGCTCACTTTGAGAAAATGGCTCAATGTAAACGAAAAAAGCTTGATTGTTTAGCTGTTTTTTCAGATGACCTAAGAAGTGAGTCTTTCCCGAACCACCGTCACCATAGAGAATTAAACTACGGGTTTGATGGTCTTGGGAAATCTGTGCTATTACACTTTGAATTTGGATTAATTCCTTTTGATGAATAGATTCAACTGTAGTGGGTGGCTGCTCTTCCCAAAAGTTACCTGCTGCCGAGTTATCAAATGGGTTAAACGATTGTTTAATAAGTTCGTCAATTTCTGCCATGCTAAAATACCTGCTAAAAATGAAAGTTGCTTGCTCGTAATTTAGATGTAAATTTTTAGATTGCTATGATGAAAAACAACGAACCACCGCTAAATTGGGGAATTCCCGCGTCAACTTGCTCAGGTGTATAATCACCTGGTTCTGCCAACTTACTTAATTCAATTTGATCGCTTTCTTCTAGACGATAAAGCGCTTTATCTAATTCTTCCCGTGAAAGCGGAGGTTGTAACTTTTGCCGCAGATGAAATATTGGCAAATAATTGTCACTACCCAGTTCCCGATCTAATTTCTGGATAGTTTGTAAAATTTCTTCATCAGTGAGATTAATAATTGTTACAGCAGCAGACTCTACACTGATAGGTGCTGAAGTAGATACTGGTTCTGGCTTATCGCGCAAAGTTTTCCGCAAAAAGCGCAGATAATTACTCAGTAGCTCTAAGCTGATGACAGGGTTAGAGCCTTTGTTAGGACTGTAATCATCCCGCAAATATTCAATTCCGCGTTCAGTCAGCCAAACCTCAGCTTTACTCTTTTTGATTTTGAGTTCAGCTTCAATTAATCCGCGATCGCTTAAACTTTTCAAAATCGCGTCTCGTTCAGCAGCTTTAGGTGAGGTGATTTCGCTGGGGGTGATTTTTCCCGAAGCTTTACTTATCTTCTCCAGCACCTTCAGTTCTTTGTCTGCGATCGCCACTTTTGTCGGCTCTTGCAGTAAAGCTCTACCTGGTGGTAAAATCTTGACTGCGGCAATCTCGCGGGAATAATCTACTAATTCGCGATCGCCTAAATTTTGACAAATCTTATTCTTGTCTTTTTTAAAGCTGTCAAAAGTGCGATCAGTATAGCTTGCACGATAATCGGCACATCCCAACAACTTTAGTAAGAATTTTAACTGGTTAGTTTCCATGCGGGTAATATTACCTAAATCTGAATCAGCACTACTCTAGCTCGAACCGCAACAATTTACACATTCTTTTATCCTAGCCAGAATTAGTGCGAACAGGCATTGAGCGATCGCAAATCAGGTAGTTTTTTGTACCCTACTTCAGGCTGCTACGAGTGCGCGATCGCATCATCCCCGCACACTCCGCACCAACTCAAAAGCCTTACCCCGCAACCCAACCGGCAACATAGACAACCCCAACCCAGTCCAAGCCTTAGTAATAGAAAAAGACTTTCCTGCTAAAACTAACTCTCTTCCTTTTTGCGTTTCACCTGTTTCAATCAAGCGCAAACCTAACAATAACTGCGTTTCATAAAGCTTATTTTGCCTAAATTTTTCCAACTTTTCTGAATCAAATTTATAATTTTCCAAATATAGTATTTTATCAGTTAAATAACGAATTCCCCGATTAATACCTTGCTGTTCGGCATGTACGCGATATTCCATTAACAATTCTGGTAAATAATAGCCTTTTTTCCCAGCCAAAGCTAACCGCAAAAATAAATCATTATCCTCACAGTTTTGCATATTGGGCAACATATATCCCAATTCTTGCAAAGTTTGGCGACGAAATAAACTTGCACCTATTTGAAAGCTTTGTTTAACAAACACAACTTCCAACAAATTATCGACAACACCCTCTGATAAACTTTTTCTTCCCCAGAAACGAGAATTTTCTTGAGTTTTCGCTTCATCCCTAACATTATTAATATCAATTATCCAGTGGTCAGTACCTACAAAAGTAATACTGGAATCTTTATCAAGAATTGCGACAGTACGCGCTAAAAAATCTGGATTTAGCCTATCATCATCATCAAATTTAATAAAATATTCGCCTGTTGCAGCTTCAAAGCCAGAGCGCATATTATTGCTTTTACCAATATTTTGCGGATGACGAATATATTTAATCCGGCTATCTGTATACTGTGACATCAACTCAGGTGTGCTATCAACAGAACCGTCATCACAGATAATTAATTCAAAGTCTTGATAAGACTGCTTGAGTACACTTTCAATTGCGAAAGGCAGTAAATTAACTCGATTAAAAGTGGGAATGGAAACAGTAACTTTAGGCATATTTTATAAAATTAATATTGACGACAGTAAAAATACTGATTTTGAATTTGCTTTCCTCATCCCATTATTAGCCCACGTAGGTGGGCTTTGTTTGTATAGCCCCAGGCTTCTAGCCTGAGGGTGATAAAGCGCAACTTCACACAGAATTGGTATCAGTATTTTCTTCAGGTTAGAAATAGCTGACAACAATTATATCGGTATAATTCTGATGACATAAACTATTGACTCAGGTCATTGTATATATATCATCCCTGTACTTGGTATTATTCCCAATTGCCAGCTTTTATGAACATTTTAATGCTATCTTCCACATTTCCCTATCCACCAACACGGGGGGGAACCCAGGTAAGGACGTTTAATTTACTCAAGTATCTCAGTCAAGGTCATGCTATTACTTTAGTGACCCAACGCGATCGCTATGTCACAGATGCAGAAATAGCCGGATTGCGCGATCGCGTCGATAATCTCGTCGTTTTTGACCGCCCCGCCGATTCTGACACCGGCACAGGTATACTAAAAAAAATCCAGCGTTTCAATACTTTTCTAAATCAGGGTACACCTCCGAGTGTCTTAAACCGCTACTCAGTTGAAATGCAAAACTGGATTGATAACTTTGTACAAGCAGGGAAATGTGATGTAATTACCTGCGAACATAGTGTTAATGAAATTTATATCCGTCCTCAATTTCAGAAACAGGTACGCACTTTAGTTGATGTTCATAGTTCTGTTTACGGCACTTGTCTTAACCAACTAGAAAATGGCATTTCTGAAAATAAACTCAGAGACAAAATTAATTTACCGCTCTTGCGTCGTTATGAACAAAATTACTGTTCAAAGTTTTCGGTAATTGTAGCGACAACTGAAGAAGATAAAATTCAATTACAAGAATTTGCACCAAACACAGAAATTCAAGTTATTCCTAACGGTGTAGATTTAGTTTCTTTCCCTAACCGCAGCAAAGATTCGGGGGGACAGCGCTTAATTTTTATTGGTGCAATGGATAACTTACCAAACATTGATGCTGTTTGCTTTTTTAGTAACGAAGTTTTGCCAGAAATTCAAAAACGTTATCCAAATACAACTTTTGATATTGTCGGTTCCCATCCGACAGCAGAAGTTTTAGCACTGAAGGATAAACCAGGAATTACTGTCACTGGGCGCGTGCCTTCGATGGTAGAATACTTACATAAAGCCACAGTCTGCGTTGTGTCGATGCGGACGGGGTTTGGCATTAAAAATAAAACTTTAGAAGCAATGGCAGCAGGTGTGCCGATAGTGGCAAGCGATCGCGGTTTAGAAGGGCTATCCGTAGATGGTTCCAGTGTACCATTACGCGCATTACGGGCAAATAACCCAGCAGAATACGTCACCGCTATTAGTCAATTATTTGATAGTCCACAACTGCGAAACGAATTATCTCGCAATGCTAGACAACTAGTAGAAACCGAATTCACTTGGGAAAGTGCCGGTAAACTTTATGAGCAAGTTTGTCTTGGGAGTAATGAGTAATCGACGGAATTTAAATATGCATTATCCAAAACGCTTGTAGAGACGCGAAATTTCGCGTCTCTACTTTTCTCTACACAGTCTCTCAAGGGGTGAGTGTATTCAAAATTTTCTGGTTATGAGGAAATTTACTGAACTTCTCCAAAATCAGACTAAGAAATTTCTGGGCAAATGTAGAGACGCGAAATTTCGCGTCTCTACTTTTCTCAAGGGGTGAGTGTATTCAAAATTTTCTGGTTATGAGGAAATTTACTGAACTTCTCCAAAATCAGACTAAGAAATTTCTGGGCAAATTCAAATAAAGACGAGTATAAAAGGAAAAATACTTGGCATAAATGCCGATTAGATTTACTGAACGAACATGGCAAACCGCACGCAAAAGCTGACACCAAAACCTTCTAAACCTAACGTGCAAAATGCAGATACGATGAAACGCATTGTTAAAAAAATGCCGAAAAAGCCGGTTAAGTTTGTGCGACGAGAACCGAAACCGCTGAAAACTTCTTTAAAAAATAAAAGTTGGCTATCGTCAATGTTAGCTGTTGGGATTTTGTCGGGTAGTGCTGCTTTAATTGGGCTTTTTGTTTGGATTAGCCTTATTTTCATACTCAATCCCGAAAAATTAAGCTGGCTGAATAATGTTTTACCAGAATGGGCAAAAATCTCTAGGCAACAACAACACCTGCAAACTCTTTCACAAATTAAACTAAATCTGAAAAAGCAGGGACAAATAGCGGGGGAAATTTTACCTTTAGATGGTGATGTAGAAAATTCTTTTTTACTGCCTATTTTCAAACAACGGGGAAATTGTCAATCAGATTGTAAATACATTGTTGAACTTAGAGTTTATCAGTCACAAGATACAGAGACACAATCTTCGAGAGAAAAATACTATAATTTAGCAACTCAATTACCTGTAGCTGGACCTGAAGAATCTTTTGTAATTGCCCCTTTGGTTGATGCAACATCGGAAAATCAAGGTTCTAGTATTTCTTTACCTTTAAATGAAGTTAAACGTTTTGAAGGCAATATATCATCTGGAATTTGGTTTTATTGCAAAGGACAACGCATTGAAGGAACAAGTGCGATCGCTTACGGTCACATTCTCCATTACAATCCAGAACGTAGTAACTTACAACTGATGTTGTCTTGGACAAGTCCTAACGGACAATTACCCAAATGGCAGGAGGTTACTAATAATGGGACAAAAGAGTTAATCGTTGAGCAAACTGTTGGTTTAGAACCGCAGTTACGAGTTTATCAAGTTCAACCGGCAAACTCGTTTCTCAACCCAATTCAATTAGAAGAAATTTCTCTAAAACCTCCGCAACTGAACAATTCAGCTTACCAAGATGCTATGTCAATTGCCCGCAGCGGACTTTGGACACCAGCTTTTGAATGGTTGCAATTTATTAAGAAACAGCACCAAGAAAAAATGCCGACGGCAGCGCAAGCGCAAATTGATTTGATTCGCTTGCATTCTCAACTTACCAAAATTCAAGCTGATAAAAGTTGGGCTTCTCCCAGTCAACAAGTGTTAGCAGATTTGATTGATGGTCGCTGGGAAAAAGCTTTACAGGTGTTTGAGGCATCCCCACAAAATGCCCAAGAAATTGCGACTTTATTGAAAGCTGATGAAGGACGGTTGTGGAATCGCACAGAAGCTGCTTTGCAAGTTAATTCTAATAGACCGGAGGTGCAAGCTTGGGCAGCTTTGATTTTAGCAGCTGGCAAAGGGCAAAATCGGGCGAATTCCTGGTTGAAAGAAGCCAAAATCACACCAGATAATTTGACGCACATTCAAAGTTTGTTGAGACAACTTAATGGTGAGGTGACACCGGTTCCGTCTACTCACCCCAGTCGAATTATTGGTTCGGTACAGCCAATTTCTTCTATTAACTCTGCGGAGTGGTTGCAACCGAACCCTGTAGAGACGCGAAATTTCGCGTCTTTACACAGAAATTCCTCTGTAGAGACGCCAAATTCCTCTGTAGAGACGCCAAATTTATCTGTAGAGACGCCAAATTTATCTGTAGAGACGCCAAATTTATCTGTAGAGACGTTACATGTAACGTCTCTACAAAAAGCAAATAATCAATGGTATCAAGTGGAGGTGAGTGCATTTCATGACGGTAAACGCTGGGTAAATTCACCTTTTGCAAATTTGAGCTTACCGAAAACTTCCCCAGAGAAATTTCTTTGGTCAACTTTGGGTATAAACTCCGATGCGAAAATTCAGATAGTTGTCTGGCTAGCAAACGGAGAACAGCAAACAACCACTGCTACTATCAAAGGAGTGCAACTGCGAGATGGGGTTTTACGGCTATTAGCTGCTGGACAAGTAATTCCTCAAAGCAGCAATTTCGCTTTGCAACCGCATCCTTTAGCTTTGACAAACGCAGCTTTGGAATGGGTGCAACCATCACCGATAACTCTCGAACAATTGGAACAACAAGATCCACAACGAGTAAAGACAATATTACCGACTATTTGGCGATCGCTTCAACAATCGGGTAATCTGCCGGCTGGTACTATTCCTAACTTGCAGCAAATGCAACAAAAATTAGGCTATTGGCCCATTCAACAAATTGACTTAACAGGTAATAATAAACCCGAAACTGTACTGACTATTTCGGCAGACGCAATGGCAGCTTTGAATCAGCCAGCACCTAAAATTAAGGAACAAGACAAAAATTTATCTCGTCCGCGTACCCTCATCTTGTCAGACAACGGTAAACTAATTTATACTGACTTCAGTAAAAACTCTCAACAAATTTTGACAGCGATCGCCAAAATTTCAGACAGTACATCTTTAGCTTTACTCGTTGAAAATGGCGATCGCTATAGCCTTAAGCGCTGGAGAGAAAATCATCAGCGCTTTGAATAGCAATTACTTTGCAGTCCATTCTGGCTAGAAAAATGCTGGGAATGTGCCAATTTGAAAAAATTTCAGCTTCTTAAATTGTTTTGGTTTATTCCTTTGATCAGGTCAGTTTATTTATTGACCTTGGGTTTCAGCCAAAATTGAGGCAATTATTCCTCTACTTCAGTAGCTGCGATTCGTTGCTGCTTTAGGCTTTGCAGGTGCTCCAAGAGAGAATCTACCTCTACTTGCAATTTTCTAAACTTTGCTTGCTGATCGTCTTGATAAAAAGCCTTGGTTAAGCGGGTTGCCCAGGTGCTTTGGGACATGCGATCGTCAACACTAGATGAACAAGTTGTCATAGCTAAACGAGATCCTAAACTCAACTCACACAATCAGAGATATTATAATAAGTCAATTTTAAGCTTTGTTAAATGATTAAAAACTTTCAATCACTTAAGCTAATGAATCAAAGCCTTTTTCATAAGAGACTGCGAACAAAGCTCATTTGTTCCAAAAAAATTATACATTGATTTGAAAAAAGGTCATTGGGCAGAAGACAAGGAGAAAATTGTT
>NZ_JAOWRF010000135.1 GCF_025753815.1 Plectonema radiosum NIES-515 | reverse complement strand
TTTCTGTAACTGCCACTAAATCTGCTTCTTCTACCCCATCCACCTCTCTAACCTGGGGTAGCAAATTTTCCACTTCTGCTTGCAACTCTTGGTCATCTAAATCCGGATCTGATAGGGAAATTGTCACCTGAAGATTAGATGTGGTTGCCATGAGCCTAAATAGTTTCAGTAAGTTCCCTAATAAATTGTATAGGTTATTCTGGTATATCTAATACCAATTCTATGTGAGGCTGCACATAACGCCCTCAGGCTGGAAGCCTGGGGCTACACAAACGAAGCCCACCTGCGTGGGCTAAACTAAGAGAAAACCAAGGATTTTAAACCCACCTAGGTGGGTTTTGTCTGTGTAGCCGCGAATTCTATTCGCCAGGGCTAAACTAAGAGAAAATCAAGGATTTTAAACCCACCTAGGTGGGTTTTGTCTGTGTAGCCGCGAATTCTATTCGCCAGGGCTAAACTAAGAGAAAATCAAGGATTTTAAACCCACGTAGGTGGGTTTTGTCTGTATAGCCGCGAATTCTATTCGCCAGGGCTAAACTATAAATAACCCTCTTAACACTGATGCCACAATCCTGACACAGGAACGTCATAATGTATATCTAGATTAAGACTATATCTAGATATCTTTATATCTTTCCAGACAAATGCAAAATCAACCACAAGACAAAGATAATTTTAACGCTTATTCTGAAAAAACTCCTAATGCACCTTGGAAGAAAACAGCTTTTAATCTATCGTTGGTGCTGCTGGGATCGGGTATGACATTTGCCGGCGGTTATTTCGCATCACACCAGCAAGACATATCTCAAAGCGCATCTACCTTGGCAGTGAGTCCGGTAAATGCTGCCCCTCCCTTACCTGCCAACGCCGATCCTAATTTTATCACCGGGGTTGTGCAAAATGTCGGTACGGCGGTGGTACGAATTGAGGCTTCCCGGACTGTAAAAACCCAGTTACCAGAAGAATTTAACGATCCAGCTTTCCGACGCTTCTTTGGATCTCAACTACCAACATCACCACAAAACCGGGTGCAACGGGGTACAGGCTCTGGTTTCATTATCGGTGCTGATGGTCGCATTTTGACCAATGCCCATGTGGTGGATGGTGCAGATAAGGTAAAGGTTATACTTAAAGATGGACGCAGCTTCCAAGGTAAAGTGCTGGGTAAAGATGAGTTAACAGATGTGGCTGTTGTGAAGATTCAAGCCGAAAATCTGCCAACATTGAAATTAGGTAACTCAGACTCCTTACAACCAGGACAATGGGCGATCGCGATCGGTAATCCTCTTGGTCTTGATAATACCGTAACTACTGGCATCATCAGCGCTACCGGACGCACTAGCAATCAAATTGGCGCACCCGACCGGCGAGTACAGTATATTCAAACAGATGCCGCAATTAATCCCGGTAACTCTGGTGGACCTCTGCTGAATGCCCGTGGCGAGGTAATTGGCATGAATACAGCTATAATTCAAGGAGCGCAAGGATTAGGTTTTGCGATTCCCATCAATACAGCGCAACACATTTCTCAACAACTGATATCTACAGGTAAAGTACAACATCCTTATCTGGGAATTCAGATGCAAGCTTTGACACCTGAGTTAAAGCAAACTATCAACTCAGATCCCAATAGCGGTTTAACCGTGAATGAAGATAAAGGTGTGTTAGTTGTGAAAGTTGTGCCCAATTCACCAGCAGCAGTATCGGGAATACGTGCTGGTGATGTGATCCAAAAACTGAATGGTCAATCAGTTGCCGATTCTGCCAGTGTACAACAGGCAGTAGAAAATAGTCAAATCGGCACAGATGTACGCTTAGAACTGCGTCGCAATGGGCAAAAGCTCAATTTATCTGTGCGTCCTGGTGCTTTCCCTCAGCAACAAACGCAATAGACATCTTTTCCAACAGATGTAGAGACGCGAAATTTCGCGTCTCTACATTCGTAATCAACAATCAAGTCCTGACTAAATTGCACAGATATTAAAAAGCGATCGCACTTGGAATGGAAGAGCGATCGCTTTTATCGTTATTAAAGCTTGATTAGGTAAAGTATAAATGAGGATGGTAGATGCCTAGACTGTCTCGTTACGGCTTCTAGGCTGATGAGTAGTGAGGTGAACGTAAATACTCACTTTCAAATGACGAAAAGCAAGTTGGTCTAATTTTCCGCTAAAGATGAGGCGAGGGGGAAAGTAAAATAAACAGATATAGTAAGCTATTCCAACTTGATTGAATATTGGCTTTATCTACGATCACTATTCTCTGTATCTGTCCCCATTTTATGAGGCATTTATCACGTCGGCTTAATCCCTAGATAAAGGAGTGAAAATTTCGGCAATGAGCTTGTGTCAAACGCATAAATTTATACCACAACACAAACGAAGAATGCATTTAACTCAAATAGAACGAAACACTAAACGTAAAGGCTGCTAATATCACAGGAAACACAGCGCTAAACTCTAATTCCCGTGTCTTAACCACTTGTATACAAGAAACGGGAAGAAGTAAGGGCCATAATCCAGTTGAGATGAAAAACATTGCCAAAGATAAAAACTTATCTTCTGGTGAATAACTGGGATGACGTAAGGTAAATCTGAACCAATTGCTAAAAAAATAGCAGGTCATCAACAGGTAACTAATAAGTAAAGCTAATTGAATTTTATGCACTGTTAGCACTCCTTAAGCTATTTAATATTTACCAAAAATGACCTTGAGGAAATTATTACATTATTTTGTCGGGGGACATTCATCTGCTTGAACAGCGATAGTTAATTTGTGAGTTTGATCTCAATGATACATTTTTATCTCTTGATAAATGTTAGTAGAAATCCGAAAACATATCAAACAGTACTTACACCTAATTTTGAATATAACTCAATAGACTAGCAATTATACTGATAATTTTCACTGGATCAATCTTGTTCTTATCAAAATTTTCAAGTTTTTATGGCAGAAAGTTTATCTACTATTAGTGGGATTTCAACAAAGTACTGCTACATATTTTGTGATTTTACTCCGTGTATAACAAAATATCCAATTATTAGATAAACTTAAGTAAAAATTACTTTTACTTAATTATCCTCATCAGTAATTGCCAATCAAGCTTTGATTTCACCGGTTGCACTTTGCTCATTTACAAGCAAATAGATAGTTGTTTTTATTGCTATCCGGTTTCGTAATATTACCAGAAAATTCGTTAGATACAATTGATAAAACAATGTGAGGGTAAGGAGTATAGCTTATAAAATCGTGCTTGATATTTTTTTTGATAGTATAAAATAATTGTAATGTTGCTTTGTTGATAAGTTTCCAGGATAACTAAAAAAACAAATCACTGTTGCCAGTTTGGCATTTTTTTATAAGTATAAAATTTGACAATTTTAGGAATAAAAATGCCGATTACAAGTTGAATGCTACTTGTAGCGTCAAAAAGGATTATAGAAATATTGGCAACAATATTAAAAAGGAGAATTATTTGTGACAATAAAGCAAAAATGCGTCATCACATGATGACGCACAGGAATGAAGTTGATTAGATATGGTGGGAGTGATGAAAAAAAGGTATTATGAGTTACTTACCTGGGGAATGATCTTGGGGAAACAGGTAAGCGATCGCTAGACAACCAAATAAAGTTAGTACACTAACAAAAAATCCAGCAAAGAAAAAAGTAGACATATTGAGAAAGCGTGTATGTTAATTAAAAGAGAGATTACACAATATTTGTCTGTAATACTGACTTTCTAGAGAGCAAGACGAAGTGAAGCGTAACATGCAGCTTCGTTTTTTGTGCGAAAATTTGGCTTACGAATGATATAATTATGCGTAAAGTAGTAATTACCTCTAATATTAGTGAGAAGTTTGAAGCATTATTTTCTATACTTTTAACCTAGCAATTGGATATGACGTGACTGTGGCTAGCTTGTGTCAATAAGTTGTATCGTCAAATATATTTGCAGCGTGAAGTGCCGAAAAATAATTTCTTAAGCTAAAGGCAGCGAAAAACAAAACGTACTCCCAGACCCCAGTTCGCTTTCGACTTCAATTTGACCGCTTTGCAGTTCCACCAAACTGCGGGAGATAGTTAAACCAATACCAGTTCCTCCAGAATGGCGATCGCGTGAAGTATCGGTTCGCCAAAAACGCTCAAACACATGAGGTAAATCGGAGGTCGCAATCCCAATGCCTGTATCAATAACTGCAATCCAAAGTTTTGATTCTTCAGTCCAAACACGAATAATAATCGAACCTGTGGGAGTATAACGCACCGCATTCCCCAGCAAATTAACCAAAATTTGTTCTGTGCGGTCAATATCTGCCAAAACAAAAGGCAGTGGTGATGAACATTCTAAACGCAAAACTGGACCATCTTCTAGCAACTGGTCGGCAAATTTCTCTACTAATGACTCTAATAACGGACGTAGATTCATTGGTTGGATATTAACTGGCAAATAACCAGCTTCCGCTTTAGAAAGTTCTTGCAAATCGTTGACTAACCTTTCTAAACGCTTAGTTTCTTTTGTTAACCGTTGATAAATCTCAGGAGTCGGCTTAATTCCACCATCGGCAAGTTCTTCTAAGTAACCACGCACAACTGTTAGGGGTGTCCGCAGTTCATGGGTCATGTCTCCAATTAATTCTCGGCGCCGCGCTTCTACTCCTTCCAAACTTGCTGCCATTCGGTTAAAAGAAGCACCGAGTCGATTCAGTTCGGGAATACCAGACAAGGGTAGTCTTTCATCAAGCTGACCAGCAGCAATCTTTTGAGTGATTTGTTCAATTTCGGTCAATTGCTGCATAATTCGTTTGGACACCCAGTAACTCAATCCGCCGGCTGCTGTAGTCCCCACCAAGACTGACCAGAGAGTACTTCGGCGCCAAGCAAATTCAAATCCATCAACCAAATCAGCACGGACATCGATTAAGTCGAGTCCTCGATCTTCTAGTTTTTTCAAGTGCAGAACAAAAAAGCGGGGTGAAGAAACTTTGCTGATCGTCACCAGACTAGCTACCCCCACCATCATCACTACTAGGTGGGAGACAAATAGACGCGATGCCAAAGGCAAAGATTTCATTTTCCTGAAGCCCATTTTTATCTAAACTATAGTGGGATCTTCAAATTTATAACCTACCCCAACAACAGTTTTAATAAAACTAGGGTGAGCTTGGTCTGGCTCAATTTTTTTCCGCAAGCGAGCAACATGAGTATCCACCACCCGCTCATCACCAAAAAAGTTATCACCCCAAAGTTTGTCAATTAGCTGGCTGCGGTTCCAAACTCGACCCGGATTGCTAACAAAGGTGCTTAATAAGTTAAATTCAAGGCTAGTTAAGTCCAAAATTTCCAATTCCTGAGAATTTTTTTGGCGGCTGGCAGTGCGCTGCTCGACATCGACGATAAAATTTTGTGTACGGTACACCTGATTTTGTCCCCCTTGGCGGAAACTACGTCGTAATAGCGCTCTGACTCTAGCAACTAACTCTCTGGGGCTGAATGGTTTTACCATGTAATCATCAGCACCAGTAGATAAGCCAATTACGCGATCAATTTCCTCGCCTTTGGCGGTGAGCATTAAAATATAAGGATCTTTTGCACCAGGTTTATGGCGAATTCTCGCACAGACTTCCAGCCCATCCAAACCAGGAATCATTAAATCTAGGATGATTAAATCTGGTGGTTGCTCTTGAAACATCCTTAAGGCACTTATACCATCGCGACTAATGCGACAGGAAAATCCTTCTTTTTCTAAAGAAAGTTGGATTAATTGAGCGATTTCTAGTTCATCTTCGACAATTAAAATGTCCATCTGGCTACACAGAGATTAAGGCGCTTGTCATTTTACTAAGGAAAACGCTCAAGCGGCAATTTTAGTAAACAGCCGATACTCTTACAGAGTCACTCCGCGATCGCACTTACAATCAACTTGTTTATATGCACAATTAGAGTATTTTGGCAATAAATTTTTCGATTAGATTCAAATTCGCGAGGAGTGCGATCGCACTCCTAATTATCGTTGAGCTACTTAGTTAGGTTGAAATTTTTCCCGCCAATATCTGACCCATTAAGACTACAATTGCGATCGCCTTCAGGCAGGGCACGATAAATTTTTATTGCTTTTTAAAGGCTGGAGTTTGAGAGCGATCGGTAATTATAGCCAGAATGAGGAGCTTTTTGAATATCTTGTTTAATGCTATCGAGGTCAATGAAGCAGTCAGCAACATCAATTAAGCTGTCGCTACTGATTCCGCGCAAGCTGACGACTTCAACCCGAACTCCTTTGTAGCTCAAAGCATTAACCGCATAAGCCAAATCTCCATGTCCACCGACTAAGACGGCAGTATCGTAGTAGGGTGATAAAGTTATCATATCTACAGCAATTTCTACATCCAGATTTGATTTTTTAGAACCATCTGGAAGCGAAATTAGCTCTTTGGTGACTACGCGATAACCATTGCGACGCATCCAGAAGAGAAAACCCTGTTGCTTGTCATTGCCGCGCTCCATTCCACTGTAAAAGAAAGCACGCAATAATCTTGCATCTTGAGTTAAATGGCAGAGTAATTTAGCATAGTCAATTTCAATGCCGAGTTGCAATGCTGTATGAAATAAGTTTGAGCCATCAATAAAAATCGCCACTCGACCGCGATTTGATCTATTGCAAATCAATTGGTCAACTGAAGTGTTTGGTTTATTGGTGTTTTCACTTTCGACACCAGTGTTCATAAGGGGTTGCCCTTGCCTACGTGGTTTTTCCTTGAGTATTTTATCTTGATTTGTTTCTTTGTTAAAAGTAGTAATAGTCATTGATACCTCTATATTTTAAATCCAGGATGTTTTTTCGGCAAATTCGCATTCTTCTAATCTATGGGTTTGTTCTCACTTTAATAGAAAATTGTCTTCAGCAACTAAGGAAATATTCTAAAGTCCACAGTCAAGAAAAAATAACATTAATTCTTCACTTTTTTTATCAGCTTGAGCAACTTATCTGCTTTTAATTTTATTCTACCTGAGTTATTACTTGTTGCTTTCATGCATAAGTTGTGTTAATCAACAGTTTAAAAATCACTAATGTATTCTGGACAAAAGTTAAATTTGCAACAGATTTTTATGGTAATTAAGATTACATTTTCTCACGTTGATTTATCAGGTAATTTCCCACTTGAGAGCAAGGTATAAAGAATCATTTGCAAAAAATGTTTATTGAATAAAGTTAGGAAATGTCCAATTTCTCTATCCACAATTTTTTTTCAAATAAAGGCAAAAAAAGCGTTTTTATAATGATAATTACCCTTATATAATACCCTTTGATGCTAATGCTAGCTATAAATACTCAAAGGTTTGTAATCTACGGCTTTATTGCCATAGATTATATGACATGTTGCCCAGTCTAGCCGAGGCAACACAGCTAAAAGCGGAGTATATACACAAAAGTTTACTTGCCTCAAGCTTTAACAGAGTATCTAAAGTGGTATTTTTCTATTCGTTATAAAAGCTACAACAAAAAAATGAATAATTTATCTAGATTAACAAAACTATGTAAGATAAATGTTGACTGATTTTACTCGAAAGCTTTTTTCAGGGGGTTAGGGCAGAAAAACCTGCATCCACAGACACAAACTTAGCCGAGATGACATTCGCATTGCCTCAAGTAGCATCAAGTGCCAAGCAAAAAGAGCAGCACAATCAATTCAGCGGCATTTTCCATGTCTTTAATTAAGAAGTTACATTTACAAATCTTTATAAAAAATCAACTTTTCCTCACAAGTTCCTCAAATTTGATCGTTATTCTGAAAAAAGAGCTAAGTAGGTGGACTTAAATGAAGTGAATATTTAACTTTATTTCAAGCAACTTACTTGATTTGCTGTTGCATAGGTGATTGCTCTAATTTACAATTTACACCTTTATGATTATAAGTTTGACAAATCATGAATAACTGTCCTTGCTGTTCTGGATTACTTTTACGACATATACGCGGTTCCCAAGTTTACTACTTTTGCCGCAACTGCTGGCAAACAATGCCAGCACTGGATTTTGATAAGCACAATTTATCGCCAGATTTAGTATCGAGTTTATCAAAAAAATATCTCAGAGGAGAACTCGGTAATGCGGGTGTTGCTTTGTGTTAAAAAAATTAATTGGTTAATGCGTTTAGATAATTTGGCTTGGGTTATTCCTCAAATAATGCATTTAATCCCTCGAACCCTTCCAGGGTGGGGCTATAAGAACAAAGCCCGTCTGCACGGGCTAAATTCAATGCGTATTTTTGACATACCTGCTCGTCCTTTCATGAGCGAGGATTTGTTGGCGCTTCACCGAAACTTGCTACTAAGTAGTCTTACAGTCTCTGCACGTCCGTTTCAAGTCTCCCAATGCCCTATGGCGACTACCTACATTGTAGCAGAAATCTCGGTAAACCAGTACTTTCAGGACGGGGTTTTAGACCCAAATTGTCGATAAAGTGCGTTGCTCCCCCTGTTTGTTGGCAGCTGGGGTAAGAATTTTAATTTTAAGAACAACTGGTAAGGGCTGCACCACATTGGTCAAGCCTAGCCAACCAACCCTTAATACCTTTATATTCTACTTGCGCCCATTGTCCCTGGCAGCCTAATAATTTAACACTGGTATTAGGGGGAACTTTGCCTAATTTACGACTTGTTGGATTAGTGCTGGTGTAAATATTTACGCCATTTGTATTGTAGCCCCGCGTCGATATGCCTAAGTTTGGTAAATATGCCCAACCAGTTCCTTTAAAACCGCTACCGATATTTTTTATCTGTGCCCAACTTCCGGAAGTAGCGACGATTTGAACTGTCTCGTTACCAGGTACTTTTCCTAAAATTATGTTATTGGAACTTGCGCCATTTCGCACATTTAATCCTTGGGGATCTTTGTCGGTGACATAAACAGAAATATCACACTTTTGTTGCTTGGTTGCTTGGGCTAAGACTATTTGATTAGCTATACCAGTATTAGCGATCGCACTGAGAAAACTGATTGCTAATCCCATTGTTAACTTTGATGCTTGAGTTTTCCTCTTTTTTTGCATATATTCTCCAATTTGTGGACTTTAACTTCTAAAAATACAGCCTCAGGGTACGCAGGCTAATGCTTTGTGTTATTAGTTTTGGTAGGGATACGCGCTTTTGTAATTGAGGGATAAATTGAGGGATAAATTGAGCGATAAATCGCTCACTACGAACAAAGAGATTTCTACCTCATATCGTACCCGAACAAATTTGGATCAACTTCTCCCAATTGCAAATCTGCTAAACCATACTCTGCCCATCGTCTTTCTACCATCGCTGCTATATCTGCATCGGATTCTAAAGGAGCACCCCATTCATGTTCGGTTTCTGGGGGAATCTTCGTAGTAGCATCAATTCCCATTCTTCCACCTAAACCGATTTTTTCGCTGGCAAAATCTAAAGTGTCAAAAGGTGTATTCGGTAAAATAAATACATCTCGTGTCGGATCTACTTTAGAACTAATTGCCCACACGACTTGACGGGGATCGCGAATATTTATATCTTTATCGACAACAATCACAAATTTGGTGTATGTGAATTGTGGCAAAGCACTCCAAAACGCTAAAGCTGCCCGTCGCGCTTGTCCGGGATATGCTTTATCAATAGAGATAATAGCTGCTTTGTAAGATAGCGCTTCCATTGGTAAGAAAAAGTCTACAATTTCTGAGACTTGTTGCCGCAGAATTGGAGTGTAAATGCGATTGAGTGCGATCGCCATCATCGCTTCTTCTTTGGGTGGACGACCGCTAAATGTTGTTAAGTAAATCGGATCTTTGCGGTGTGTTATGCATTGAAAGCGAACCAACGGTGAATCTTCCACACCACCGTAATATCCCATATGATCGCCAAAAGGACCATCGGCTAAAACTTCCCCTGGTGTAATTGTTCCTTCCAGCACAAATTCTGAATCTGCGGGAACTTCTAAATCTACCGTTTTACACTTTGCCAAACTTACTCCAGAACCGCCGTAAAGTCCCGCAAACAGCCATTCTGATAAGTCTACCGGAATTGGGGTGGCAGCTGCCATGATGATTAAAGGATCTACCCCCAGAGCGATCGCTACTTCTAATTTCTTTCCACGTTCGGCAGCTTTTCGCAAATGTCTTGCCCCACCCCGCACCGATAACCAATGAACGGTCATCGTGTTCGGAGATTGCAGTTGCAAGCGATACACACCTACATTAGGCGTACCTGTCTCACAATCCCTTGTAATTACCAGCCCCAGCGTGATAATCTTGCCAGCATCTCCGGGATAGGGACGTATCAAAGGTAACTTATTTAAGTCTAAATCATTGCCTTGGATGACAACTTGCTGACAAGCGGGGAAAAAATCGCGTCCCGGTTTCGCTTTGAGGACATCAAACAGCACTTTACCAAAGTCTATCGCTTGGGAAATCTTCTTTGGCGGCTTTGGTTGTTGCAGCATCGCTAACTTTTTCCCCAAATCCTCCAATTCTAGAGGATGCTGCATATTCATTGCCCAGCATATCCTTTCCACTGTCCCCATCAAATTCACTGCCACTGCAAACGGTGAACCTTTGACATTCTCAAATAACAGTCCGGGACCACCTTTTTGCAGCATTCGATTAGAAATTTCCGCAATTTCTAAATCTGGATCAACTAAAGCAGAAATCCGCTTTAATTGTCCTTTTTCTTCTAGAATTTTAATGAATCCCCGTAAATCTCTTGCCATTGTTTATAGTAAATAAATGTAAAGCACTTTCTTATATTATTAGTTATTGGTTAGTGGTTGGTTGTTAGTTGTTGGTTGTTTCCATGACCAATGCCCAATGCGAGCGTGCCCCATGCCCTATAATTTATTATTTTTTAACGATCGCCAACAAAATATTCAGGTATCCTAACCGGAATCTGCATTAATTTTTACAACAAAGTGCCTAGTTAATTAAATATGAGCAAAATATATGACATTTTACTGGCAGGTGGTTTTGTGATGTTTCCCCTGTTGGTTTTATCTGTTGTTACCTTTGGCTGTGCTGTAGAACGCTGTTGGTTTTGGTTTAAGCTAATTATCCAAGAAAAACAGATAGTGCAGGAAGTGTTGAGTGCAGCCAGGGTAGACTTAGAAAAGGCTGAAGCCATCGCTTCTCGTTCTCAAGGTTTAGCAATTGGTCGCTTTTTGTTAGCACCGCTAAGACTGCGGAAATCTTCTCCGGAAATCTTTCACCTGGCAATCAAAGCCGCATCTGATAAAGAATGTATAGATATGTATAAAGGTGATAAGGTACTGGAAAGCGTGATGGCGATCGCTCCATTGCTGGGTATATTAGGTACATCAGCTGGTTTAACTACCACCTTTCAACAGCTAAGAAGTGGTCAGGTGAACAGCCTTAATGTGTCTGCGGTTGCAAGTGGTATCGCTCAAGCGCTGATTGCGTCTGTAACTGGGATGAGTGTAGCGATTTTGGCTTTGGTGTTTTTGCGAATTTTTATAATTGTGCGATCGCGCCAAATTGACTATTTTTCTCAAGTGGGTAGCGAACTCGAACTGATTTATCTGCAATTTTGGCATGAATCTTCAACAGCTGACGTCAGCATTCAAGAAGTTAGCCAAAAGCCAAATTTGGAACAAACTGAATCCAACTGACGTAGAGATTGCCAGAAGTCGAGAATCTGTTCTGCTACGATCTGCGGCTCGAATAAGTGAAAAAAATGCCCTCCTTTTTGACATTCCCAATAGCGATCGCCCTCCATCAAAAACGGTCGCCATCCTTGCAGGGCATCGCGTTCTACAATGATATCGTCAGTGCTACCACAAACCATTAAGGGCACAGGGACTGGACAGGGAGGCACACTTAACCGTTTAAACAGGGAGTGAGGTGAGAGCGAGCAATTCTTATCTTGCTCTAAAATACTCTCTAGACGCTTGACGGTGTGTTCATTCTGATAGCCAAACAGGTTGTACACCATCGCAGTGAGAATCTTTTGCTGACTCAAGAAAGGAAGATGGGTATAGTAATGAGCTTGCCAGTCAAGGGCTGCATCAGCACCGACACCTAATAAAGTTAAAGATTTAACTTTTTCTGGATATCGACGCGTATATAGTAGCCCTAGTAATCCTCCGGTACTGTGACCAATCAGATGCACAGGTTGATTGCTTGATTCGAGATAACTATGCAGCAGCTGTACCGCAACATCTAAGGAACTAGCTTCATCCTGAGTTTGACTATATTCCCACCGGGCAATAGTTACATAACGTGACAGTTCACGCAATAGCGGTTTAGCAAAGCATAACAAACTAGGGCTTGTATTCAACCAAATGACATCTGGCTGTTTAGACATTAATTTAAACCGCAAGTATTTAGAGTTGTAAAATTATCGTTAATCCTGTTAATAGCTAACAGCAAGAAACGAAGTTAGCTATTAACTTTAGCTATTATTTAGGCTATATACCAAACTCTTTTTTAAGTTCAACCACCCAGGCTTTGATACGTTTGTCAGTCAAGTTAGATTGGTTATCTTCATCAATAGCCAAACCTACAAATTTACCGTTGATCAATGCTTTCGATTCATTGAAGTCATAGCCATCTGTAGACCAATATCCAACTGTAATACCGCCGCGTTCGGTAATTTTATCTGACAAAATGCCCATTGCATCCTGAAAGTTTTCAGGATAACCCCTTTGGTCGCCTGTTCCAAAATATGCAACCTTTTTACCACTGAAATCAATATCATCTAGCTCGGTAAAATAGCCTTCCCAATCGCTTTGCAGTTCGCCAACATCCCAAGTCGGACAGCCAATAATTAGATATTGATAGTTTGTCAACTCACTATCTTCTACGTCTACAATATTATGCAATGTCACTACATCATCACCACCAAATTCTTTCTGAATTGTCTCGGCTACAGACTCAGTTTTACCTGTTGTAGTTCCGAAAAATAGACCAATTTGTGACATAATTTTCTCCGATTCAATGTGTTCATTAAATTTTGTAGAGACGTAACATACTACGTCTCTACTTGACTGCATACTAAGTCTCTACATGACTAAAGCGAGTTAATAGCGATCGCACTAAACACATCAAGACCACTCAACAGCAGATAAGCGAAGATTGCTCCACCAATCCCACCGATTAAAAACCCCTCAGTAAATTCACTCCATCTTTCAGTAGAATTGACACTCTCTGGCACACGGGGAACTGTTGCAACTGTTGCTGGTCGTGGATACATTTCTTGCTGTCTTTCAAAAGTGGTAGTGCCATAAATCGAAAAACCAATTGTCAGAATCAGAATCAAACTGCCTGCGGCTAGTAAACCAACTAAGCTAGCTGCATTACTATTGCGTAATAAACCTAATGAACCAAATGTGGCAAACGGACCAACCAACCAGTAACCATGAGCCATACCAATTTCCAATCCCCGTGAGAGAGGAGAAATACCTGGACGGTAAATTGGTAAGTATTTGAGAAACTTCAGCGTCAAATCAGAAGAGCTGACTACGGTTGCGAGATTACCCGTTTGGCGATTCACCCGTGGTGCTTGAACCATGTCACCATTTTTGAAATCAAATCCGGCTTCAATTGCACGGGCGCGGAGGGCGTGCCAAATGTGACCTAACAGGAATATGAGCGCTAAAACAAAATGGAAAGTTACCAACCAACCACGGCTGGAAACTACACCAGCAGAAGTTTCTATAGCTTTAACCGAACCATAGAAAACTTCAGGATAGACGGTGTTATTGACCGACGCAAAGTATGCCGCCAAAAAGCCCATGTATGCTACAGCACCAATGCTGTAAGACAAATACGCTTCTCCTGAATAAATCAAAATTCGGCGTGCCCACTTCATAGGCTTAGTCAAAATGTGGAAAATGCCACCGCCAATTAACATCAAACCAACCCAGATATGACCGCCGACAACATCTTCTAAGTTATCAACAGCTGCCATTCCCTCTGGTCCCCAAGCCCCAAACAGATAGCCAAAGATGCGGAATGGGTTGAGGGTAGGATGATTGATTACCCTTACATTTCCACCACCAGCTAGCCAAGGGTCAAACAGTCCACCCCAAAACATCGCTTTGGCAACCAAAGCCAAAGCACCCAAACCTAAAAGCGTTAGGTGAATGCCTAGGATTGTTGTCATCTTGTCCTTGTCTTTCCAGTCGTAGCCAAAAAAGCCAGCCCAAGTAGGATTGTCTTCTAACACCTCTGGTCCTAGCAGAGAATGGTAAATACCACCGGCTGCCAAAATAACTGAAGAGATAAGATGCAAGACGCTGATTACGAAGTAGGGATAGGTGCTAATCACTTGCCCACCAGCACCAACACCAAAACCAAGAGTCGCTAGATGAGGCAGCAGAATTAATCCTTGCTCATACATTGGCTGAGTAGGATTAAAACGTGACAACTCAAACAGCGTCATCCCCCCAGCCCATAACAAAATCAATGCAGAATGGGCAACATGAGCGCCTAATAATTTGCCCGATAGATTGGTGAGACGAAAGTTACCAGCCCACCAGCCAACATCAGGTATTTGTTGCTTGTAGGGGCTATCTTCAATTACTGCTGTCATTTAGGAAACTCCTTGAGAATTTTTGGCAATTTTTCCGGAATTATCTTTCTGGACATTTGCTAATTATTAGCATTAATTTGAGTTCAGCTAATCGGTTGGGGAATAACTGCTTCCCGACTCACCCTACCTTTGCGAAAATCGAACCCACGCGCCCGTAAAGCGTGCCAGATATGACCTTGGAGAAAGAAGAAGGCTAGCCAGAAGTGAGCATTGGCTAACCAAGTCCGGGAAGTTACCAAATCAGGGTCAACTGATGAAAAGTACGGCACGATATTCTGCCTAACCACAAGCCCTGGACCATAAAAAACTTCGGGATAAACAGTGGTATTTACCGATACGAAGAGAGTTGCGATAAAGCCCATCAGTGCCAAAGCGCCCAAACTGTAGGAAAGATAAGCTTCTCCAGACCAAACAAATAGTGGATGCGTCCAAGTAAAGGGTTTGGTGACAATGTGGAAAAGTCCACCGAAAATTAACATCAAACCAACCCAAATGTGACCGCCAACCACATCTTCTAGGTTGTCAACCCCAGCAATCCAGAATTTACTAATTGCGCCAAATAGATAGCCAAAGATGACAGCTGGGTTTAGTGTCGGATTTGTAATTACCCGCACATTCTCAATGTTTGGGTCATACAAACCACCAAAGTACATTGCTTTGGCGACTAACAAGAATGCACCACAACCTAGTAAAACTAGATGAATACCAAGGATTGTGGTCATTTTGCCCGTATCTGACCAGTCGTAGCCAAAGAAAGGAACTTTGCCCTCCAATTTTTCCGGACCGCGCAGGGAATGAAAGATTCCTCCAAAGCCCAGAAAGGCTGAGGAAATCAGATGCAAAGCTCCAATGACGAAATAGGGATAAGTATCCACAACTGCACCACCTGCGCCTACACCCCAACCCTGAGTTGCAAGGTGAGGTAGCAAAATTAAGCCTTGCTCGTACATGGGTTTTGCTGGATTAAAATGGGCTAGCTCAAATAAAGTCATAGCTCCTGCCCAGAAAACAATCAGACCAGAATGAGCAACGTGAGCGCCCAGTAGTTTTCCCGATAAGCTAGTGAGTCTGGCGTTACCAGCCCACCAAGGCGAGTCGGTAAGGTCTTGCTCCACCGACAGCGGACTTGTAGAAATTGTCATTTTTACCTATTATTTGTTGATAATTTTATTCAACAACTTTAGAAATGAGCTTACACGAAAATTTAAGTTAATGCAATAAAATGTCATTAAATCTTTTGAGGAAGATGACAAGTGACGACTTAGCCGAGGCTGGGAAATTTCCGCTCTCTACGGCTTGACCTTGAACTGTATACCAGAGCAACGCGATCGCATGGTAGCCCCGAAATTCAAGAGTCAAGCCGGATTCGGCTGACCTTGAACGTCATTTATGTCGGGGTGGAAATGCGACGCGGTGTTATTTTTAGCCGTCATAATTCCTTGCCTAGACTTCAATTAGCTCACTAAGTAAGTATGCCGGAATATTTCCAACTATGTTAAGAAATTTAAATTGCAGAGTGCCGTACTCTCGGCGCTAACCCACCATCGATAATCCAAGGTGCCGTACTCTGGTCTAACACAACAGCGATAAAGCGGGACGGTACAGGCAACCGCTTTTTGCTTCCCCTACGTTAATTTTACATTTGTTTATACAGCATATTTCAGGTTTCGGAGGTACATGCATAAAACCCAAAACCGTGTAGAGACGTTCCTTTCGTAACGTCTCTACGTGTATTCAATAAAAACGCAACCTGCTGTATACATTGAATTTTTCTCGCCTATTTTTTTATAATTTCAATATTTAAATGTCAGACGAAAATATATTTCACTTTTTATCTGAAAAAAGTATAATCAAAAACTTGTATTATGGATAACAATTAATCAGTATATTGATACAAAAAACCAAAGTTAACGATTCCTTAATCAATATTTAAACCCTGGTTAAAGTATTGATCAGTCTAAAGAATGTAGTTTGATTTTTGGTTGTAAGTTAAACAAAGCCATTTCCGGAATACGAGGTAATATGATTTTTTCTATCAGTGGATTGAATCGTGCTGTTACTGGTTCAGTATTAACAGCATCTGTTGCGTTTAGTCCAATTTTTACAGCGATCGCCTCTGCGGTAACTTTAAATGGTGCGGGAGCAACTTTTCCAGCACCGCTTTATGAAAAATATGCCCGTGAAGTGACAAAAACCATCCCAGACTTAAAAATTAACTATCAAGCAATTGGTAGTGGTGGTGGTATCAACCAAACAATTGCCGGCACAGTTGACTTTGGTGCAAGCGATGCCGCAATGACCGATGCGGAAATAGCTAAAGTCAAGCAGGGTGTGATTTTAGTACCTACCGCAGGTGGTGCAGTTTCCGTTGTTTACAACGCTCCTGGTGTCAGTAACCTGAAATTGTCTCGTGCTACACTTCCAGCAATTTTCTCTGGTCAAATTACTAACTGGAACGACCCAAAAATCAAAGCTGATAACCCAGGAGTTAATCTGCCAAATCAACCAATTAAAACTGTTGTTCGTGCCGATGGTAGCGGTACAACCTTCATTTTCACAGACCATTTGAGTGCTATCAGTCCTTATTTTAAAGGTAGAATTGGTGTAAGCAAATCGCCAAAATGGTTGACAAATAGCCTCAAAGGTAAAGGAAACCCAGGTGTAGCTGCACTAGTTGCTCGTACTCCCGGTTCTATTGGTTATGTTGAATATCAATTTGCTAAATCAGCCAACTTGAAATCAGCAGAAGTGCAAAACAAAGCGGGACAATATGTTGCTCCTTCTTTAGAGACTGCAAATGCAGCTTTGTCAACTGCACAGTTTCCTAGCAATTACCGCGTTTTTGTATCAGATCCAGGACAAGGTTATCCCATCGTGGGAATGACTTGGATTATGATTTACAAGAGCTACAAAGACCCAGCTAAATCGAAAGCTGTTAAAAGCTTGGTTCAGTGGATTCTGACAAAAGGTCAAGATATCAACGATGACCTCAACTACACCCGGATTCCTAGTGGTGTAGCAGGTCAAGTGATTAATACTGTGAACAGCAATGTGAAATAGTTTGTAAAAAAGGGGAAAGGGACAGAGTTATTTAAAATCAGTCGATTGGCTTTGAATTACTTCTTCCTTTCCCCCTTCCCCTTTTCCCTTTTCCCCTCTTCATGAAGTAGTAAAGCTAAATTAATTATCTATGGCAAATGTATCTGAAGAAGTTCCTAATATAGTAAATATTGACCTTGATATTACAAATAAAAAAGGGGAAAATTTATCTATAGATGATGGGTTTATATGGGTAGTTCGTAGCTTTGCTTTTTTGACAGTTGCGCTGCTGTTTTGGATAAGTTGGGTAATTTTTGACAAAGCTCGACCAGCGATCGCTAAATTTGGATTAGGATTTTTCTGGGGCAAAGATTGGGATGTACCCAACGAAATTTATGGTGCTTTGCCTTATATTTATGGGACAATAATCAGTAGCGCCCTTTCTTTAATACTCGCCGTACCAATAGGGTTAGCAGTAGCTTTAGTCACAAGTGAAGACTTTCTGCCAGATTGGGTGCGATCGCCTATCGCATTTGTTGTCGAACTCATCGCTGCCATTCCCAGCGTCATCATTGGATTGTGGGGAATTTACGTTTTAATTCCCTTCCTCACACCCTTGCAGGACTGGTTATACAATAAATTTCAATTCATACCCCTATTTAATACCCAGTCCTCAGGTCCGAGTATGTTGATCGCCGGTATCATCTTGGCGATCATGATTTTGCCCACAATGGCAGCAATTAGTCGCGATGTATTGCTAGTAATTCCCCGTGAATTGCGAACCGGCTCTATGGCTTTGGGTTCCACCCGCTGGGAAACAATTTTTAGAGTATTGCTACCCTCAGGTGCTTCCGGAATCGTCGGTGCGGCAATGCTAGCTTTAGGACGAGCCTTAGGTGAGACAATGGCTGTAACTTTGGTAATTGGTAACTCTTCAGTTATCAGTTCTTCCTTACTCGACCCTGGTTACTCAATTCCTGCCGTATTAGCGAACGAATTCCCAGAAGCTGCAAGTGCATTGCACATTGGCTCTTTAACTTATTTAGCTTTGATTTTATTCGCTTTAACTTTAGCTGTGAATATTGGCGCCGTTATGTTAGTTCAGTTATTAGGTGTAAAGAAAAAATAGGGACTAGGGACAGGTAAAAAGAGAATTTAATTGTGCGCGTCGATAAATTAAGTATTGCCAAATCTCAAATTGCAACCGCTGATACACGCGGATAAACGCGGATTTGAGATATTCATCTGCGTTCATCTGCTACAGGGTGCGGTTAAAAATCCCAAAATATAAAATCCTATGAGTAACTATCAACAACCGGAAATAAATGAATCTTTAGCAAAAGAATTATGTAGTCCTTTACAAGGTAAGCGGCTATTCTTTGACTATGGAATGACAACTGTAGCATTTGCTTTGGCAATTTTGGCGTTGATTCCTTTACTGTCAATTGTGTGGGAAATTCTGACAAGAGGACTTTCTGGACTAAAACCAGAAATGTTCTTTAAAGAAGTAATTGATAACGGCTTTGCTAATGCTATTGTTGGAACTTTAGTAATGGTGGCGATCGCTTCCTTAATTAGTATTCCCTGCGGAGTGATGACTGGTATATATTTATCAGAGTTTGGTCAAGGTTCTAAAGTTGCTAGTGGTGTTCGTTTTATCAACACTATTTTAACTGGAATCCCTTCCATTGTTGTGGGAGTATTTGCTTATGGTGTGATAGTTTTCACACTGAAACAATTTAGTGCTTTCGCTGGGGGTTTTGCTTTAGCCGTCATCATGCTCCCCATTGTCGTACTCACCACCGAAGAAGCCTTAAAACTGATTCCCGTTCCCCAACGTCTTGCCTCCGCTGCCTTGGGAGGTAATCGCTTACAAACTACTTTTCGCGTCGTCGTTGCTGCTGCACTACCAGGTATTACCACTGGTGTTTTATTAGGTGTATCCCGCGCTGCTGGTGAAACAGCACCGTTAATTTTTACTGCTTTATTTAGTCAATATTGGTCAGAGGGTTTATCTAGTCCGACAGCTTCTTTATCGGTATTAATTTTTAATTTATACAACGACCCCTCCCCAGAAAAAACAGCATTAGTTTGGACTGCTTCTATCATTTTACTTGGTATTGTATTGTTCATCAGTCTTTTATCTCGCATCTTTATTCGGAGGAAAAGGTAGAGACGTTCGGTCCGAACGTCTGTACGAGAGGTGCAGTAGAGACGTTCGGTCCGAACGTCTGTACGAGAGGTGCGGTAGAGACGTTCGGTTCGAACGTCTGTACGAGAGGTGCGGTAGAGACGTTCCGACGGAACGTCTGTACGAAAAGCGCGGTAGAGACGTTCGGTCCGAACGTCTGTACGAAAAGCGCGGTAGAGACGTTCGGTCCGAACGTCTGTACGAGAATTATTGAAGTTTTGTTTCACAGATTTGTCAAAAATGAATAAATTAATCCCAGCCATTAGAATAAAAAGTTTGAGCTTTTTCTACGGCACGACAAAAGCCTTAGAAGGGGTGACAATGGATATTCACCAGAACAAAGTAACTGCAATTATTGGTCCTAGTGGTTGTGGTAAATCGACTTTTATTAAATCCATTAATCGGATTAGTGAATTAGAAGGTAAAGTGCGGGTAGAGGGTCAAGTAGAATTTTATGGTCAGAATATTTATGAGCGTAGCGTCAATTTAAATAGATTACGCCGGCAAATTGGCATGGTGTTTCAAAAGCCAAATCTTTTCCCCATGAGTATTTACGATAATGTTGCATATGGATTGAGAATAGCCGGATTGAATTCCAAAGCTCAATTAGATGAAGTTGTCGAAAATGCCATCAAAAATGCTGCTTTGTGGGATGAAGTGAAAAATAAGCTGCATAAATCAGCTTTGGGACTTTCTGGAGGACAACAACAGCGACTTTGCATCGCTCGTGCTTTAGCTGTCAAGCCAAAAGTTCTTTTGATGGATGAACCTTGTTCGGCTTTAGATCCCATCGCTACGATGAAAATTGAAGAACTCATCGATAGTTTGCGTGGTGAGTTGACAATTGCAATTGTGACTCACAACATGCAGCAAGCTGCTCGTGTTTCTGATTTTACAGCTTTTTTTAACACCGATGAAAGTCGCATCGGTCAAATGGTAGAATTTGGCATCACTGGTCAAATCTTTGGTAACGCTCTTGATGAGCGCACTCGTGATTACGTTTCTGGACGTTTCGGTTAGCACGGGGAATGTGATAGGGGTGGTTCCCCAATACGGTTCGGTTAACGTATGTAGAGACTAGCAAGTGCAACGTCTCTACAAGGGTTTTGGGTTCACAAATATTCTTAACCGAACCGTATTGGGTGGTTTTCTACCTTTCGTGGGCTGCTCCAAACCGAATTAACTTAAAAAAATTAGAAAACATCTATCTAAGGATTCATTATAAGTAAGCGTTACTTTTTAATCTTATTTGGCGTTTAATTACAGTGCATTTACGGAAATAAATCCATATTTTAATCATTAGATTCTCTATTCTTAACCTACGTGTGAAAGATTAGAAGAAAAGGTGGCATGAAGCTTTTTTGGCGATCGCTTGCACACAGAGATATTTTTTGTCCACTTGATTTTTTAGTAGACATCTCACGAAATTAGGGAGCTTAGTACATTATGGCTAAAAATGTCATCATCATGATTGGCGACGGTATGGGTTGGGAAATGGCTCGTGCTGCGGCTACGGCGAATGGAGTGCCTTTTTACACATCTGGTCAAGGAGAAGGGTTGAACTTTCAAACCCTAGAAAACTACACTCTTGCTACCACTTACGGGACAACGATCGCTGATGGCAGAGGTATATATAGCACGGGTAATTCTGCTGTAGACGGTTCGGAACTTGTAACAGGTGGTAGTCCCATTAGAACTGGTTTTAGCTTTAATCCAGCCTTCAACCCAGGAAACACATCAACTGGTGGTGCAACCCTCAGTAGTGGTGTAGTGGGTAACTTGGTTGGGTATGACCCGGTTCGCGGTGGGATCAATCCTTGGACACCAGGTACTGACCCACAGTATATCCAGTACAGCTATCCTGACTCAGCAAATACCGCTACGACTCTTTATACTGGGGTCAAGAGTTATAATAATGCGATCGCTGTAGATATTTACGAGCAACCTCTAGAAACCATATTGGCAACAGCCAGCTTAAATGGTAAATCTACAGGTTTGGTGACATCAGTCCCCATCGACCACGCTACTCCTGGTGCAGCGGCAGCCACAGTTAACCGTCGTGGGAAGTATGACAGTGAATATCCGGCTTTAGATAGCATTTTACAGCAAGAACTGCGCGTTTTTCAGCCGACTGTATTATTGGGAGGTGGTCATCCGCTTTCTACTCCCGGTGATCCATTACCAGAGGGAGTTGAGCCAAATACCAGCAATGAGTTTATCAGTAAATCTACTTACGCAGAACTCAGCAATAACCCCACTAGCAACATCTATAATTACACCTTCTTAGAGCGGGGAACTGACGCAGCGTCTAGATTGGCTTCTACTGCGGCAAATCTAGATCCAAATAATGGCGATCGCTTATTGGGTTTATATGGTGCCCGTGGTCAAAATGGTAACTTACCTGTCAGTTCGGCAAATGGAGACTACAGTACCACCGGACTTGACATGTTCTCACTATTCAGTTCTGCTCAAGCTGGAAATGTCAGGAATATCACTCCCGGAATTGCCAACCCCGATACACTCCGTCCCCTACTTCCTGGAGAAACAGACGCATCTTTCATTGCTAGAGAAATCAACGAGAATCCAACACTCCAAAATTTAACCACAGCAGCCTTAAATGTTTTGGGTAAAGATCAAGACGGGTTCTGGTTGATGGTTGAAGGTGGTGATATTGACTGGTCAGCTCATGACAACAATATTGACAACTTAATTGGTACTGTTAACGACTTTGATAAAGCTGTTAAATCTACGATTGATTGGATTAACAGTAATGGTGGTTGGGAAGACAACTTACTCATTGTCACCGCAGACCATGACCATTACCTCAACCTCAATCCTAACTTTGCTCAACTCTTACAGCAAAATGGTGCAGAAGCGCTAACCGCTCAAAACGATCCAACCCAAGCTGGACATTTCTGGGGTTCTAATCCTGATGTCAAGTACGGATGGGGAAATCACTCCAATCGTCCTGTACCAGTTTACTATCAAGGCGCTGGTTCCGAAGTCCTTACCAATTCTGTGGGTCAGGGTTATACGAGTTACGGTTATGATATTGCCGGCATTCCCGGACTTGTAGATCAAACTAATATCTACCAGACCATGTATGCTGCGGTTACGGGTTCTCCTAAACAACCAGTATCTAACGAATCTCAAATTGTTTATGGCGACGCTACTAGTGAATTTATTTACACTGGTGCTGGTGATGATACCATTTACGCTGGTGAAGGTAGAAATGTAATTTATGCCAATGATGGTAATAACACGGTATACGGTGGTTCTGGCGATGATGTCATCTATACGAGTTTTGGCAATGATTTGATTTTTGCAGGTGTTGGTAATAACAGTATCTTCTCAGGTGCTGGTGACGACACGATTTATGCTGGTTCGGGTGATGACCTGATTTATGCCGGTGCTGGCAATGATGTTATCTATGCTAATGACGGTAATAACATTATCAATGCTGGTGCAGGTAACAATGTTGTCTACGCTGGTTCAGGTGATGACGACATCACAACCGGTGCCGGCAATGATTTGATTTATGCTGGTGAGGGTAATAACATCATCTCTGCGGGAACAGGTAACGACACTGTTTATACAGTCAGTGGTATTGACAGATTTATCCTTGATGCCGGCGTTGGTTCAGTCACCATTTATAACTTCTCATCTAATGACTTTATTAGCCGAGGTGTTGGATTGAGAGCTACCGATGCGCTAACACTAAGTATTAGTGGCAATGACACTTTAGTTAGTGTCGGTGCAGATTTGCTAGCAACCCTGAAGTGGGTGCAACTCGATAGAGTAAGTATCGTTTAGTTGCAGTTCTCATTGGAGAGTTTCGAGTTTTGATTAGACATAAAAGTGGAAAAGATGTAGAGACGTAGCATTGCTACGTCTCTACAAAGAATTTCGGGCAACGCAGAATTAATTTTCACGCTTATGTCTATTGGGTATAAACGTTAACAAGACTTTATTGCTGAAGATCAAGGAAATAATTATGTCAACGGTAACACTCAAAGGCTTCGCTACATTACCAGCGGATACGTTTGCAGTAGGTTCCCCATCAGGTGCGCTTATTTCTGCCAATGGTCGCACAGGTCCTTTTCCCGGACAACCAATTCAAGGCTTTAGCGGAGTTCAGTTTGCTGACGAAAATAGCTTCTGGTTTATGCCTGATAATGGGTATGGTGCTAAGACAAATAGTTCTGATTTCCTTTTAAGAATTTATCGCGTTGATCCGAATTTTAGAGGTATAGAAGCAGGTGACGGTAGCGTCAATGTTTTGAACTTTATTCAGTTAGCTGACCCCGATCGCAAGGCTTCATTTGAGATTGTTAATGAAAATACAACTGAACGGTTGTTGACTGGGGCAGATTTTGATATTGAATCTTTTAACTTGGCAAAAGATGGTACAATCTGGATTGGGGATGAGTTTGGTCCTTATCTGTTGCACTTTGATGGTACAGGTAAATTGTTGGATGAACCCATTTCTACGCCTAACTTTGCTCAACTGAACACTTTGAACGGGAAAGCACCTATTGTAATTGGTCATCGGGGTGCTAGTGGAGATCGCCCAGAACATACTCTCGCTTCTTACAAGTTAGCGATAGAACGTGGGGCTGATTTTATTGAACCAGATTTGGTCTCCACAAAAGATGGGATACTAATTGCTCGTCATGAAGTCAACATTTCAGCTACCACTGATGTGGCAACTCGCTCAGAGTTTAGCGATCGCTTCACAACTAAGACTGTCGATGGGATTACCGAAAGTGGTTGGTTTGCTTCGGACTTCACTTTAGCTGAAATTAAAACTCTACGAGCTATAGAGCGTCTTCCTTTCCGTGACCAATCTTATAATGGGCAGTTTGAAATTCCGACTCTTCAGGAAATTCTCGATTTAGTTAAGCAGGTTGAAGCAGACACAGGACGGAAAGTAGGCATCTATCCAGAAACCAAACATCCGACTTACCACGATTCTGTCGGACTTTCTTTGGAAGAACCATTAGTTGACATCCTGAAGAGAAACGACTTCACCGATCCAAGTCGGGTTTTCATTCAGTCGTTTGAAGTTGGAAATCTCAAAGAACTTAACCAACTCATTGATGTACCGTTGATTCAATTATTGGATGCATCTGATATTGCTTTAGATGGTACACTAATAGAGAATCAGCCTTACGATTTTGTGGTAAGTGGCGATTCTCGCACTTATGGAGATTTGCGGACTCCTGAAGGTTTAAAGGAAGTTGCAACTTACGCTGATGGGATTGGTCCTTGGAAACGGATGATTGTTTCAATCAGAGGAACTGATGCGAATGGCGATGGTTTAGCGGATGATGTAAATGGTGATGGTGCAGTTAACGACGCTGATAAAACTACTTTACCACCCACATCTTTAATTACAGATGCTCACGACGCAGGGTTATTAGTACATCCGTATACCTTCCGCAACGAAGCTCGCTATCTAGCAGCAGATTATCAAGGAAATCCGGAACTGGAATTAAGACAGTTTATTCAGTTAGGTGTCGATGGGTTCTTTGACGACTTCCCCGGAACAGGAGATAGAGTTAGAGATCAAATTGCTGGGGATTTTGTGCGATCGCCTAATAATCCTGATGTTCTTGCTGGTACTGCTGTCTTTAATCTAGCTGCTTCTAGAGGTTTTGAGGGTATGGCAATTAATCCCGATAGAACTAAATTATATCCTTTATTGGAAGGTTCAGTTATCGGCGATCCAGAAAATGCTTTGCGAATTCATGAATTTGATATCGCAAGTCAACAATTTCAAGGTTTAGTTGGGTACTATAAACTGGAAAATACCGCCAATGCGATCGGCGACTTTACCGTTATCAACGATAATGAATATTTGGTGATTGAGCGTGATAACGGACAGGGAGACACTGCTCAATTCAAGAAAATCTTCAAAGTTGACTTCTCGCAGAAAGATGCAAACGGGTTTGTTGCGAAAGAAGAAGTAGTTGACTTGTTGAACATTCAAGATCCGAATGACCTCAACCAAGATGGTAGCACCACCTTTAGATTTCCCTTCCAAACCATCGAAGATGTGTTGGTACTCGATGAAAATACCATCTTAGTTGCCAATGACAATAATTATCCCTTCTCTGTAGGTCGTCCTCCCGGAATTGATAACAACGAAATTATCCAATTACAGCTTGATAAACCACTTAATTTAGATCCCCGTGTCGGACTTGCTGGGTTGAGCTTACCAACATTGCGTATTTTAGGTGGTAATGAAGATGATACCCTTTACGGTACTTCAGGTGATGACCTGATTTATGCAGGTGAAGGTAATAACATCATATCTGCTGGAATCGGTAACGATACAGTTTATGTGGGTAGTGGAAGCGATCGCTTTATTCTTGATGGTGGTGAAGGTGCAGTTACCATCTTTGGTTTCTCTTCTAATGACCAAATTACTCGCGGAAGTGGTTTATCTGGCAGTAATTTTACGGTTAACATTAGTGGGAATGATACGTTAGTTAGCGCAGGTAGTGATTTGCTAGCGACGTTGAAGTATGTGCAATTGAATACTGTCAATCTTGTTTAGAGACTAGACATCTCCGGAAAAGATGTAGAGACGTAGCACAGAATCGTCTAATCAAGGGTTTTGGGCAACGCATAGTTCATTTCTGGAGATGTCTACTAATTAAACGAACCGCAGAGTACGCAGAGTACGCAGAGAATAAAAGAGTTTCCTCCTCTGTGCCCTCTGTGTCTCTGCGGTTCGTTCAAAAAAATACTCACTTACCCCAGAAGAAATTAATGGTAACTAGCAATACAATCCGTTTTTCCGAATTAGCTGAAGCAGGTAAAACTGTTTCGAGTGTGGTATTTGAAGGACAGAAGGTTTTCCCTACAGGTTTTATTCCCTCTGGTGTAGCAAGAACTGTTAATGGTGTTGAAACTCCAATTGGTGGGTTGTCTGGTGTAAGTTACGATGCTGTAAATAAACGCTTCTATGCGATTTCTGATGATAGATCGCAATTTGCACCTGCGCGTTTCTATACTTTTACTGCTGATTCCAGAGAAGTTAATTTTACCAACGTCACTACACTCAAAGACGCAAATGGTAACTTGTTTCCTCTCAACAGTTTAGATCCAGAGGGGATTGCTTTAACTGGGAATAATACTGTTTTCATTTCGTCTGAAGGTGAGGTGAATCCGAGTGTGGGTAGGGTAACTAATCCGTTTATTAATGAATTCTCCCTTTCTACAGGACAGCAAATCCGCTCTTTACCTATACCGAGGAAATTCCTTCCAATCGTAAATGACACGAATGGTAATGGTGTTGTCGATGCGGGTGATGTTCAAGTATCCGGGGTTCGGAATAATTTGGCTTTTGAAAGTCTCACCATCGCACCCGATCAAAGGACATTATACACCGCTGGTGAAAGCGCTTTATTTCAAGATGGTGCGATCGCTTCTTTGACTAATGGATCGCGATCGCGGATTTTGCAATATAATCTGGTGACGGGACAACCGGAAAAAGAATATCTATATAATATAGATGCGATCGCTACAACACCAAATCCAACTACAGGTTTCGGTGATAATGGTTTGGTGGATTTACTCGCTATCGATAATCGAGGTACACTACTTGCGGTAGAGCGTTCTTTCTCTGCTGGTGTTGGAAATACGATTAAGATTTATCAAGTTAGTTTGCAAGGTGCAACTGATATCAGCTTTGTTGATTCCCTTAACAGTTTGAGTTCTGACCAAGTTGCAGCAATCAAACCTGTTGAAAAACGCTTGCTGTTAAATCTCAACTCGTTGAACTTACCCAACGGCACAGATAATATTGAAGGTATCAGTTTCGGTCCTGTGTTACCAGATGGACGTCAATCGATTGTGTTGGTGAGTGATAACAATTTCAGCCAAAGTCAATTTACACAAGTTCTGACTTTGGGTGCAGATTTAATTCCTACTGCAACACCAACGGTAGAAACTCGTCCTGATTTATTCAACGATCCGAATTTACCATTTAGTCAACGTGCTGATGCTGACGATCCAGCGATTTACGTTAATTCGACTGATTCGGAAAAAAGCTTGATATTAACGACGGTGAAAAATGCCGGTTTGCGAGTTTATGATTTATCGGGGAATTTGCTACAGGAAGTAAATCCTGGGAATATCCGTTATAACAATGTAGATTTGCAGTATGGATTTAAGTTAGGTGGAGAGTCCATTGATATTGCCGTCGCAAGCGATCGCAATAACGATAAACTCGCAATCTTCAAAATCAATCCGAATAATCCTGGTAATTATCTAGAAGACATCACCGATAGCAGCATTGGAACTTTATTCCAAGATTTACCCTTCTCTCCTCCTTATTCAGCATCAACGCGCAGTGCTTACGGTTTAGCATTATATCGCAGTCCGCTCACCAATGATTATTACGTCTTCGCCAATCGCCGACAAACTGGAGATGTCGCACAGTTCAAATTAATCGACGAAGGCAATGGTAAGATTGGGGCTGAAAGAGTACGCGAATTCACCTTACCTTCACCCATAACTCCCGGACGTTCTCCCCAAACAGAGGGAACAGTCGTCGATCAAGAACTTGGTTTTCTCTACATTGCTCAGGAAGATGTCGGAATTTGGAAGTTTCAAGCTGAACCGAATGGTGGTACAACTGGTACTTTAATCGAGCGTGTCCGGTTTGAGGGTGGAAAAAATCTCACCGATGACGCAGAAGGACTAACTATATATTACGGCAAAGATGGTACAGGCTACTTGTTAGCATCCAGCCAAGGTGACAGCACCTTGGCAGCTTTCACCCGTGAAGGTAACAATGATTTCTTGGGTAGATTTGCGGTTGGAAGTAACGGTTCAATCGATAGTGTACAACAATCTGATGGTGCAGATGTAATTAACGTTCCCCTCGGTTCTAAATTTCCCTTTGGTTTGTTCGTTACCCAAGATGGTGATAATCTCCCAGCGCAAATTGTCGATGGCGAAAACGTCAAAACTAACTTTAAACTAGTTCCTTGGGAAAACATTGTTAATGCTTTACCAAATGCGTTGACGATTGACACCACCAGCTACAATCCCCGCAACCTAAGCGCGAACTCTCTTTTAAATGGAATTGCTAGTGGTGATACAACCCAGACTTCTACTGTACTCTGGGCGCGGAGCAATTTTACAGGTAATGTCTCGTTTGAATATTCGACTACACCTGATTTTAGCAATATTGCAGGTAAAGCGATCGCAACTGTTACGAATCCGCTGCAACCTGTGAAAGTAGATGTCACAGGTTTGACATCAGGAACGCAGTATTATTACAGAGTAAGCGATGCCGCTGGAGCCACACAATCCGGTAAATTCAAGACTTCAGCCGCTTTAGGAATCCAAACAGGTTTGCACTTTGGTGTCGCAGGAGACTGGCGTGGTGAACTTAGCCCTTACCCAGCTATTTCTAATGTACCCCAAAGTAACTTAGAATTTTTCTTTGAATTTGGTGATACTATCTACGCTGATTTTCCTTCCCCAGGATTGAGAAATCCCGACGGAACTGAAAAGACTCAAGCGCAAACTTTAGATGATTTCCGCAGCAAAAATAGTGAAGTATATAGTCAACGCTTTGGTCTAAACACTTGGGGCGATTTACGAGCCTCTACTTCTATCTTAGCAACGATTGATGACCACGAAGTGACTAACGATTTTGAAGGTGGTGAAAACTTAAGTTCAGCTTCTCCTAGAGACCAAGCATTGTATGGTGCGACAACCGGACTGGTGAATGATTCGCCACTTTACGAAAACGGTTTGCAAGCGTTTCAAGAGTATAACCCGTTGCGCGATCGCTTTTATGGCGAAACCGGCGATGCACGCACCGCAGGCGAACGTCAACTTTACCGTTACAATACCTTTGGTAATGATGCTGCGACTTTCGTTTTAGATGCTCGCTCTTTCCGAGATGCAGAGTTAGCAAACGTTACAAATCTTAATGATGCGGCTCAAGTTGGGAATTTTTTAGCTCAGTCATTCAATAGCGATTCGCCTTACGGCGACAGCTTCGCTTCACGCACTTTATTAGGACGACAACAAGTCGAAGATTTGAAGCGTGATTTGCTCACTTCAGAGCAAAACGGTATCACCTGGAAGTTTATCATGATACCGGAGCCAATTCAAAATCTGGGTGTACTTGCCGCATCTGACCGTTACGAAGGTTATGCAGCAGAAAGGACAGAAATTCTCAAGTTTATCAATGATAACAAAATTGATAACGTTGTCTTCGTCTCTGCGGATATTCACGGTACGTTAGTGAATAACCTGACTTACCAGTTAGCACCAGGTCAAGGGCAAATTCCTACTACTGCTTTTGAAATTACCACAGGTTCTGTTGCCTTTGATGCACCCTTTGGACAAACAGTAGCGGAACTTGCAACAGCTGTCGGGTTGTTAACTCCTACCCAGAAAGCATTCTACGATTCATTGCCCATTGCTAACGATGGAGACAGTTTGCCTAACGATAAAGATGATTTTATCAAACAAATTGTCGATAATGGTCTGGCTCCTTTTGGATATGACCCTGTAGGATTGAATAACAACCTCCCCCAAGCTGAAGGTTTAATTAATGCCAAGCTGCTGCAAGGAGATTACATCGCTGCTCATACCTACGGTTGGACTGAGTTTAACATTGATAAAGAAACTCAAAAGCTGACATTGACAACTTATGGTGTTGATGCTTATACCCGTGAGGAACTTGAAGCAAATCCAAATGCAGTTATCAACCGTCAACCGAAAATAGTCAGCCAATTTGAGGTAGATGCACGCACAAGTGGCATCCGAGGTACTGCGGGAGATGATACACTTTACGGTACCAATGGTGATGATACTATTTCCGGCTTGGGTGGCAATAACATCATCTATGCGGGTGAAGGTAATAACACCATCTACGCAGCCGATGGTAATAATACTATTTACGTTGGTGCTGGAAATGACATTATCAATACAGGCGACGGTAACAATAAAATCTACGCAGGGGCAGGGATTAATACCGTCAACACTGGCTCAGGCAATGATTTGATTTACGCTGGTTCAGGTAATGATGTCATCAACGCAGGTGTTGGAAATAATACCATATACGCTGGTTCCGGTAACAATACAATTACCTCAAGTGGTGTTGATACCATTTTCGCTTCTTCTGGAAGCGATCGCGTTATTTTGGGTGAAGGTGCTGGGGTTGCCACAATTATTAAGTTTGATGAAAGCGATCGCATCACTTTAACTGGTAATTTAACTTTCAGCAACTTGAACATCAGCCAAAACGGTAACGATACCTTCATCAGTGCGGGTGCAGACTTGCTAGCAACTCTGAAATATACGCAATCTAGCACGATTACCAGCACTATCTTCGCGTAGTCATAAAAATAGGGGAATGGTTGTCATTTCATGTCCGGTTAATTAACACTAATAAAAACATTGGAACCGTCGTAGAGACGTTCGGTCCGAACGTCTCTACAATATATGTGATTTGCCTGTCATGATATCATTCCCCTATTTTAATTAACGGCATTGCTGAATTCAGGTATGAATCCCCATAGACGTAGCATTGCTACGTCTCTACATCAATGGATAATTTCCTTACAAGCCAGTTCAATAACGATAAAACTGATTTCGACTCAAATAATTATTAATTCCATATCTGAGCAGAAAAGTCAAGTATTATCATAATTAGTCTTGCATTCCTGTGTATAACAGCCTGATAAATAAGCGGACACCATCATCTGCTTTCAAGGTTGAATAAGAGGGAGCTTCTCGGTTGCCGATCGCACGCAAGTCTGATAACAATTCTGGATGAAACTGGCAAGTAAAAGAACGTCGAATTTTTTTAGTTTCAAAGTCTTTGTAATTAATACAGGTAGCTGAACATTGTGTGACTACCTCACCATCAACTGCTGTTGAACATAAAATTTCTACAGAGTCAGGCAGTTGTATCAGCCATGCCAAAGGACTTCCAGCTATAATGTGTCGATAAGGAACAAGAGCGTCATGAATACTGCGGTAAGCCCAGTTAGCAAATAGTATGGCTTCTTCGTTGACTTCATCGGAGTGAAACATGGAAATTGATACTTCACGCTCATATTGAATTGTGGTATCAATTACACCTTCATGACTGTCAGCAGTTACATCATGAGCATGAATAAATTCCCAAGGAATACCTGAAATTTCGCCGTCGAGGGACTGGTAAGGTAATAATACGCGATCGCCAACTTCTTTTGATTCGTTGTGCGTCACTGCAAAATGCTCATCATTCCAACCAGAAGCAACTACCCGTCCATCATGCTTTTTGACTTGAAGTGTTTTGCCCATAGCTTGGATGTGGGAAGCAACCTCTTGGAGTGATTTGAGTGCTTTATTCTCCTTGTCACGCTCTAAAGATGTTGTGTCCAAAACTTCTTTGACTGCTCGTCGAATCAGTCGGATATGACATTCAGCAGCTAGCTGGTGTCCTACACAAATAAAGATAGCAGGAGCGGTATTAGGCGATCGCGAGAGGAGTAATTTTTCCACTAATGCAAACATATCTTCTCGCGGGCAAGCCGGACTTGTCCAAGTCGATGTATCATAGACTGATGGGTTGCCTCCTTCCACTACCACTGCATAAGCTGAGGTCATTGCTGGAACAACTAATTCTGGATCGATAATTCCACAAGACCAAGCAGGAAACAATATTGAGTCCATATCGGCGACTTTTTGACCAATATAGGCTACGTTTTTAGAAGCTCTAACTTCTTCCCCAAGAGCGTTAACGCCTACATGTTCCCACGGTTCAATAATAATTATAGAATTGCGTAACAAATTGGGATGCAATAGCAGAAACTCAAAATCTTCTCGTGAATTAATCACTTTTTCTAATGGCTTTCCCTCTCCCCACTCAAAACTACCCTCAGGAGCAAAAAGTTCTTTTTCAGATAGTGGATCGGCAGAGGTTCTGTCTGCTAAGAAACGACCCAACAAAATATGTACTGATTCAAAATCTGTATAGCCTTCATGCAAGTAACCAGGAGTTAAACGCCAAGAAGCTGGGGTAGTTTGATGGTAAGATTTAGTAGGTTCAGTCATGGTTGGAATAAATGCTTGTTAATAAGTGTGTGTTCAGTAAGTATGCTTCCCGCGTTCTATCTTACCAGATAGGCGATCGCGTATAAATTACAAGATTACCTACTTTCTTTTCTTTCTTTCTTTCTTTCTTGGAGTTCTTCTCCTGTCACCAGACGCTTTGCTCCGTCATCTTCTCCCACTCGTGTGAGCCTAGAGGCAAGGTGGTTCGTTAAAAAAGTTTAATTATTCTTCCAGCAAGAAGAAAGTAATTTATCTATAGTTATCACACTTGTGTGCAAAGTTAACCAATTTAAAACCTTTTCTTGACCTTTTATTGGTACGTTAATACTTAAGGTAAAAAATGACAGCGGCAAATCCGAGAAAAACTGATATGACTGCAATGAATTTGCAAGTTGGCGATGTTCGGCAACAAGCCGCTACATATATAGATAAAATAACATCTGATGAAATTATTTCTCGACTGAAGCAGTATGGTATAATGCCGCAGTTTATGCGAGAGGTTTTGATTGATTGTGCGATCGCCGATATTACTTTGACAACCGAAGAAACCTTTAAAGCATGTCAACAATTTTATCAGCAACAGCAACTAAAATCCGATGCTGACTTGGAAACATGGCTTGTATCTCGCTCTTTATCTCGTGAACAACTTGACCACATTATCACCCGCAACACCAAACTAGAATACATCAAGCGAGGTAATTGGGAAAATAAATTAGAGTCTTATTTTCTGCAACGCAAAGCCAAGTTAGATCGGGTAATCTATTCATTAATTCGAGTTAAAGATATTGGTATTGCTCAAGAGCTTTACTTCCGCATTCAAGAAGGGGAGCAGTCTTTTAGTGAACTTGGAAGTAAATATTCTTTAGGTGCAGAAGCGGAAACAGGGGGTTTACTCGGTCCGATGGAATTGTCAGTTCCCCATCCAGATTTAGCAAAGATGCTCGCAGCAAGTCAACCCGGTAAGCTTTTACCACCAACTCGTTTAGGAGAATGGATTGTGATTGTGAGGTTAGAAAAGTTTATCAAGGCTCAATTAAATGAGTCAATGCGTCAGCGACTATTAAATGAATTATTTGAAAATTGGATACAAACTCAGTATAAAGGGTTGATTGCTGAATAAACAATTTTTGGCGTTACTAAATTGAAATATGAATTTAAATGGTGGTTACAGAAAAATCCTCGTAAAGACGTTCCGACGGAACGTCTCTACCAGAAATTAGACGTTCCGACGGAACGTCTCTACCAGAAATTAGACGTTCCGACGGAACGTCTCTACCAGAAATTAGACGTTCCGTCGGAACGTCTCTACCAGAAATTAGGGATTTCATATAAATATTCAACGCTTAATTCTTAATTTGTAATTTTCCCAGATGAGCTATACAACAATTAGCACGGAAACATTTCTCGGTTCTATCGCTCCTTTTGAACAACTTTCAACAGCGGCACTGTCTAAGCTATCACAACAGGGGCAGTTATTACGCTACCGCATGGGACAAACAATTGTCATGCGGGAAAAAATACCCGCTGTAATTTCGATTATTGTTGAAGGACAAGCGCGACTATTAGGATACGATCCAAAAAGTCAGATACCGATAACTTTAAAGTTACTGCAACCAGGAGATATTTTAGGTTGGGTTGGGTTAATTCGGGGGGTTGGTTGCGAAACTGCGATCGCTTCAAGTGAAACTATCTGTATAACTATAAAAACTACCGAATTTCTCACGCTTTTACAACAAGAAAAAGCTGTTGCATCTTACTTTAACAATCGTGCAGAATTAATCGAAGTCTTTGATTTGTTAGCAGCAGAACTGCAAAGTCGGGCAGATAATGAGTTATTACTTGAAGCAACTAATTCAAATACTTTAAAAGAATTAGCTTTGAAGGTTCATTCCCAAACCTTAGTCGTCAATCTTCCCCAAGATTCTCAAAGCCAACTGCAAAGCGATCGCTTATGGTTAGTTAGTGGGGGAACCATTCCCAATGATTCAGCGATCGCGAAGCGCTATAATCCTCAAACCCACCCCACTAAAGGAAAGCATCTGCGTTTACTCGGCTTTCCCCCAAATATTCCCCCCACCCCCCCCCCTCCCCCCCCCCCCCCC
>NZ_JAOWRF010000153.1 GCF_025753815.1 Plectonema radiosum NIES-515 | reverse complement strand
GGGGAAGGGGTGATTGTTTTGGCGATCGCTAACAATTTAATCACAAATCCCAATTTATCGGCGTAGGCAATATCTGTTTTACTAACTTGCCGAATTCCTTCACAATAAACGTCTTCTAAGTTGATGCGTCCACCAAACGCTAATGATGCGAGGATGGCAATTTTATCGGCTGCGTCTAAGCCATCTACATCAGCTGTGGGGTCAGCTTCAGCGTAACCCAACTTTTGAGCATCAGCTAAAACATCGTCGAAGTTGCTACCTTCGGTTTGCATCCGGGTGAGGATGTAGTTAGTTGTACCGTTGACGATGCCTGTGACGGTGTGAATGCGATTGACACTTAAAGATTGCTTCAAAGGTTGAATTACTGGAATACCACCACCTACAGCAGCTTCTAGCATTACATATACTCCGGCTTTATTGGCAGCTGTGAAAATTTCATCACCAAAACGAGCGATCGCTGCTTTGTTAGCGGTGACAACATGCTTACCATTTTGGATAGCTTTGAGGATAAGCGATCGCGCCGGCTCTAATCCACCAATCAATTCCACAACAATATCTACCGCCGGGTCATTGACAATTGATTCTAAATCTGTTATCAAAACATTTTTTGGTAATTCTACAGCACGGGGTAATTGGGGCGATCGTACTCCCACCCGATGTATTTCTATCTCTCGCAACAACGGGTGACGTCCGTTCAAATCTTGCAACAACTGCACCGTACCCGTCCCCACCGTCCCTAATCCTAGTATTCCTAGCTTCACACCCACAAAGTTTATACCAAATTCCAACAATAACAATTGTAGGTGAGGCATCTGCCCCACCTACAATCTTTTATGTTTTTATGAGTCCTAAGTTAGGAGTTATAAGTTATGAGCTTTAACTCCTAACTCCTAACTCCTAACTCCTAACTCCTAACTCCTAACTCCTAACTCCTAACTCCTAACTCCTAACTCCATTAATAGGTTTCTACGTGCCAGCGACCAGCTTTCTTGATTTGCTTTTGGTAATCACTCCAGGTTACACCTTCCTTCGCAGCTGCTGCTGTCAGTGCCGCATCGATACCTTCTTCCATACCCCGCAAACCGCAGATGTATGTATGAGTTTTTTCTTCTTTAATCAGCTTCCACAATTCATCCGCATGTTCTGCCACCCGGTCTTGGATGTACATTCTCCCACCTTGGGGGTTTTTCTGTTCGCGGCTGATCGCGCAAGTTAGACGGAAGTTTTCTGGATACTTTTGTTCCATTTCTTCCAATTCTTCCTTGTATAGAAGGTTTGGAGTTGTGGGAACGCCAAATATTAACCAAGCGAATCCATTAAACTGGTAATCTTGGTTAGCAGCTTTTTCTGCATCCTTGAACATGCGCCACAGATAAGCCCGCATTGGTGCGATACCGGTTCCTGTCGCCATCATGATCACTTTGGCATCTGTGTCATCGGGTAATAACATTTCTTTACCCACAGGACCGGTGATTTTCACTTCGTCTCCTGGCTTGAGGAAACACAGGTGAGTTGAGCAAACACCGTAAACTGTTTCGCTGGTTTCTGGGTGCTTGTACTCCAACTGACGGACGCACAACGATACTGTTTTATCATCTACATCATCGCCGTGACGAGTCGAGGCGATCGAATATAGTCTGAGTTTTTCTGGCTTACCGTTCTTATCTACCCCTGGTGGGATAATACCAATACTTTGACCTTCTATGTACTTCAAATTACTTTCAGAAAGGTCAAACTTGAGATGCTGAACAATACCAATGCCGTTTTCTTTAACTAACGGTTCATTAGATATACATTTCCCAACAAAAGGAGCATTGGGACGGTAAGTGTTCACGGGAACATCAGCGTGCTTGGCTTTCGCTTGAGTCATGGTGTTGCCTTTTTTGTCCTTTTTGGGCTGTTCTTGCTCAGAGAGTAGTGATTTGCCGAAGCCTTTCACTTCACTATTAGCTTTTACAGGTGTGGCTTGACCATTTCCTTTAATGTTAGCAGTCTCATCAGCAGTGGCGTTGTTAACAAATACGCTTTCTGCACTTTCAGAAGTGACGTTGTTAATAACTTCGTCTACACTTTCAGATGGAGATTTACCATTAAGCTCGATAGCATTTATTGGTTGGATACTAACAATTTTGCCGCCTAAGCGAGTGAGCCGTCGCATTTCTTGATTCATGCGATTGTAAGGCACTCTGATGAAGACACTGCCACTCTGACGAATTGGGTAGTTCGTTTGATCGGTTTCTTCACTCTGACGCAGACCCATCACTTCATAGAGGAAGATGCGGCTACCTGATTCTTCATTGGCAGTAGCCTCAAGGGCACCTAGATTGTACATTCGTTCTACCACTCCGATATTTACTTAACCGTTACTAAAAAAACCCTTCCCACCACAAGCCTGTCTTAGTTTACCGGATTTCGGTTTCATACGGGCGTTGTAATTGGAAAAAGTGGCATTATAAACAAATGCCTTGCTAGGTACACTCGCCAAAGACATGCAGGCATGGAAAAAAGCACACCTGTTCACCTTCTAAGGTAAAGGATATGTCTTTTGGAGAATGTTAATAATGAGTCAATTTAATGTTTTCTTCTCAAACTTCTTCCCCTAAAAGGGAGATAACTTATACCTAAGCGGATCGTCAGCTGCCCCCATCAAGTTAGTTTATATCGGTGAGTACCAATCACGGAAGGTGTTCTGATGATTAGTTTTATATCTCCGATTTTGGCAGTCTCCTGCATTCAATCAAAATATGAGATAAATGCATTTATTCCTCTGTCATGCCTATTTACACGACTAGGACGCTGCTACAAACATTCAGATTTAGGCAAACCTGATTTCATAGTGTCTGCGCGATCGCAGAAATTCAAAGGGCGGGGCTTGTGCTCTGACATAATGTAGTTAGTTTGCCACAATAGATGTCTTGTTCCGCTTTTTTGCCAATAATTATCTACGGTTGCTACCACACTCCTATATTTTCTATCTCTTTTCAAGATAGCGCCATCCCTCGATGCCAAGTTTTTGCTCGACAACTACAATTAAGTTTCACCCTGATGTGAAACTTCTGTCAACCTCTATTTAGTGCCAGGGTACAAAGCTCAGACTTTATACATTATTCAACTTACTAGCTCTTTCCTTGGATATATTCTTGCTTGAAATATCTATGCTAATGAGCGATCGCATTCCTATTAACTCACCCGATCAAAAAAAATTTATACAAACATTATCAAGGCGATAAGATTATACTTAAATGTTCTTAAACCATTAACTCACAAGGAACGATCCCCCCTTGCCACGCCAATAATGTGCCTTTGTCAAGGTTATTTTCAAATCTGCTGATCTATTATTGGCATGGTCGATTGAGTCAAAGATTCTTATTGACATCAAGTATTGTATAGAATAACCCCTTCTGTTAGAATCAAAATAATCACTAGGATTAAATACTTACCTGCTAAAAAGCAGAATTATACGACGGGTAACGAGTAGTTTGCTGTATACCCGTTAGATACTTCATGCAATTGCAGGATAGAAATAACGCAGGACAAACCATCATGGGTAAACTCCTAGCATAAAATCTGCTGTGTGAAAAAATTATTGATTCATTAACACATCTTTAGCATTTAGAGGAGATTTATGACAAATAAGCCGGAACGCGTGGTATTGATTGGAGTAGCTGGAGACTCAGGATGCGGGAAATCGACATTTTTGCGTCGTTTAATAGATTTGTTTGGTGAAGAATTAATGACAGTTATCTGCTTGGATGACTATCATTGCCTGGATCGCAAACAGCGCAAAGAAACAGGGATAACAGCACTTGACCCGAGAGCAAACAATTTTGACCTGATGTATGAGCAAATCAAAGCGCTCAAAGCTGGGTTAGCAATTGAGAAGCCGATTTACAACCACGAAACAGGTTTGCTCGATCCCCCAGAAAGGATAGAGCCGAATCACATTCTAGTGATTGAAGGGTTGCATCCGTTATATGACGAGCGAGTGCGATCGCTGATTGACTTTAGCGTATACTTCGACATCAGCGATGAAGTTAAAATCGCCTGGAAAATTCAGCGTGACATGGCTGAACGCGGTCATCGCTACGAAGATGTCTTAGCGCAAATTAATTCCCGCAAACCTGACTTTGAGAAGTTCATCGAACCCCAAAGAGAATTTGCTGATATAGTTCTCCAGGTATTACCGACCAATCTAATTAAAGAAGACAAAGAACGCAAAGTACTGCGGGTACGTATGCTTCAACGCGAAGATAAGCAAGGCTTTGAGCCAAGTTACCTATTCGATGAAGGATCAAGCATCCAGTGGACTCCTTGCGGACGTAAGCTTACCTGTTCATATCCAGGTATGCAACTATACTACGGTTCAGATGTTTACTACGGTCGTTACGTCTCCGTACTAGAAGTAGATGGTCAATTTGACAACTTAGAAGAAGTCATTTACATCGAAACTCACCTAAGCAAAACATCTACCAAATACGAGGGTGAAATGACTCACCTGCTACTCCAGCATCGTGAGTATCCTGGTTCCAATAATGGTACTGGTTTATTCCAAGTACTTACGGGTTTGAAAATGCGTGCCGCTTATGAGCGATTGACAGCTAAAGAAGCAAAGCTAGCAACAGCTCAGGTATAAAAGCAGCAATCTTTGTGTCCAAGCTTTTGGGGGTGCATGAGTGCATGAGTGCAGCCCCTATTTTTTGCTAAAAATCAGTATTTTAACTTGAATAGAAGTAACATAATTTTTATTTATATTAAAGAGATTACCAGAGATTTAGTGTTTTCATGAAGATAAAAGAAACACTAACTGCTAATAGTAGAAATATTGTTATGATTTCATAAATTAGTAGCTGAACTAAATGCTTGCACTTAGTTCATTCGCACAATCACAGGAGGACTTGCCTTTGTCTCGTCGCTATTTATTTACCTCCGAGTCTGTTACCGAAGGTCATCCAGATAAAATCTGCGATCAGATTTCTGATACGATTCTGGATGCTCTACTAGCACAAGACCCTAGTAGCCGTGTTGCTGCTGAGGTTGTGGTCAACACTGGCTTAGTGTTAATCACTGGTGAAATAACGACCAAAGCCAACGTTAATTACGTCAATCTCGCTAGAAATAAAATTGCCGAAATTGGTTATACCGATGCCGATAACGGCTTTTCTGCCAACAGCGCCAGCATCTTAATCGCATTGGACGAACAATCGCCTGACATTGCTCAAGGCGTAAATACCGCCCAAGAAACCCGTGAAGAGAATAGTGATGAACTATTCGATAAAACTGGTGCTGGGGACCAAGGTCTCATGTTCGGCTTCGCTTGCAACGAAACCCCAGAACTGATGCCTCTGCCTATTAGTTTGGCACACCGCATTGCTCGCCGATTGGCAGCAGTCCGCAAAACAGGGGATTTACCTTACCTGCGTCCTGATGGCAAAACCCAAGTCACCATCGTCTACGAAGACGGACGCCCAGTAGGTATTGACACTATTTTGATTTCCACCCAACATACAGCCACTATTGGGGAAATCACCGATGAAGCTGCGGTACAAGCCAAAATTAAAGAAGACCTCTGGACAGCAGTAGTCGAACCTGTTTTTAGCGACATCAATATTAAGCCGGATGAGGAAACACGCTTTTTAGTCAACCCCACCGGTAAATTTGTTGTTGGTGGTCCTCAAGGTGACTCCGGCTTGACTGGACGCAAAATCATCGTTGATACCTACGGTGGTTACTCGCGTCATGGTGGTGGCGCCTTCTCTGGTAAGGATCCCACGAAAGTAGACCGCAGTGCTGCTTATGCTTGTCGCTATGTGGCAAAAAATATTGTTGCCGCAGAATTGGCAGAAAAATGTGAAGTCCAGTTGAGTTATGCGATCGGCGTAGCACGACCGACAAGCATTTATGTGGATACCTTTGGTACAGGGAAAGTAGATGACGAAATTTTGCTGGAATTAGTCAAAGAGCACTTTGAACTGCGTCCTTTGGGGATTATCCATAGCTTCAACTTACGCAACCTACCAAGTGAACGAGGCGGACGTTTTTATCAGGACATCGCGGCTTACGGTCATTTGGGACGGACTGATTTAGATTTGCCTTGGGAACGTACCGACAAGGCAGAATTGTTGAAGCAAGCTGCAAATAGTTCACTTTCTCAGGTGATGTCGAAGGCACTCACTTAGAGAGTGGGAATAAGCGCTATCCATGACTACCAAGTAAGTGTAAGTTCGCTTTAAGGGTATGGGTAAGTTGTATACTTGCCCGTGCCCTTATTATTATTGACTTGATGCGCGATCGCTTTGATGTTTTTTCGCCAATCAGATTAATGGGGGCAGTGGATTTATAAACGGTTTTTGACTACTGACTATTAAACGCTCCTATTGCTTCTCTCGGCAGAGCTTTCCTGTACAATTGGCACAAGCTTGACTAATGACCCTTGACTCGTGATGAGCAAATGAATTTATGTAGTTTGCTGTTTTCTGAGCGTAGGCGTAGAACTGGCGTTAGGCTATATTAGGCTAGAGATGCAGCATACTGTCGTTTATCTTGCTGCAATCAGCTATTGACAGTAATTTATCAAGTAAAACAGTGTCAGCCGAAGAGCCATCGATGGATGAACTCCCTACTATAGAATTTCCCTCAAGAGGGAAACTTAAAGCAAGCTCATGGCGCATCCATCAAAAAATTGGCTATGGGTACTTTCTGGCAATTGGCATTGGCTTTTTCGGCTCGCTTACCGGATTGGTAATCGCTAATTCCTATCGGGGACAAGGAATTATCCAATTAAATCAAGCTCACTACCAAGGACAACTACTGTCTGATTATCAAGATGCGGTAGTAGAAGCGCAATTATACAGCACAAATTTGGTTGCTGTAGTGGGAGAAAAAGAACGATTAGTTGCCACAAACAAGAAATTTCTCCAGAGTGTGGACAAAGCAAAGAGATTAAAGCCAAAAATTGTCAGCTTTATAGAAAGCAAACCGAAGAAATTAGCTTCAAGTCAGACAAGTTTGCAGGCTTTATTGCAGAATTACACGATTAGCTTAGATGCATATGTTGGGGAAATAGAGCCAATTTTGCAGCAAATTGACAAGCCGCAAGTGCAACCAAAGGAACTCTCTACAGCCAGAGAAAAATTGTTGGTAGTTATGCGTGGTGAAAAAGCCGCACGGCTAGATCAGCTTTCTCAAACATTGACTGACATCTTGCAAATTGCCCAAGATAAAGAGGATAAAAGCACAGAAGATGTCGAGCAGACGAAAATAGTTGAGAGATTTATTGTTATCCTCAGCATGTTAGTGTCAGTAGCGATCGCCGCTATTGTCGCATGGCGAACTTCCAGAGCGATCGCTCTTCCTGTAATTACTGTCACTCAAGTCGCTGAACAGGTAGCCAGAAAATCTAATTTCGATTTACGCGCTCCCATCACCACTGAAGATGAAATTGGCTTGTTAGCTAAATCTCTCAATCATTTGATTGAGCGAGTATCTGTGCGGACTAAACAACTACAACAAGCTAAAGAACTCGCAGAAGCTGCTAGCAAGGCAAAAAGCCAATTTTTGGCAAATGTGAGTCACGAGTTACGCACACCGCTGAATGCTGTGATCGGTTTAAGCCAACTTTTGCAAGATGATGCGGTTGATTTAGGTGTAAATGTAGATTTTATCACAGATTTGGAAACAATCAACTCAGCAGGCAGACATTTACTCGAACTAATTAACGATATCCTCGACTTATCAAAAATAGAAGCCGGGAAAATGACTCTTTATCCTGAGACGTTTGAAATCGCAACGCTGATTAATAACGTTGTCTCAACAGTCAAGCCGGCGGTAGAAAAAAATGGCAATATTTTAGAACTTGATTATAGTCGCGAACTTGGCACAATGTACGCCGATCAAACTAGGCTACGGCAAGTGCTGTTAAACTTGCTGAGTAATGCTGCAAAGTTTACCACTAACGGCAAGGTGACGCTGGCAATTAAAAGAGATAAGGAACATTTATTCCCATACGCACCTTTGGGCATGATTACTTTTATCGTTGCTGATACAGGTATCGGGATGAATGAAATTCAACAGGGGCAATTATTTCAATCGTTTATTCAAGGGGATACTTCAACGACGAAAAAGTATGGTGGTACTGGATTAGGATTGGCAATTAGTCGCCATTTTTGCTTGATGATGGGTGGTGAAATTACTGTGAAAAGTGAGCCGGGAGTTGGTACTGTTTTTACTGTACGTCTGCCACTTATTGATCGGGAATAAAATAATTTCAGGTGCAAAAGTGCCAGTTGAGAAAAATCCTCAAGGGTATTGCACCTCAAACGAGAAGCGCTCTTCAACAGCTAGGAAAGCAGAGTCATCGACCTTTTGACTACTTGGCATCAACGTTTTGATAGTTCTCCCTGGGTAATTGCTTGCGATCGCTTCGACCGCACTGATGCCTTGGCACGCCGTTTTTTTGTTGAACTAATGCGGCGTCGCGGTCAGCAATTGCATCTGACCAAGGACCCCCTATCGTGCGATCGCACGATAACAGCCAAGTAGATGCCCCACTAGCTTCGGCTGAGTGACCCTCAATGTTTGCGTGGTTCGTAGTGAGCGATTTATCGCTCAATTACAAGGGCTGAAGCCCTTACTACGAACTTTCCATCAAACTTCCTTTGGTAAACTACTAGCAATCACCAGTATAAAGTGTTGCAAGTGCATTTAATTAAAGAAGGAATTTAATAAGTCTAAATTACATAATCATATTTTTGTCAACTCATAAGTTCTGAATAGTACTCAGGCAATTTACCTGTTGACAAATAAAATTATGAAAATAGGGATTTGTCTCGAATTATTCGCTATTTACGCAACACAATAAACAAATCCGGAAAGTTGCTACCTTAATGTGGAGATTTAGTGTATCTCAATTCATTATGCGAAAAAAGTAACTAAAAGCTGCTTTGATTCTCTGAATTAAACGTAGACGCAGAGAATACAGAGTTCACGGAGCAATAGACATAGGAGTTTAATAATAATTATGCGTTGCCCGAAATTCTTGTGTAGAGACGTTACATGTAACGTCTCTACGTCATTTCCAAATAGGTTGTCTAATGAGGAAGAGAGAGAATTTTTGCGCTCATTCCTAAATTATCCGCTTTCCTCCTTAGCAAAAAACTATTGCACCGAATCCGGGAGGAGCAAAAAGGTGAGGGAGACGCTGCTAAAATACCAATTGTATAGCAGCGATTCTCAAGTAGGAGATGCTGCGACTGTATCCTAGTCATACGCACTCCTCACACCCATGACAACAAAAATTGATTTTCTCAGCCACCTGAACCCATCCCAACGTCAAGCCGTCGAACACTTTTGTGGTCCGCTGCTAGTTGTTGCTGGCGCCGGTTCGGGTAAAACACGAGCGCTGACTTATCGCATTGCTAACCTGATTCTCAAACACCGTGTCGATCCAGAAAATATCCTAGCGGTTACTTTCACTAACAAAGCCGCACGGGAAATGAAAGACCGGATTCAAAAGCTTTTTGCTGAACAATTAGCGATGTCAGAACATGGTGAACGTTTTGATTTGTTGACAGAATATCAACAAAGTCAACTGAAGTCAAAAGTTTATCGCATTTATATCAAAGATTTGTGGTGTGGAACTTTCCACAGTTTATTTTCTCGCATTCTCCGCTTTGATATCGAAAAATATCAAGACGATAAAGGACGACGTTGGAATCGCAATTTTTCCATTTTTGATGATTCTGATTCTCAAAGCATTGTCAAAGAAATCGTCACGAAGCAGTTAAATTTAGACGATAAGAAATTTGAACCGCGTTCGGTACGTTACGCAATTAGTAACGCGAAAAATAAAGGTTTATCACCTCAAGAATTTGAACGAGAGAACCCTAAATATTGGGGAAGAGTAGTAACTGAAGTTTATAATTGCTATCAAGATAAATTAGCGCAAAACAACGCGCTTGATTTTGATGATTTGATTTTAATTCCTGTCAAACTGTTTCAGCAAAACGAACAAGTATTAAATTATTGGCATCGGAAATTCTGCCATATTCTTGTAGATGAATATCAAGATACTAACCGCACTCAGTACGACCTAATTCGTTTGTTGGTAACTAACGGCGAAGATAGCAAAAATAACTGGAATTGGAGCGATCGCTCTGTTTTGGTTGTCGGTGATGCTGACCAATCAATTTATTCTTTTAGAATGGCTGATTTTACCATATTATTAGAGTTTCAGGAAGACTTTGGCGATAATTTGCCAGACGATGATACCCGCACAATGGTAAAGTTAGAAGAAAATTATCGCTCTTGCGAAAATATTCTTGAAGCTGCTAACCAACTAATAGAAAATAACACCCAACGAATTGATAAAATTCTCAAACCGACACGGGGAACTGGTGAAAAGATTTATTGTCACAAAGCAGATGATGAAATCGCTGAAGCTGAATTTGTAATTAATCAAATTCGCACTTTAGAAAGGCAAAATCCCGAAGTTAATTGGGGTAACTTTGCGATACTTTATCGCACTAATGCTCAATCTCGTCCTTTTGAAGAATCTTTAGTGCGAACGGGAATTCCTTATACAATTGTTGGAGGATTGAAATTTTACGATCGCAAAGAAATTAAAGATGTATTAAGTTATTTAAAGGCGATCGCTAATCCGGCTGATACTCTGAGTTTGTTACGAGTCATCAACACTCCTAGACGCGGTATTGGTAAAGCTACCATAGACGCTTTGACTAACGCTGCTCAACAATTAGGGACAACACTGTGGGAAATACTCATCGATGAGACATCAGTTAATACATTAGCTGGACGTTCTGCGAAAGCTGTAAATAACTTTGCTCAAATGATTCGTAAATCCCAAGAACAAATCAGCACAGTTCCCGTTTCCGAGGTTGTACAACAATTGCTAGAAGCTTCAGGTTACGTCCAAGATTTGCAAAATCAAGGTACAGAAGAAGCTGACAACCGCATTCAAAACGTTAAAGAACTTTATAACGCAGTGCTGCAATTTGAAGAAGAAAACGAAGATGTTTCTTTAGGTGCTTTTTTGGAAAGTACTTCCCTGAGTTCGGATTTGGATAACTTAAAAGAAGGACAATCAGCGGTTTCTTTGATGACTTTACATTCTTCTAAAGGATTAGAGTTTCCCGTTGTGTTTTTGGTGGGGTTAGAACAAGGATTATTTCCTAACTATCGTTCTTTAGATAATCCAACAGCTTTAGAAGAAGAACGTCGCTTGTGTTATGTGGGTATTACTCGCGCTCAGGAGCGGTTATATTTATCACATGCTCGCGAACGTCGGTTATATGGAAGTAGAGAACCAGCAGTGCGATCGCAGTTTCTCAACGAATTACCAGAAGAATTACTCACCAGTGCTCATCAGATGAAGCAAACTGTCACTAAAACGGCTTCTGTGTCCTCTGGAAAGCAACAAAATATACAAAATTGGCAAGTAGGCGATCGCGTCTTGCATAAAAGTTTTGGCATCGGTGAAATCACCCATGTTTTTGGTTCAGGTAATAAAGTCTCTGTAGCAATTAAATTCACCACTCTCGGTCAAAAAATAATCGACCCCAGAGTAGCACAGTTACAACGAGTCGAATAGACATCGACCGCTATGCTTATTATGTGTTAACCAGAACCCTTGTAGAGACGCGACCGGTCGCGTCTCTACATTCTTATCCGGAGATGTCGAATAGACAATTTTGATTTTTCGGGGCAACTTTTTCATAAAGTTGCCCCTATTTTTTCACTTACAAAAATAGCGCAGGTGATACATGAAAGAAGGTTCCTAATGCTTTGGCTTGAAAGAGTCTTTTTCCATTTATCACTTCTGAAGTAAATCCCGACGAACCAAAAATTTCTACTAAGTCTTTTTGTTTTAAATCTCGTGCCAGTATCAATTCATGCAATACATCATGAGGAGTTGCAGCTTTCAATTGATAGTGTTTCTTTTCATACTGTTCAATTACTGTTACTAACAACTGTAACACTTCAACTTGTTCTGCTGTCAAGTTTTCGCCCAAATCCATGAGTTTTTCTACCTCATTTAATAAACGCTTATACTCTTCAACGCTATCAATGACTCGTGGCAAAGTTTCGGCAAGCAGCTTAATGTATTCTTCTCTATTCAATGTGCTAGTCATATCAACCCCCTTGGGGTGGAATATCTTAATTTATCTGCATACACGGTAAATAATTATGTTGATTTTAGAGGAATAACTCCTCGATCAAAAACGCGGTTATCAATGCCGATCGCGCTAACTTCTATTTTATCTGCATATACTTCATATGCCGCAAAACTCAAATTGCTGGTAGAATATTCAGTCCATTTGTTTTTGCCTACAGGACGATTACCTGCACCAGCACCACAAATTATATAAGTTGTTCCATTAATCGCACGAGTACGCTCATAATGGTGTTCGTGACCGTTGATATAAAGCTGAACGCTGTATTTTTGGAAGAGGGGAGTGAAGGTTTGAATAAAAGCTGGATTACTTCCATAAACACCTGACGCATAAATTGGATGATGACCAAAGACTACTTTCCAAGTTGCTTGAGAGCGACTTAATTCTTGCTCTAACCAAGAAAGCTGGTTTTTCCAGTCTGCATTGTCGTTGGTATCCAACGCGAAAAATTGCACAAGTCCACGACTAAAAGTGTAGTAGCGTCCTTTCATATTAAAGCCGGCATATTTAAGTTGCTTTTCGCCATTTGCCGTGCGAATATCATGATTGCCTAAACAAGCTTGAAATTTGACGTTTTGTTTAAGCAAAGATGCATAGGGACGCTCAAAGACTTCGCCGATTTTTTCGATTTCGCCATTAGTATAGATGTTATCTCCAGCCAAAACGATTAAATCGTAGGGATTTTTGCTGTGATAATTCGTCATAGCTTGAGCGACATCATATTGTCCTTTTGCACCAGTTCCCGTATCTGCTACAGAAACAAAACGTAATAATAAGTCTTTTTTCGCAAATTTGGGGTTAATCTGACGACTAAAGCTTTTACCAGCATAAACGACTGCTGCGATACTCCTGTAGGGAGTGGCTGTCGCCAACGCACTCAAACTAGAGAATAATAAAAATTGTCGGCGTTTTAGGCTCATAGTTAACTCAATTTCAAATGAAGCAATTATCAGAACTCATCAAGTGAGTCCAGTTCGACGGAACGGTTTGCATTCCGTCGAACTGGCGAAAGAGAGAGGGTGATACATTAAGGCTGAAGACACACTATCGATAAGAATTTATCCCCTTTGATCCGCACCGTGCTGTAACGTCAGGAAACTTTCATGTCACAAGACAACCCGAAACCAGAACCTCAACCGAGTCAATCGTCATCCAGACAGCGACGAACTCAAATGCAACCATTTTGGAAAGCGCAAACTATCAAACTTCTGCACCGAACAATTGGTGCTTTAGAAGGTGCCGTGGAAAAACTGGAGACAGAACCCGCACTGGGTACTAAGCAAACTCCTAGTTTCTGGGGTGGAATTTTAGCCAAAATTCGCTCTTTGTTACCAGAGAATTTGTCAGCAAAGCTGTCAAATACAGCTTTGACTGGTATCATTGCTGCAATTTCGGTAATTTTGATTTGGACTACTTCAACGGTGGTAAATAATAAACCTGCTGAAGTGGCAACTGTTCCCCCAACCGAAGAAACACCATCTCCAACTATAACTACGCTACCAGTAGAAATCATACCAGAACCGCAGCCACCAGTAGAAATTACGCCCCCATCAGCCGAAATTCCTCCACCGGAACCGGAACCGACACCGACACCGACACCGACACCAGAACCAATATTAGAATTAACACCAGAACAACAATTGATTGCAGCGATTCAAAATCAAGTAGGAGAAATTAGCGATCGCTTTGCCTCCAGTCTCATAAAATCTATACAAGCCAACTTTAGCACCAGCAATCTCACTGTAACTATTAGTGACGATTGGTACACTTTGAAAGAATCTCAACAAGACAAACTAGCCGCCGATATTTTCCAACGCACGAAGGAACTGGATTTCAGCCATTTGGAAATTACCGACTCTCAAGATAAATTAGTAGCGCGTAACCCCGTTGTCGGTACTGATATGGTGATTTTTAAACGGCAAATTTAAGAGTTTATCCTTAATAGCTCACTAGAATCATCTCTGATTATATAGTTTATTTGTTAGTGGTGCAGGTAACTTTTATTGGGTTACTGCCAAAGATTAACAAGTCATGAGCGACTTCTGAACCCCCAGGGTGAGCGATTAATCGCTCAATTTCAAGGAAGCGTATTTCTGTAGGGTATTAGACTGAAGTAAAATAATTAGACAATCTCCCTCAATCTTGAACATTTACCTATCCTCAGCGACTAGATGTCAAAAATTTAACTGTTTTCAAAAGTGCAAGATTAAAAAATGCTGCTCAAAGGATTTAAAACTAAGCTCAATCCGAATAACAAGCAACGTTCTTTACTAGCTCAACATGCTGGCTGCGCTCGTTTTGCATATAACTGGGGACTACAGCAATGCTTCCAAGCAATTGAGGCTAGAAGTATTGCTAAGGAGCGGGGGGAATCTTTACCAAAATTCCCATCAGCAATTGACCTTCACAAGAAGTTAAATGCCGAGGTAAAACCAGAACAGAAATGGTTTTATAACTCCTCAAAGTGCGCTCCGCAACAAGCGCTCAGAGATTTAGATAATGCTTGGAAACGCCACTTGAAAGTTAAAGGTAGTGGCACACCTAAACGAAAGAAGAAATTTGTCAACGACCATTTCTATCTGGATGGAGCTATTGCCATTAAAAATGGATTTATCCAGTTACCTCGTATTGGTTTAATCCGTTTACATGAGACTGTTGCCGATCAAAAAATTAAATCTGTAAATATTAGTCGCAAAGCAGGAGAATGGTATATTGCTTTCAAAATTGAAGCAGAACAATTAATTACCGACAAAAAGCTTGGGCGTGTTGGTGTAGATTTGGGTATCAAAGTGCTGGCAACGTTGAGTGATGGCACTATTTATCCAGCACTAAAACCTTACCGCACTAATAAAACAAAGCTTTATGTTCTACAACGCAAGCTATCCAGGCAAACACAATTTGGGAAGAATCGCCAGAAAACCAAACAAAAAATAGCCAAGCTTCATGCTCGCATCGCCAATATTCGTAACGATGCTACGCACAAGTTAACATCACATCTTACTAAAAACCACGGTGAGATTGTGATTGAGAACTTAAATGTGTCAGGTATGTTGAAAAACCACAAGTTAGCTGGTGCAATTGCTGATTCGGGATTTTATGAATTTAGAAGGCAATTGGAGTACAAAACCGAATGGTATGGTAGCAAAGTTGTTGTTATCGATAGGTTTTATCCATCTAGTCAACTTTGTAGTAACTGCGGTCATCGTCAAAGGATGCCATTACGATTAAGGACTTATGACTGTCCTAGCTGTGGCATCTCTATTGATCGCGATTTGAATGCTTCGATAAACATTTTTAGTTATTCGGAAACTGCGGCAAGCTCTGCTGTAGAAGCCTGTGGACGGGATCTGCCGCTCTAGACCGGTTGAAGCAGGAAGTAAACCTCATCTTGGCGCTTTGTCCAAGATTGTATAAGTTTTATAGAGCGGCAAACTTTCACAACCCATCAACAAGAATTGTAATGGTTAAAAATTAGTCGCACACTACTCCCCTCAACGGTAGGATGGAAAAAGCATCGCGAGCATTATCCAGGGGCAAATTTGCTGAGTAATGCTTAATACACACAATCAAATATTTATCCCTTTACCTCTTCTTAACAATAAATATCTATGGATTCGACAGTTCCCCCTAAAAGTCGCAAGTTGCCAACCCAAGCAATAGGTGCCAAGATTTTCCACTCTTGTAATATCATTAGTTTATTTATCATGCTCACTAGTGGGCTACAAATTTACAACGCTAACCCTGTTTTTGGCGGACGTGGAGGTTTACAAATTCCTCCCATATTTACTTTGGGAGGTTGGCTTGCGGGAGGCAGACATTGGCATTTTGCGGCAATGTGGTTATTTTCGTTGAATCTATTGTGGTATGGAATTTATGTTTTAATTACCCGACGCTGGCAACATCGGTTTGTAAATATAAATGATATCAAAGCATTACAAAAAACTCAAAACTCAAAGCGTTTAAATTATGCTTGGCATCGCATGGTTTATACAGCTATTATTCCCATCTTACTGCTGGCTTTATTTACAGGAATAGGCATGTATAAACCTGCTCAATTTCCCTGGATTGTTGATGCATTTGGCAGTTGGGAAGCATTAAGAATTGTTCACTTTTCTTCAGTACCAAGTGTTATCCTGTTTGTATTAATTCATCGAAAGTTAGGGCGCAAAGCTGGAGGTGAACAGTTGACTGAATCGATGTTTTGGTAGTGGTGAAGGGATAAATAGACGGTTCTTCAGACAAATAACAAAGGAATAATTTGATGAATTTAATTCGCGTACCTAATTCTCAATTAACACGTCGGAGATTTTTACAAGTTTCCGGCATTTCTGGCATGGGTTTTCTTCTTAGCGGTTGCGGCACACCGCTATTTAGTGATGTTGTGAATAACCTTTCTGAACCGTTGAATCAAAAGGTAGAAACATTATTATTTAATCCCCAAAAGCCTGTACCGGAATTCTCCAAGAGTGATATTAAACCTTCTGATTTGCTAATTAATACTTTCCAAGATACTCCAATTATTGACCAGGCAAAATTTCGCTTAATTGTTGATGGCGATGTCAAAAATCCTCTCAACTTGAGTATGACAGATATTCAGGCTTTGCCACTGACTTCAATGATTATTCGTCATATTTGTGTTGAAGGTTGGTCAGCGATTGTGCAATGGGGTGGTATACGTCTGCGGGAAATTGTCGCTCTTGCCCAACCGAAAGCAAATGTCAAATTTGCTTACTTTAAATCTGCTGATGGCTATTACGAAAGTTGGGATATTGCATCAGTATTGCATCCCCAAACTTTATTAGCTTATCAGAAAAATGGTGAACCTTTGCCAGTTGATAATGGTGCCCCCTTGCGTTTAGCTTCGCCAGTTAAACTTGGTTATAAGCAGAGTAAGTGGGTGACTCAGGTTACTTTGATTAGTGATTTGCCACGGATGAAGGGTTACTGGGAAGACCAGGGTTATGAATGGTATGGAGGGTTGTAGAAAGTTATGAGTTATGAGTTATGAGTTATGAGTTATGAATTTATAACTCATAACTTAGTTTTTGTATGATGTTTTAAATATTTAATATGAATTTTTTTGATAAATTGAGTCAGGCGATCGCCCAAAATCAAAGCTTACTATTTGTCGGGCTTGATCCCAATCCAGAGATGATGCCTGCTCGCTACGCTTCTAGTGATATTATCTCTAGTTTGTCGGATTGGTTGCAATTTATTATTGCCGAAACAGCCGAACAAGTTTGCGTTTATAAACCGACACTCGGCTTTTATCAAGCTTTGGGGATTCCTGGTTTGGAATTGCTGCAAAAAACTTTATTCTCTATCCCCCCTCACATTCCAGTTATTTTAGATGCAAAACACAGTGACTTAAATACCAGCACAATTTTCGCCCGCACTGTGTTTAGTGAATGGAATGTGGATGCAATCACTCTCAGTCCCTATGCCGGACAAGATAATGTCGCACCGTTTTTGGTTTATGCTGGTAAGGCGGTATTTGTTTTGTGTTGTACTTCTAATTCATCCGCACAATCTTTACAGCAGTTTCCGACAGCGGAAACACCCTTTTATTTACAAGTAGTAAAAGAATCAAAAAATTGGGGTACTCCAGAACAATTATGTTTAGAAGTGGGAACAACAAAGCCTGATATTTTCGCCCGGATTCGAGCCGATGCGCCAGAACGAATTATCATGGCTCGTAGTATCTGGGCAGAAGGTGGCAACCTTAATCAAGTCTTAGCGGCTGGTTTGAATAAGAATGGTGACGGTTTGCTGATTCCGGTTCCTCAAGATATGTTGAGTTCAACAGAATTATCTCAAGAAGTTCAGTCTTTAAATGCCCAAATTAATCAAGTAAAAGCTGAAATTATCCAAGATGTTTCTAGCTGTTCTCTATGGTTGCCAGATGTTTGTTTTTTGGATCAACATCCGCAACAAGATTTAATTTTGCAACTTTATGATATTGGCTGTATTATGTTTGGCAACTTTGTCCAAGCATCGGGAGCCACATTTCCTTATTACGTCGATTTACGCAAAATAATTTCTAATCCGCAAGTTTTTAATCAAGTTATTATTGCTTATGAAGAAATTTTGGTCAAGCTAAATTTTGATAGAATAGCAGGTATTCCCTACGGTTCTTTGCCTACAGCTACTGGTTTATCTTTGCGTCTTCAATGTCCGATGATTTTTCCCCGTAAAGAAGTGAAAGCACACGGAACCCGCAGAGTAATTGAGGGTGATTTTCATCCTGGGGAAACAGTTGCGGTAGTTGATGATATTCTCATCAGCGGTAAAAGTGTTATGGAAGGGGCTGAAAAGTTAAAATCGGCAGGATTAAATGTGAATGATATTGTAGTTTTTATTGACCACGAACATGGCGTAAAAGACAGATTACGAGAAAATGGTTATCAAGGTCATGCAGTTTTAACTATTTCCGAAATTACACAAACGCTGTATCAAGCTGGACGGATAAATGATGAGCAATTTTCAGCTTTGAAATAAGTATAATATCATGTCCGTTTAATTAACAGTAATAAAAATATCGTAACCGTCGTAGAGACGTTACGAAAGGAACGTCTAAACAAAAGTAAGATAAAGCCCTGACGACTAGAAGTCGCGGCTAAACGAACGAAGTCCGCCTGCGCGGACTAGAAAAATCTAGCGTTTTGAAGCCTGCGTGTGCCTGCTTTGTATTTGTAGCCTCAGGCTAAAGCGCCTGAGGGCGAAGCGGACTACAAAATCAATGGTTTCCTAACCTGCGTAGGCGGGTTTTGTCTGTGAGCCAGTGGCTAAAGCGCCTGAGGGCGAAAATGTGAGCAAACTCAATAATTATCTGTGCTTTTATATCCTAAAATTTGTAGGATGAGCATTGCTCATCCTAAATCTGGTAATTTGAAATTAATTATGACTGTTTCACTCAATCAATTAATTAAATGGTTAATTATAACGCTGATATTTCCTTTAATCTTTCTCAATGGTTGGCTAGTATTTCGATTTTTTGAATATTTTCAACCTTTGGTGACAACTTTTATTTTGGCAACTTTGCTAGCATTCATTTTGAATTACCCCGTTTCAATTCTTGAGGAACGTGGAGTTAAGCGTGGCTATGCGATCGCATTAGTTTTTTTCTCAACTATTATAATTTTAGCTGGTTTGGGTCTTATTTTGCTTCCCATTGTATTAGAGCAGTTTCACGAAATGGTTAAACAGCTTCCGCAATGGATTGATTCTAATGAGCAAAAACTCCAGATTTTAAATGATTGGGCTATAAATCACAGTTTTAAAGTAAATTTTAGTCAAATATTTACGCAAATAACAGACCGATTGCCTAACGAGTTGGAGTTTTTAGGAGATAAAGTTTTTAGCATTGTCATAGAAACTTTTGATAGTATTTCTGAGGCATTAATTACAATAGTGCTGACTTTTTACCTTTTAGCTGATGGCAAGAGAATATGGGATGGAATATTTCAAAAGTTACCTTGGAGTTTTGGTCAGAAGGTAAGGCAGTCGATTCAGAAAAATTTTCAAAATTATTTGATTGGTCAGCTAGCTTTGGCTTTGCTGATGGGAGTTTCACTGACAATAGTGTTTTTGCTTCTCAAAGTTCCCTTTGCTTTACTCTTTGGTTTGGGAGTGGGAATTTTGAGTTTAATTCCTTTTGGTGATGTGGTAAGTCTTGCGGTGATAACTTTAATCATAGCGTCACATGATTTTTGGTTAGCAGTAAAAGTTTTAGCTGCATCTGTTGTAGTTGACCAGTTAATTGACCAAGCGATCGCTCCCCGTATTTTAGGTAGTTTCACAGGACTTAGACCAATCTGGGTGTTAGTTTCTTTGCTAGTAGGAACTTATATTGGTGGGTTGTTGGGATTGCTGATTGCTGTACCTGTAGCTGGTTTTATTAAAGATGCGGCAGATAATTTTGTTTCTATGTCTGATTATGCAGATAATGTTGATGCTAAGGAAAAATCACTCTTAGATGTTAATCAATAGACATCTCCAGAAAAGAATGTAGAGACTTCGGACGATCGCGTCTCTACAAGGGTTTCGGTTAACGCATAATTAATTTCCAACAGATGTCTAATGTAGAGACGTAGCACTTGGTAGTCTCTTGGGGTTTTGGACAACGCATATTTAATTTTCACGTCTATGAGACCCCCTGTTCTGCGTGCCCGCTGACTACGAATCCATGAAAATTTCAGGATCTTCAGGTTGCCACAGATACTCACGCAAATTGATTTTTCCTTCAGGGTTAAATTTTATTCCTTCTTCTTCAAGAAGCGATCGCTGTTTGTAATCTGTGCCATTTCGCTGCATTGAGTGGGATATCTCCCCTTTGGCATTAATCACTCGATGCCAAGGTATATCTGATAAACTTATATCAACTTGATAGAGAGCATATCCAACTAAACGCGCTTTTCCGTACAAGTGAGCCAAATCTGCTATTTGTCCGTAAGTTGCTACCTTAGATGAAGGTATTTGGCGGACAATTGCATATATTTTGTCATATTTGGACATTTATCTTTTATATCATTTTTGGTAAATCACACGTATTGTAGAGACGTTCCGGTGGAACACAGACGTTCCGGTGGAACACAGACGTTCCGGTGGAACACAGACGTTCCGGTGGAACACAGACGTTCCACCGGAACGTCTCTACTTTATTTTCGCATTTCCTGCTGACGCATCGGCATTATTTAGTTCGTACTCAATTAATCACCTAAGCAAACTTGGGGAAGTTAAAACAAAAACATCTCTTGTTCCCTGAGCCTCAGTCTGAGGTTTAATCGGAGTAGTAAAATGATAAAATTCATGGTCATTAACCAAGAGTAATTCTCCAGAATTGAGAACTTTATTAAAAACGGGCTTTTCTTTTTTAGCAGTGTAAAGATGCGTTTCTCCACCTTGAATATTTTCTCTATCAACAGAAAATATCCCAATAAAATCAGTACCATCCTGATGAATACCTTCAGGTGCGGGATTTCCTAAATTATTTGGTGAACAAGTCGTTCTAATTTGATGAACTCCTATTTCGGCTTCTGGGTGAAGTTTACAAGAATCAGTAAATGCCAAAACCATATATTTAAAAATATCAAGTTCTATCAGTGCATCATCTAATTCTGCAAACTCTCTTTTAACATCACCCACTAATGGATTGTATTCTTTGCTTTGAAAAAGGTAGCCATGAGGTAATTTGCTTAATTTATCCTCAGAAATTAGAAAACGAGATAACCTTCTAAAGCGATAGTTACCTTTAATATAAGGGTCTAAAGGCAAATCGTTAAAAAACGGCTTGAAACCTTTTGGATTTAGAGAATTTACCTTTCGCAATGTAAACATAAAGGCATATTCTAATTGCATCAATTCCGATACTTTTTGCATAATCTTTTCCTGATTGCAGAGACTTTCCCAATTTTTCTACTGGGAGATTTATAACACTAAGTATAAATTATTTTTTTAGTAAATGTCGTTAGATAGACTACAGAAATTTACATTTTATGATATATAAGGTGATTCAACTAACTGTTGTAGAGACGTAGCAGTGCTACGTCTCTACAATTTCCGTCGTCATGTCCTCACTGCGTTGACTAAATTCTCACAGGCTCTTAAGAAGATGCTCACATCCACCCCCAGCCCGATGTATTGAATTCCTGCATCAATCCACTGCTTGGCAACTTGGGGGTTGTCAGCAAAGGTGCCGACTGCTTTGCCGGAGTCGCGAATAATCGTGACGCATTGCTGCATCAACTCAATAACACGCGGATCTCTTACCTGACCGGGAATACCCAGCGACTGCGATAAGTCGTAGGGACCGAGAAAGATAACGTCAATGTGGGGTACACTAACAATCTCTGCAATGTTCTCCACGCCGCGCTGACCTTCGACATGAACCACGACTAAAGACTCTTCGTTTAACTCGTCTGTGATTTGGGTTCCCGCTGCTGTGTACATACCCGCTCGCGTAGCGAATGAAAGTCCCCGCGAACCGAGAGGGCTGTATTTAGCTGCCTTAACGCATTCTGAAGCATCAGATTTCGTTTCAATTTGCGGCACTTGCACCCCAGCACTACCAATGTCAAGCGCTCTTTGAATTTGCGGTGCATCGTTCTTCCTGATGCGGATCATTGGGGCAATTCCGACGCAATCTGCGGCACGGCAGAGGTCTTCCGCAGCTAGTGTATGCAAGGGTCCATGCTCCATGTCAATCACCGCAAAATCAAATCCTGCATGTCCGCAGATTTCGATAAACGCTGGATAAGCGCAGTTCATAAATGGACCGAGGACAACCTCACCCCGCTTGAGTTTTTGTTTAAGTTGATTTTCACGCATTGGTTATGGCTTATGATCAATTTTGAGCTACCTTACGCAAAATTACTCCAAAATCAATGGATTTGGGGAATGGGTAATGAGGGAATTCCCAATTCCCAATGCCCAATGCCCAATGCCCAATGCCCAATTCCCAATTCCCAAAATGATGAATGATTGGCTTTACCGCTACCCGCTTTTATATCCTGGTATCTTGCTGAAGCGTTACAAGCGCTTTTTTGCAGATGTTCAACTTGCTTCTGGGGAAATAGTAACAGCGCACTGTCCGAATACTGGACCCATGACTGGGGTTTCCACTCCTGGGAGTGCGGTGCAGTTATCTTTAAGTGATAATCTCAAGCGTAAATTGCCTTATACTTTGGAATTGATTCAGGTACATGATAATGAGCCAACTTGGGTAGGTGTTAATACTGTTTTGCCAAATCGGGTAGTGAAGCTGGCTTTAGCTACATACCTTTTTCCTGAATTGGGTGGGTATAGCCAAATTCGCTCTGAGGTGGTTTATGGAGAAGATAAAAAAAGTCGAGTTGATTTTTTCTTGACAGGAAACGATGACGATCGCTCGATTTTTTTAGAAGTCAAAAATACAACTTTGGCTGAAGGAAGATTGGGATTATTTCCCGATACGGAGACGACAAGGGGACAAAAGCACCTACGGGAACTGATGGCACTGTTGCCCCAAAGCCGTGCGGTGATGCTTTACTTTATTAATCGGGGTGATTGTACGCATTTTGCCCCTGGTGATATTACTGACCCTGTATATGGTAAGTTGTTGCGGCAAGCGATCGCTCTCGGTTTGGAAGTTTTACCCTGTCGTTTTCAAGTCACTCCAGAAGGCATTCAGTATTTGGGTTTGGCAGAATACAAATTTTAACGATTACTTATTAAAGACGATTTGATATTGAAGATAAGGTGCGGTTTGCACCAACTAAATCCAATTACCCGCTAGAATAAAAGGTGCCCAGTATAAAGGATCATTGTACTCCTCATACTTCTCATCTCTTAAAAAAGATATCTGGGCAGAGCGAAGTGCTTCCGCTCTAGTCATTTTTTTGTCACGGTTAGTTAAATTTTTGTAGAATTCTTCCATCAGCTTTGCTGTAGCAGCATCTGATACATTCCATAAAGTCGCAATTGTACTACTCGCTCCAGAGTGCAACACTACCCCAGCGATACCTAAAGCAGCTCTCTCGTCTCCTGAAGCTGTCTGACAGGCACTTAAAACAAGTAATTCAATGTTTCTGTTCCTAATTCTATCTTTAGGGTTGAGCAAATTCCGGAACTCATCTATACCAATGCTATTATTATCCCCAGTCAGAATAAATGTTTGCTCGCGGTTAGAACTAAAAACACCATGAGTTGCTAAGTGTACTACATTAGGAGAAGATTTAATTTTTTCTTGTAAATTCTTTGTGTTAAATTTTTCATTGCGAAGTTCATCGTAAGGTATTCGTAAATTCTTACTAAGATTTTTAATAATATTCAATTCTTTACCTATATTTTCGAGTGCTTGAAAATCCTGTCCCCTTGCAGATCCTCCTTTAGTAACTCCCGCTGCTAAAATTTTGATATTTTCTGGTTTAAGTGGTTTTGGCTGTATCAGTTGCTGACCTAAATTTAGAACTATATTATACTTTTCGACAAGATAATGTTTGCCATCGTAAAGAGCAGCTATGGGAATTTTTTGAAAAGGACGATCGAGTACAAAAACTAAAGTTTTTATATTTTCTTGGGTTAACTGTTTCTCTAACTCCAAAGGTATTAACCAATTATATATTTTTTGGGATAGTTTGAATTTTTTTTTGGAAGTTATATCTGATTCTTTTTTTGTAGTTCTTGCTGTATTTGCAGAGTCTGGTTCTACTGTTTTGTTGTATATATTAGCCAAATCCTCCAAAGTGTTCTTAACTTCTTTCTTAGGTATTGTCTGTCGATAAACATGGGATTGTCCAGATTGAGAGACAATGACTTCTAAACGATGTTCCAAAATAATTGGATAGATAACTGCTGTACTTTTACTCTTATCAATATTGTCAATTTGGACTGGTTTAGCTATTGCTGGTGAACAAGGTTCTTGAAAGAAGTTATCTAGCTCTGCCAATTGCAAAGATTCCATGACAAGACGAGCTATATCTAAGGGATTTTTTGGTGTTTCACCCTCCCCAGGTTTGTCTGCTTCTGGAATGTTATTCAGCAATACCAATTTTTCTACATTAATTTTCCCGATTTCAGCTTGTAATAGTAAATCAATAAATTCTCGATATACAGGTTCCACATCTTGACGAAAAGCAAACTGGTTATCAGCATTAGTAACTAAATCTCCACGGAGCGATTGGAGTATATTCCATGCTTCAGCGTAAGATGCAAGTGCTGCTTTTATATCTCCTTGAGCTTTAAAAATGCGTCCTAATTGGCTTCTCTGACGATATAAAACTTGACGGTTATCAACATTAATATCACCATATAATTTTATAGCTTCTTGAGTGAAGCTTTTTGCCTGAGCAAGGTAGAGTTGCTCTTGTTTTGTTATTTTTTCTGTATCTGATACTTGTAGTTCGTATAGCCTAGCAAGATTACTTAAAGCTGCTGCTTCTGCTTGCTTGTCTTTCAAGCTGCGAGCTTCTTGGATAGCGTTGAATATAAATTTTGCAATTTTTTGTGGAGAAAAGTAGTCTTTGTTACTTTTAAGATTCATCAGATTATGAGTAAAATTAATCTGCGCGTAGATTGTTTCACGACTCTGCGGTAAGTTACCCAAATGAGACTCGATTTTGGGCAATAAATCTTCTACTTTTACTATAGTATTCAATTTTTCTTGTAGTTCATCCAATTGTTGTTTTGATTCTTCAGAAGTATCAGCCTGTAAATATAGAAAATCTTTTTGTCTGTTAAGCAAATCTTGGTGCTTTTCAATCTGTTCATCCCACCATGCTTGCATTTCAATTCTTAGGCTGAGTTGATTTAGTTCAGCCTTAATCTCTGTTATTAATGAATCCTGGGGTTTTGCTGCTTCCTGATAATATTGGAATGCTCGTTTATATACCCCTATAACTTCTTCTTTTTCTTCCTCACATTTATGAGATTCTGGTTCACATTTTTTCTCAAGAGTATTTAGAATTTTCTCGTAATCTAACTCATCTCTGTTTTTATTACCTTTAGCACGTTCTAGATTGCCTAATGCGAGTAGAGATTCACTCTTTTGTTGAGGATATTGTTCAGATGCTTGCAAACTTATTTCTAAAATTTGCTGGGATAAATCTAGTTTACCAAATCTTTGTAATATCTCACCGACTATACGCAAACCAATTATCTTATTAAGGACATTTGGTTTTGAGTTGATATTTTTAATAAGATTTTGATTGTTATCCTTACTAATTAATTCCTTGCAAGTTAAATTCAAGTTACCAAAAGTTTGTATAACTTGATTACATGCTTCCGAATAAAGCCCTAAAGATTGTAAAGCTTTGGCTTGATTAATTATATTTTTGTTTTTCTCATCCTCATTTTTACCATAAGCATCTGCTGCTTGTTGCCAAGTTTTGGCAGCTTCTGCAAAACGTCCGGCATCGTAATATTCTTTTCCTTGCTTTTCCAACTCTAAGGCATTGGATGCGATCAAACTTGATTGTAATTGACTTTCAAATCCGACAACTTTATCTGCTAAAATTGCCGGAACAATTAAGCTAAAAGTTAATGTGAATAATGCTAAAAATAACGTTGCAAACTTTTGACGATGCTTAAATCTAAACCTATTTCTTAAAATGGATTGTACTCCATGTAAAAATATAGACCTTTTTCTTGCCATGTTCTATCCCTAGAATTAATATCAGTTAAAGGAATGCCATAATCTAAACGAGCTTTGAAACGTTCACCCATTTCCCACTGCAAACCCAAACCAACACCAGCTAAAGTGTTACGATTTGGAGTATTTCTGCCGGAACTACTCCAAGCAGTACCAATATCAACAAATGGAATTAATTGTAAAACATTTTTTCCCCGATCTGTATTGTAAATAGGTAATTGCAAATCTGCGGAAACAAAAACACCATTATCACTAAAAACAGCATCTTGACGATAACCTCGCACGCTGAAAATACCGCCTAATGTAAACTGTTCTAAAGGTACGATCGCTCTGCTAGCTAGTTGCACATCAGAACGCAGTAAAAGTTTAGGTGCAACCCGTGGATTGTCAGTTTCCAAACCAAGTAAGTGCAACCACAGTAATTGTCCTCGCCATGCAAAAAAACGACCATCAGGAGCCTTATCATTAATTGTGGCGTCAAATGCACCCACACCCAAACTAAACTGAGAGCGGGCAATTAAAACTTGTTGAAAACTACTTTGCTTGTACTCTTGAAAGAAACGCAATGCGGAAATCCGGGTGTTTCCTTGTGCGTCTGCTCCTACGGAAATGGGAAAGTTTACCCCTAAAATAGAAGTATCGCTTTCTCGCCGAGTTAATGTCAAGCCAAGTGCCAATTCTTGGGTGAATTTATTGTTAGCATTTTGCACAATTGGCTGACGCACAGTGAGTTCATAGTTGCGATAATTTGACTCAATATCTAAGTCGTCAAATGGCGGTTCAATGATATTGCTTAAGGTGTTGTTATAGCTAAAACTAATAGTACCATTGTGAGGATTAATCGGTATGGTGTAACTTGCATCTATGGCGTTGCTGCCATCGGTATTGTTATAGGCTATATTCAGGCTATCTCCTAATCCAGTTAAATTAGCCTGTTTTATCTGTAATCCCCGTCGAAAACTGCCAATACTGGGGTTTCTGCTATTATCAGCAGTGATTTGGGTGCTAAAAGAATCTGCTTCGTCGATTTTGACTTTGAGTAAATTCGTCCCAGGAGTTGTGCCAGTAGATAGTTCTGCTGATATCTTTTCAATCAGGGGATCTAGTTGTAATAGTTGCAAAGCTTCTTGTAAATGTCTGACATTGAGAGGTTTTGCAGTGGCTAAATTTAAACGCGATCGCACATAATTATCATTCAACCGTCTGGAACTTGTCTGCTCTGTGTCAATTCTAATCTCTTGCAAACTACCTTCAACAATCTGAATTTTGACAACACCACCTGTTAGGGTTTGTTCTGGGATATATGCACCAGAAGTAACATATCCCTTTTTGATGTAGAGAGCGGTTATTTTAGAAGCAGCTTCGAGCAATTGGGGAAAACTAATATCTGTGTTGGTAAATTCTTGCAGTTCTTGGCGCAACCTCTCTTGACTAAATACTTCTTTTGTGTAACCGACAAAATCGAAACGTTTAACATTAATGATTCCACCAAGATCGAAATTTTGTTCGGGTAAGTTGGGTGCTGAGGGCAAAATTTGCAGAAGTTCTTCTTGAGGAAGTAGCGGTTGAGGTGTCTGGGGTTGCTCCCGATTGGGAGTAACAAAATTGGGACTTTGAACTGGGGGAATATTCTGCGATCGCGCTGACAAATATATCCCACTCCCAGCCAATAATCCCAGATTCAGCACTAACAACTCCCAAAAAAACCTCATCCTGTAAGAATTTTTAACGGACATGGCAGTTAGCTGTGGGTAGCCTAGAAGTTGGAGTTAAATTAGCAGCATTAGCTGTCAGAACTACTTCACCTTTACTGTTAACTTGCCATCCTGTAGCTGGTCGCGGATAATTATTTAATGGTAATGGATCTCGCCCTGTTGTCCCACTGACTCTGACCGCTTCACTGCTAAGTGGTTCCGTAGGGTTAGGGGGCAGTCCACCACGTCCGGTAATAAGAAATTGGCTGCGGTCTTTTCTTCCCTCTGCTGCACAAGTTTGCGCTACCTGGTTTTCTGGAGCGAGAACTGGAACTTCAACTAATCCTTGACTCGGTGTCACATCTGGAGTATTAATAGCCACAACCCCGCTGAATTGAGTTCCCAAGGCAGAACTGGCAGTAATCGCACCCCCAAGGGCAAACAGTCCTTGGGTGGTAATTTGCACATTTCCCCCTAGTCTGCCAGCATCTGCCCTAATGCTGCTATTTTCTAAGATGGCGAGGGTACCTGCGGTAATTGTGATATTACCACCATTGCCACTTTTACCAGTAGTAGATATTTGAGAATTGCCTCGCAGTTGTAAAGAATCTTGAACTTGTAGATTAATGTTAGCACCGTTTCCCAATACCGTTAACCCGATAATCGAGCCATTATTCAGCTTGATTTCGTTAGCTCGTGCTTGCAGGTTGCCAGCTGATCCTGAACCTCTAGCACTCACCGACACTTCAGCCCCATCTCGAATACTCAACAAACCAGTGTTAATTTCTAAGTTACCACCGATTCCCGTCGCTTCATTTTCTCTGATATTTGGTCTTGGTTCTCCAGACAAAGCAAACAAACCGCTGGCAAATCTACGTGTCTCAATTTTTCCGTCACGCACCAGTTGCACCTGCCCTATCCCGCTCAAATCTATACGATCTGAGGCATTGACAATCAAATTACCACCCCTACCACCAGGGATGCCGTTTTCACCCCTACCACGAGTAGATACTGAAATTCTTGCACCATCTTTAATCAGTAACCGGGGTGTATTAACCGTTATAGAACCTCCGTCTTTGGTTCCTTCAGTAGCAGCAAACAACCCGCTGCGACTGAAGATTGGACTGTTGGGAATAGCACTTGCCCCAATCAGTTCTACTGAATCGGAAGCACGAACCTTAAGCTCTCCCGAACTCCCCGTTCCAAAAGCTGTAACCGAAACGTCTGCACCATCGCTAACTCTCAACTGCCGAGTATCAATGGTGATATTACCAGAGTCCCCCGTACCACGGGAGGTAGCAGCTAAAGTACTGAATCCTCGATTAATAATTGATGCTCCAGTTATATCTATAACATCAGCTTTGACAGTAATATTTCCACCCTGACCCCTACCCGCAGTGCCTGCTGATAGTTGTGCCCCCTCAAGAATAGTTAACTGCCCAGTTTCAACTCTGATATCTCCGGCATTACCTGTAGCTGCATTTTCTGGGATATTTGGTCTTTCCTCTCCAGACAAAGCAAATAAACCACTGGCAAATCTACCATTTGAACCACTACCGCTTAGTTCTATCACTTTCGCATTGACAAGCAGATTACCACCAGTACCACCTAGTTTACCGTTCTCCCCTCTACCGCTTGTAGACACGGACACCCTTGCCCCATTCAGTACCCGCAAGTTAGGGGTATTAATTCTTATATTTCCCCCCTTTCCAGTTCCTTCAGTAGCGGCAAACAAACCACTACGACTGAAGTTTAGACCATTTGAACTGATGCGATCGCCGATTAATTCTACAAACTCAGAGGCATTGACACTCAGGTTTCCTCCCCTCCCGGAGTTAAAAGTTGTCACCGACACATCACCACCATCTCTGGCAGTCAACCGATTGGTTGTAATATTTATGCTTCCAGAATCACCAGTTCCTTTTGAGGTAGCTGCAATTGTGCTGAATACTTGACTGTCTGGTGATGCACCACTGATTTCAACTGCATCAGCTTGCACATTAATTCTACCAGCGTTCCCTTCGTTCAAAGCTTGTACAGTAATTCTAGAGCCATTTGTCACAGTCAAATTTGTCGCTCGAACAAAAATTTCCCCACCGTTTTGACGAACAGAATTATCGGCGACAATTCTCGATCCATCAGTCAGCGTTACGTCCCCACCTTGCACTTGGATATTACCACTATTCATCCCACTGGCACTAACTATAGACTGGGAAAGTAGTTGAATATTCCCAAAATTATTTATCCCGTTATATCCTAAAGTCCAGCCGTTAGCTGTGGGATTCAAGCTTACCAAACTGTTACCTCCAACACTACCGAGTTCAATTCGTCCTTGTGGTGCTGTTAACTGACTACCTTCTAGGGTGACATTCCCACCCACTAAAGCGATAGTTTTTTCCGGCAATACTTGAAGATTAGCACCGCGATTGATAATGTTTGCAGACATTCCGGGAAATTGCAAACCCAGAGGAACTGTGATACTCAATAAAGATGTACTTTGAGGATTAATCGCACTAAACTCATTGCCATCAGGAAATTTAATGCTACTTGCTGTACTAGCTACAAATGAACCCCCAATATCCAACGTTGCATTGCGTCCAAAAATAATTCCGTTGGGATTAATTAGAAATAAGCTAGCATTACCTGTCGCTTTCAGCAAACCATTAATATTAGAAGCCGAATTGCCTGTAACCCTTGTGAGAATATTTTGAATATTTAGGGAATTATTAAAAGATGCTGTCTCACCACTCAAGACGGAAAATTCTTGAAAACTGTGGAATAAGTTACTTCCAGCCACAGTTCCCCCATCAATGAGTTTGATATTTCCTTGGGGTGTGACAACTGAATTGACCCTCAGGGTGTTATCTGGGACTATTTGCCCGAATGCGGGATTTGTTACAATCAGCAAGCACAGGTGAAGACTGCAAGGGAGCCAGTCAGAAAGAGTACGTCGTATTATTTGAGACACTAAAACTGGGCAGTGGCGAGACTAGGATTAGTATTGATAAATACTACAAATCATCAGCAAAAGTCAAATAATCAGTTAAAATCTTCATTAATTTGGCGTAATTCTCCATGCTTCTACAAGCTGGGGATGTAAGCAAGTCAAAATTGCACGCGTCCTGAAAATGTTTTTTCCCATAGTTCACTCATTAGGGGTTCATGGTAAAGGGGAAAGAATTTGGATTCGGGAATTGTGACCTCCCCCCAAATAAAACCACTTACGCATAGGGGACTTTAAACCCTTATTGGGGAAAAGAATCATATAAAAAAGCGATCGCGTAAGAGGGGTTCATGGGTTCATGGTAAAGGGACTCATGGTTCATGGACTCATGTATGGAAACAAAGACCAATTTAAGTTACTCATAATATTTTTCTTTTCTTTTCCCCCTTTCCCCTTTTTCCTTTCCCCTTTCCCCCTCTTATCCCCGACCCTTTTTTCATGAACCCATGAACCCCTCCCTTCAGTAAGCATCTGTCCAAAAACTAGGGTCTTCTTTTTTCCAATAAAACTGTTTCAGGTACTCTGCAAACTCTTTTCTAATAATTCGACTTGACGCAAATTTCAGGGAGCTAATCAACTGCGACGTATTAGACATCTCCAGAAATGAACTATGCGTTGCCCAAAACCCTTGATTAGACGCGAAATTTCGCGTCTCTACATTGTTTTTCACGACGTTTGTTTATTAGACGTCTGGTATAAATTAATTATGCGTTGCCCGAAACCGTTGATTAGACGTAGCTAGCTTACGTCTCTACGTCTTTTATGGAGATGTCTATTGTTGTCTGGATGTGCATCCAGCAATAAATGTACGTGGTTTTCTTTGCCTGATTCACCTGACTTGAAAGAGGGGCAAAGGGAAAAGGTAAAAAAGTTTTTTATGAGTTATTGCTGTACGCAGTTCATGATGGCTAGTTACTTCACCTGTAAATATGTCAAAATACAGTTGGTGTTAAGGAATTGGTGGTAAAAAATGGTATGTAGACAGACGTAGCACTTGCTAGTCTCTACGATAATTTGGGGCTTAACACCAACGGTATTGAAATATATCAGGGTGCTGGTCTGCTGCTTGTTATAAGTATTTTTGATTAATTGTTGTCTTAATTAGAACTCGTGCAAATTATATCTAAAAATAATAATATATTATCTTAACACCAGAAGAAAACTTATTGACAAATCCAGTATATTAAAATACAATAATTAGCTATCACACAGCTGAGAATTAAAGCAAAGAAAATAACTTGTTTGTAGAATAAAGACAAGTAATAAAAAATAATTTGGATAAAACTAATGAACAGTAAAGTTATTGCAGCCTTGGCAATCATCGCAAGTGTGACAAGCTTGGGAAATTCAGTAAACGCACAATCACCATCAACGCAAAACTCAAACGTACTACAATACATGTTCAGTGGTGATTCTCTCAGCGGAATTAATAATAGAACAGCACAGGACGACTACGCCAAATTTTTTGCACCAAGCAATTCTGCCAATGCTCCTGGTAATAATACGCAAAAAATTGTCCCTATGGGTATTTTGCAAATCGGCGATCAACTCGAATTAAGAAGGCTTGATGAACCTCTAACACTGACAGACACTCCCATTATCTTGCAACCGGATCAGTCTGATAACAGCGTTAATGATGGGGTGCAAGTGCAGCTTTTTAGTCAATAGGATTAACTTTCAGCACACAAGAGTGGGCACGCATTCAAAAAGCTTAGAAGTTAGGCTTTTCAACTATTTTAAATGGTTGCTTGATTGACGCACCCTCTGTAAATCAAGGGTTTTTCTCAATCGTTGCGATTAAAGAAGGGATTATAGGCTGGTAGAATCAAATAGCCCCTCTGCCTTGGGTTGTATATAACCAACTCAAAGACAGAGGGGACTTTATTTTTTGGTGATACTCTAAAAATCATCGCCAAGCAAAGATAAATTGGCAAAAACGTCAATAAAGTAAACACTTTGCAGTAAAATTATTCATCTAGATAGAGGAGGGCAAAAAAGATGACTCGTGTCATCATCGTGCGCCACGGTCAAAGCACATATAATACAGAAAAGCGCATCCAAGGTCGCACAGATGCGTCCACCATCACCGAAAAAGGTCGTAAGGATGCCAGTTTATCAGGCAAAGCCCTCAGTAATATTCAATTTAATGCTATTTATAGCAGTCCTTTACGACGAGCGAAAGAAACAGCAGATATCATCCAAAGTGAATTGACAATTCATTCTATAGAATCTCTTGTTGGGCAAACTTCTCAGAAATTGCTGGAAATTGACCTTCCTTTATGGGAAACAATGCTCAGTGCTGATGTGAAGCAAAAATTTCCCGAAGACTACCGCATTTGGAAAGAACGTCCTCACGAACTGCGGATGCTAGTTCCAGAAACTGAGGGAACGAAAGAACATTTTCCGGTTTTGGCTTTATACGAACAAGCGCGGGAGTTTTGGCAAGAAATTTTGTCTCATAATCGGGGGCAAACCATTTTGATTGTCGGGCATAACGGCATCAATCGGGCGCTTCTGGGCACCGCATTGTCGATATCTCCATCTCGCTACCATTGCATACAGCAATCTAACTGTGGCATCAGCGTACTAAATTTCTCTGGGGGATTAGGAGAACCAGTCCAACTAGAATCGATGAATCAGACGCAACACTTAGACGAAAATTTGCCTTCCTTGCGACCGAATCATCAAGGAGTCAGATTGTTGCTGGTGCGTCACGGTGAAACTGAATGGAATCGTCAAGGTAGATTTCAAGGGCAAATTGATATCCCCCTAAACGATAATGGTAAGCTTCAGGCACAAAAAGCCAGCGAATTTCTCCAACAACTAGCAATTGATTTTGCTGTTAGTAGTTCAATGCTGCGTCCAAAAGAAACAGCGGAAATTATTTTAGAGCATCACAAAAGTGTAAAATTGGATTTATTTGATGGTTTAAGAGAAATTAGTCACGGACTCTGGGAAGGAAAATTTGAAAAAGAAATAGAGCAAGAATATCCCGGAGAATTGGAACGTTGGCGAACAGTTCCAGCATTGGTACAAATGCCTGAAGGGGAAAATCTGCAACAAGTGTGCGATCGCAGTATTGCCGCTTGGCAATCTATAGTTGAAACAGCAATACTAAATCAGCTTCACCTAGGCTTAGTAGTTGCTCACGACGCTACAAATAAAACCTTGCTTTGTCATATTCTCGGTTTACCATCAGAAAATTTCTGGAATTTCCGTCAAGGAAATGGGGCAATCAGCGTTATCGATTACCCTTCCGGACTGAACGGTTTACCAGTACTGCAAGCAATGAATATCACCGCTCACTTAGGTGGAGGCGTACTCGATAAAACCGCAGCCGGCGCACTTTAGAAAAGTGAGGAGTGAGGAGTTATGAGTGAGGAATAAAGTTAGGACGAAGAAGCAAAAAGTAAATAAAACTTCGCTTTTCTTAACTCCGCGCCTCCTACTCCTCGTACAGACGTTCGGTCCGGAACGTCTCTACCGCTTGGACGCTCCTCCTAACTCGTAACTCAAAATTTTTATGACTGAACTGCTGCAACAAGTACGAATTATCGACCCAGTTTCTGAAACTGACCAAATAGCTGATGTGTTGATTGTTGATGGTTATATCAGTTGCGTCGCAGAAACTATTTCTGATGTTAGTGCCGATACTCAAATCAGAGATTGTCGGGGGTTAATTTTAGGATCTGGGTTGGTAGATTTATATAGCCACTCTGGCGAACCTGGGTTTGAAGAACGGGAAACTATTTCCTCTTTGTTGCAAGCAGCAGCAGCTGGTGGTTTTACAAGAATTAGCATTTTACCCGATACATCTCCACCCATTGATAACCCAAGTGTGGTGGCGCAGTTGTTGCAGAGGAGGGGACAGGGGGGCAGGGGGACAGGGGGACTCCTTGGAAGAATTTCTCCCCACTCCCCCCATCCCCCACTCCTCCCCCCCTCCCCTCCCCCCCTCCCCCCACTCTGGGGTGCGATCACCCCGGGCGGTGCGGGGAGGCAGATGACGGAATTGG
>NZ_JAOWRF010000065.1 GCF_025753815.1 Plectonema radiosum NIES-515 | reverse complement strand
TATTGCTTTGTCAAATATTTATTTCAAATGTGGAACATAAAAATAATTATTTAAAAGTATATTTAACTGCAATTTTATCGATAAGTATGTTAAGAGTGAACGTCAGAAAAAAATAGGTTTAATTTCCGATAAACATAATTTACAAAAATTAATCATAGTTGAAATTAAGCTGCGTATTTAGCAGCTTAATTTCCTAATTATAGGTAAATTATTCGTTAATTATATTGCTACTAAAAAAATCGTCTTTGTTATGATCAGAATAGCAAAAATAATAATTCGGGCACATCTACCACAAGACACAATATAACGACAAAATGTAAAGGGAGATATCAAGAGCGATGCAACTAAACGAATTAGTAACGATCAAAAGTGTAGACCAAGAAGCATGGGAAGCACTAGAGAAATCCATTCTTTACTATCAAGGACGTCCCGTGGGCACTGTAGCTGCCTTTGATGTATCAGTAGAAGCGCTCAATTATGACCAGTGCTTTATTCGAGATTTTGTTTCTTCTGCGTTACTTTTTCTGATTAAAGACAGAGCAGAGATTGTGCGTAATTTTCTCGAAGAAACCTTAAAGTTACAACCTAAAGAAAGAGAATTAGATGCTTATAAGCCAGGTAGGGGTTTGATTCCAGCTAGCTTTAAAGTAGTATTAAATAATGGGGAAGAATATTTAGAAGCTGATTTTGGGGAACATGCGATCGCGAGAGTGACACCTGTTGATTCTTGTCTGTGGTGGATGATTTTATTGCGTGCTTATGTCATCTCTACCAAAGATTTTTCTTTAGCTTATCAACCTGAATTCCAAAAAGGTATTAGGTTGATTATGGAACTTTGCTTGGCTACTCGCTTTGATATGTATCCAACGCTGTTAGTTCCAGATGGTGCTTGTATGATTGACCGTCGTCTAGGTATCTACGGGCATCCCTTAGAAATTCAGACTCTATTTTATACTGCATTGCGTGCTGCTCGCGAGTTACTAATTTGTAAAGGCAATCAAGATATTGTCGAAGCAATTGATAACCGCTTACCTCTATTATGCGCTCATATCCGCCAGCATTATTGGATAGATATCAATCGCTTAAATGCAATTTATCGCTTCAAAGGTGAAGAATATGGCAAGACTGCCGTTAATCTTTTCAATGTATATGCAGATTCTCTTCCTTATTATGAATTAGACAAGTGGTTACCAAAAAAAGGTGGTTATCTAGCAGGTAATGTCGGACCATCGCAGTTAGATACTCGCTTCTTTTCACTGGGAAACTTGATGGCAATCGTTTCCGATCTTGCAAGCGTTGAGCAATCGCAAGCGATTATGAATCTCATCGAGAAACGATGGAACGATTTAGTGGGAGATATGCCGATGAAAATCTGTTTCCCCGCTTTGGAAAATGAAGAATACAGAATTGTCACTGGATGTGACCCCAAAAATATTCCCTGGTCTTATCATAATGGTGGCAGCTGGCCCGTTTTAACGTGGATGTTGGTGGCAGCAGCGGTAAAAACTAACAGAATAAATCTGGCAAAAATGGCGATTGAAATTGCCGAGGCACGTTTGAGTGATGATGAATGGCCCGAATATTATGATGGGAAAAAAGGGCGTCTCATGGGTAAACAAGCCAGGAAATATCAAACCTGGACAATTGCTGGATTTTTATTAGCGAAAGAACTAATGGCAAACCCTTCTTATTTACCATTAGTCAGTTTTGATGAATTACCTCCAGAAGTAGTTTCTAGAGCGTGTGAGTTTGAAATCAATAGTGTTGATACTTATACTTCTCGCGCTTAAATAAGTAGTCTCAAGTCCAGTTGATGGGCTGCTTAGGCAGCCTTTATCCTTGAATAGTTTTCAAATCACGACGCAATTCTAAGGCGTGAAAAATACTTAAAACATCGTGTGTCCAAACTGGTAAAATTAGGGTCATAGCAATTTCTTCTATACTATGAATGATGCCAGCAATACAACTCAACCATAAATAAATTCCCGCATAATTAAAGCCGAAGAGGGCAACTATAGCAATAAAAAGAGTTATTCCCCAAAATTTTGCCGAGTAGGTGTGATAGCTAGCGGGTTTACCATATTTCACTAAATTAACTATCCACCAAATTAATTGTACAAAAACAACCATCAGCAAAGGTAGGCGAAAAGCAATCAGAATATCTGAATGCACCAGCCAAGCGCTAATAAATATGCAGCTATAAAGGCAAACATCAGCCCAACTGTCAGCTTGACGCAGTTGAGCATTACTAACATCTAATTTTCTTGCAATAATCCCGTCGAAAATATCTGAGAGGAAGGCTGCGATAAAACCAATGATAAACCAAATAGTGGTTTTGCCATCAAGAGCATCCCAAAGAAGAAAGGGAGAAATCAGGGCACGAAATAGTATAAGAATTTTGGGAATAAATACTAGATTCATGATTTATTTTTTATTGAAAACAAGATTCCCGATTTCGAGTGAGAAGTCGGGGATCTGAAGAATTTAGATTTTTAAGATATATATACTAGTTTTTCCCCTTTGTCAGAAATTGGATGATGATAAGTAATGACTGCTGATTGGTTAAGTTGGCTGATGGGGGCAGGTTTCATCTCACCTCGAAAGTCTAGCAACTGGACAAGAATTAGGTAGCCGATCGCTAAAATTATCGAAATTGCACCTGTAATAATTGCCACTATTTTTGAGCGTTCCATTACATATTCCTCTTAATAAAATTTAACTACTCAACGCTTTGAGGAAACGCTGCAAACTCTTGAATACACCAGGTTTTTTCGCAGGTGTACCATCACTTGAGGTTTGTGAACCTTTTGCGAGAATCAGATCCAACTCGTCACCGGCTGGTTTTTTGGGTAAGTCGGCTATTTTTTCGTAATTACCGCTTTTTTGCACCCAGACTTCCCACTGTCGAGGGTAGCAGCGAAATACACCTGTTTCATCGTCTACAGGACGGAGGTAGTAACATGATTCAAGGGTGCTAATGAAGCGATCGCGTGTTTTTCTTGCTGCATAACCGATACCCACAACCCCAGCATCATCTAAGCGAGGATTTAAAATGACAAAAGGGCGATCGCTTATATATTCACATAGTTTTTCCAACTGTGGCACTTCTACGGAAGTGGGAGCGACAAATAAGAAAATTTCGTCTTCTGGCTGAATTTTTGATTCTAGGGAAGCAACCCTACCGCTGCCAATATCTTCAATTTTAAATGGTACACCTGCCCAGTCGCGACGGGCAAGAGCCGCAGCACCGGCATCGGTAAAGAAAACTTTCAGACGAGATTCGTATGTTTGAAAAGCTGGTAGAAATTGCTCCGCGACTGACATATGTTTGAGTTCTGGGAAGACTAACTCAACTTGGAGACGAGTATAACCATCCGCTAACGCTGCTTGGGTAGCGATTTGTGCTTGAGCGATCGCGTCTTCTAAGGTATTAGGAAGTTCAGCCATTTTTAACGATTTCAAATTTGAGATTCTATTAAACTGTAAAACGTATTTGCGCCGAGATTACTATTTTAGATTTTCGGTTCTATATTTCTGCGTTTTGTTGCTATTTTTGAGGCAGCGGTGTAGAAAAGCTGAAAAAACCATATCATTTTTTGGCGTTGCTGATTTCATGTATGACGCCGGATTTTACGTAACACCAAAATCCTTGTAGAGACGATTCTGTGCTACGTCTATACATCTCAATGCTGAAAAAACCATATCATTTTTTGGCGTTGCTGATTTCATGTATGACGCCGGATTTTACGTAACACCAAAATCCTTGTAGAGACGATTCTGTGCTACGTCTCTACATCTCAATGCTGAAAAAACCATATCATTTTTTGGCGTTGCTGATTTCATGTATGACGCCGGATTTTACGTAACACCAAAATCCTTGTAGAGACGATTCTGTGCTACGTCTCTACATCCAGCAGTGCTACGTCTCTACATCCAGATTCAGCAACGTCCTAAATTTTAATATGAATCATCTGACCTTTATATGGGAATTATAAGAATTAAGTATTGATATCAAGGACTTTGATGAAACCTGTTTGGCATAAAGGTAAATTAACAACATGGAAGGATGATAAGGGTTTTGGCTTCATCCGTTCGGGTAATGGCAGTCAAGACGTTTTTCTGCATATCACTGCACTCAAAGAAACAAATCATCGTCCACAAGTTGGTGATGTGATTTGCTATCAGCTAACGGTTGATAAAGATGGAAGAATTCATGCTTGCAACGCTTCCATTGAGGGAGTTGTATCCAAACCTATCCCGATAACCTCATATAAAGCAATAAAGAAAGAAACATTCAAGCCTAAAGCAAAATCTTCTTTAATATTCGAGGTGTTACTCTTATCTTTATTACCAGGTTTAGGAGCAATGCATTTTGCATTGACGACTTTCAACCCAATTCCTCTGATTCTCTATGTTGTAATGAGTTTTCTTACATTTACACTGTACGCGGATGATAAATCTCGTGCAAAGCAGGGGCGTTGGAGAGTATCAGAAAGGACATTACATTTATGTGAATTTATGGGTGGATGGTTGGGGGCATTCATTGCCCAACGAAGATTACGTCACAAAAGTAGCAAGGTTTCATACCAAATTGTATTTTGGGTAATAGTAGCTATTCACATCATATTTTGGTTGGATTGGCTTTTATTTGGGAAAAAACTGGTAAGTTTATTTCTTGGGATTGTTTTTAGAGGATAGCAGAGAGTAGGTAATCTTGTAGCGCGAAGGGAGTAGTTATCCTGAAGCGACTAATTCTCCGTCTCCCCAACTGACCCCAACTGCTCTAATAGCTGACGCACTGACAAAACTGGTATCGCTGAATTGGAAAACCCTTGCAAATCGCGAGTAACAATCGCGTCTAAACTCTGAGCAACTGCACAATAAATTTGTACCGCATCCTCAAAATCAGCTAAACCAGATGCGAAAGCTGCTTCTAAAATACCCCGATTTACAGAGCAAATGACCATAACCGTGAGTGTGGTTGAAACTGCCTGTCTAGCAAGTTCAATACTTCGAGTTTGTCTGCGAGCGATATAGAAAATATCAGTGAGTGTTGTTGCAGTCACGTATCCAACTACTTGTCCAGAATCAATCACATTAAATAGGGCTTCCGCATCTTGCAGAAATGGCTCTCGGTCTAGCAAATAATCTAAAACGATGTTGGTATCAATCAAAACTCTCACTCAAAATACTTCTCCAACCGACGTTCTTCTAGTATGGACTCCACCTCTTCATCGGTGGGTGATGGTTGGTCGGTCTTCAATAAACCTTTCATCTGCTTGATGATGCGCGATCGCTCAGGTGGTTGGGTTGGAACATCTTGCAAGGATTCAACGATCGCACGAACGAGTTCAAGGCGATCGCTCGCTGGCAGTTGACGGGCTTGCTCTTTAAGCTCTTGCAGCGACATAGAAAACACTCCAACAATTGCTGTATCTAAATTTTAGTATGAGCTATCAACGTTTAACTAAAGATAAATCCGGTATCAACCTTTGCAAAACTTGCTTGAACACCATCGCTACCCAATCTATATCAGCTTCAGTGGTATCGCGTCCTAATGTCATGCGAATTCCTCCCAAAGCCGCTTTTTCGGAATAACCCATCGCTAACAATATCGGACTTGGACTAAGTTTACCACTATGACAAGCGGCTCCTGCACTAATACCAATACCAGCTAAATTCATCTGCCGTACTAAGGTTTTACCAGTAATTTTTTCCCCATCGGCTTGTTGCAGACAGAAACTGATATGATGAGGTAAGCGGGAAATCATATCGCCTGTGGGGATTAAACCAGGAATATCAGCTAATTGAGAAAATAGGCGATCGCGTAATTTAATTAAACGTGGTGTTTCGGTTACTATTTCTTGTGCTGCTAATTCTGCCGCTACACCAAAGCCGGCAATATTTGGCACAGCTTGCGTACCTGAACGCAGTCGCATTTCTTGCCCTCCACCACTCAGCAAAGGCGCTAAATCCACTCCCGGACGGACATACAGCGCTCCTGCACCTTGGCATCCATAGATTTTATGGCTGGATAAACTCAGTAAATCTACAGGTAAAGCTTGTACGTTTATTGGCAAGCGTCCGGCAACTTGCACAGCATCTGTGTGGAATATGATGTTGTGCGATCGCGCAATATTTCCTAATTCGGCAATTGGTTGGACTGTCCCAACTTCACTTTGACCGTAAATCACGGAAATCAGCACGGTGTTAGGTTGCAAGGCTGCTTCTAAATCTACAGGATTTACTCTACCTTTCGCATCCACGGGTAAGCGGGTTATTTTCCAACCCCACATTTCCAATAATCGCGCAGGTTCAGAAATTGCAGAGTGTTCCACACTGGATATTATCATATGTTGGGGAACCGCGTACAAACGAGCGATACCCATAATCGCCAGATTATCAGCTTCGGTGCCCCCAGAGGTAAAGATAATCGATTGCGGATCAAGAGCGTTAATTAATCCGGCAACCTGCATTCTCGCAATTTCGACAACTGTTGCGGCTCGTTGTCCCCACTCGTGTAAGCTAGAAGGATTGCCCCACTGTTGAGTGAGGGTTGCTTGCATTGTGGCGATCGCTTCAGAGCGAGTGGGAGTAGTTGCACTGTAATCTAAATAAATTTGCATATTATATTGCGGAAGAACACACGCTGGCAACTTTTGTGTTGAAAAACTTTATTATTTGGGAATTATAAATTTGTTCCCCTAACGAGAACGCAAACTAAGGTGCAAATTTTTTCTACCCAAAGGTATTTTTATTTTATCTTTTTACTGGTACTTACCCTCACTGGTTGTCAGCGAGTCCAGTCTCACAGTAAACGTCTTCAACCGCTACCCCAAGATTTATTAGTCAAAGTTTACTTTAACCATTCCGAATCTTCCGAATATAAAGAACCTTACCGACAGCAAACCCGTTTTGGGGATGATTTAGAAAAAGAGATTGTTGATGCAATTTTCCAAGCTAAATCAACAGTAGATGTAGCAGTGCAAGAATTGCGTCTACCCAAAGTTGCAGAAGCGTTGGTTGATAGACAAAAAGCTGGGGTTAAGGTGAGATTAATCTTAGAAAACACCTATAGTCGTTCTTGGAGTAGTTTCACTCTAGCGGAAGTTGATAAGCTAGAGAAGAGAGAAAAGGAAAGATATCAAGAATTTAGGCAATTTGTAGACATTAATAAAGATAATCAACTTAGTTTAGAGGAAATCAACCAAAGAGATGCTTTGACTATTTTGCGTAATGCGAAAGTCCCTATAGTTGATGATAGAGCAGATGGTTCAGCGGGTAGCGATTTAATGCATCATAAATTTGTGATTGTCGATAATCGCATTGTGATTGTTACTTCGGCTAATTTTACCTTGAGTGACATTCATGGAGATTATTCTAATAATACCAGTTTAGGTAACGCCAATAATTTATTGAATATAGACAGTCCTGAATTAGCGGCTTTATTTACCAAAGAGTTTAACATCATGTGGGGCGATGGACAAGCGGGAAAATCGAATAGTAAATTTGGCTTGAAAAAACCAATGCGTTTACCTGAAAAAATAACCTTAGGTGCAAGCACAATTACCGTGCAGTTTTCACCAACTTCCCCAACTCAACCTTGGAGTCAAAGCAGTAACGGTTTAATCGGTAAAACTTTAACTTCTGCGACAAATAACGTCGATATGGCATTATTTGTCTTTTCCGAACAGCGCTTAGTTAATATCTTAGAAAATCGTCATCAACAAAGTGTGAAAATTCGCGCTTTGATTGAATCACAATTTGCCTATCGTTCATATAGTGAAGCATTAGATATGATGGGTATTGCTTTGAGCAACAAATGTAAATATGAAGTGAATAACCATCCTTGGCAAAATCCCATAACCACAGTTGGTGTACCTTTATTACCCAAAGGTGATTTATTGCATCATAAATTTGCTGTGATAGATGAAAAAACAGTAATTACAGGTTCTCACAATTGGTCAGAAGCGGCAAATAATGGTAATGACGAAACACTTTTAGTAATTGAAAATCCTGTAGTTGCGACTCATTATATACGAGAATTTGAACGTCTTTATAATAAGGCAAAAATCGGCTTACCGCCAAAGAAATTAGAGAAAGTTAAAATGCAAGAAAAACAATGTTCTGAAAATTGAATTCGTAGTGAGCAGTTTACTGCTCAATAAATAGAGACGTTCCAGCGCTCAATAAATAGAGACGTTCCACCGGAACGTCTCTACGATGATATTATTAAACATCTGGTACAAATTAATTTTACATTGCCCGAAACCCTTGTAGAGACGTAGCAATGCTACGTCTCTACGTATTTTGTGGAGATGTCTATTAACTTAATCGCTGATGCAACCACAAAGCTAGTAATGGTAACGCTAATTTATAACCATGTTCAGCGTCATAAATTAAGCCTTTATGCTGAAGTCCAGTTAAAGCACCTTGCAAACTTCCACCACGAGAAAGACCATGTTTTTGAATGTATTCTCGACGTTGGGGTTTGTCAGTCGGATCTATTGCCAAACATTCCAAAAGATGCACTTGATTTGCCGGAAGTAACATCAGTAAAGACTCAAAAGTAATCGATAAATCTTTCAGCAATCCGCTAATTGCTTGCTCTACTTCTTGCTCAGTAATCATACCATCCGAACGGCGCAAAATTTTCAAGCGGCGAATCAATGCCATTGCATCACCGATGTGTCCTTGCACGGCATTTATAAATAGTTGCAATGCCTTAGAGCGAGAATCAAAAGTTAATTCTTCTGTTTGCAAAATTTCTCTTGTCCAAAGTGCCAAAACATCATTTGCTATAGGAGCTAACTGCACCGTTTCTAAAGGATAATCAGTTTGGTTACTTGTTTCGCCAATGGTGGCAATTAAGATGTAACTTACTTTATCTTGGCGCTTAATTTCTCGTCGCAGTGTCGCTTCCCATAAATTATTGCGATCCCAAGAACGAATGTGAGGGAAACTCTGCAAAATCAGAATTACGCGTTGTTCTGAACCTGTAACTAATTGTTGCGGTAACGAAATCAATATTTCAAATGCTTGCCATAGCTGTTTTTGGTTGAGAGAACGTAGCAGCTTAAGTTTCCCGTCTTGGGGATGAAAAGCAAAAAGTTCTCTAGCTGTCTTGTCTAACCAAGCGTTAATTTCTGCTGCTTCAAAGCTTTGGCTAATTGTCTCAGCCAATAATTGTAAAAATCTTTCACCATCAGTAGCGCGTATACAGTCTACCTCTAAAACGATCGCCTTCACTGCCTCCGCCGCACCCCGCACTAAGGTACGTCGTCCACTTCCAGGTACACCCACAATCAGCAAGTCACCATCTTCAGCTAGCGCTTCCACTATCCGCTGAAATTCTGCCGATCGCCCAATCAATTCTAATGAAGTAGACATTACACGCTTTTCGCCTTTTTCGAGTCCTCACCGCTAGTGCAAGCATAAACCATTGAGAGAAATTATTATCTACATCAGAATTTACTAGTGTCAATTTACACTTAGCACTAATAATTCGTGTTAAACAATAAATAACACTCGAAAACATCTACACTCATGCAAGTAACAACATCTGCGGTAGGGTCATCAGAACAAACCCCAGTTTGCCATTCTTGGGAAATTTCCGAAGCGATCGCTTTATTGGAAACCGATCCAACAACTGGATTGAGTGATGCGGTAGTTAAACAGCGTTTAGCGAAATATGGTGCAAACGAACTTACAGCGAAGAAAAGCAAAGCTTGGTGGTTGAAGTTTCTTTTACAATTTAACCAGCCGTTGCTCATCATCTTGCTGTGTGCGGGATTAGTAAAAGCCCTATCTGGCAGCTTTGTGAATGCGGGAGTGATTTGGGGTGTCACCACAACCAACGCGATTATTGGTTTCATACAGGAATCAAAAGCCGAAGGAGCGATCGCTGCTTTAGCGAAAGCGATAACTACAGAAACCGTAGTTGTGCGCGATGGTCAAAAATTACGCATTCCTTCCCAAGAGTTAGTTCCTGGGGATTTGGTATTGCTTACCTCTGGTGATAAAGTCCCCGCAGATTTAAGGTTAATTCAAGTCAAAAATCTCCAAATTGATGAATCGGCGTTGACAGGTGAATCTGTAGCGGTTGAGAAAATTACCCAACCCTTAAAAGCAGACACACCCCTCGCTGAACGGAAAAACATGGCGTATGCAGGTGGTTTCGTCACCTTTGGACAGGGAATGGGTATTGTAGTTGCGATCGCTAACAATACCGAAACTGGGCGAATTTCGCAGTTAATGGAGCAACATACAGATGTTTCCACTCCCTTAACTCGCAAATTCGACAAATTCAGCCAAAATTGGTTGTATATGGTGTTGGGATTAGCAACCCTCACCTTTGTAGTTGGACTTAGTTACAGAAATTTCCAAGATGCTTTAGAAGCAGCCGTCACTTTAACTGTGAGTGCGATTCCTGAAGGTTTACCAGCCGTAGTTACAGTCACACTAGCGATCGGCGTTTCGCGAATGGCAAAGCGACACGCAATTATCCGCAAATTGCCGGCGGTGGAGACTTTAGGAAGTGCAACTGTGATTTGTTCTGATAAAACAGGCACTTTGACTGAAAATCAAATGACCGTGCAAGCAATTTATGCGGGAGGACATCAATATAATTTAACTGGGGTCGGTTATAATCCAGAAGGGGAGATTCTAAGTGATGAGAGAGTTGTTGACTTAAATCGCGATCGCGGATTGCAAGAATGTCTGATTGCTGGTTTGTTGTGTAACGACTCGCATTTAGAAAAGAAGAATGGGAAATGGGTAGTATTAGGAGACCCGACAGAAGGCGCCTTAATTGCATCTGCCGAAAAAGCTGGTTTTAGCCAGTCGATGCTTACCAAGCAAATGCCCAAACTAGATGCGATTCCTTTTGAGTCAGATTTTCAGTACATGGCGACTTTGCACGTAACTGCAAAGGGAAAGACGATTTACGTCAAAGGTTCAGTAGAAGCGATTCTCCAGCGCTGTACGTTGATGATAAATAGCGATGGACAATCACGTCCGATGGATTGTGTCGAAACCTTACGTCAAACCACCATTGAGCGAGAAGTGAATATTATGGCACGTCAAGGCTTGCGAGTACTAGCTTTGGCGAAAAAGCCGATGTCAGATGAGCAAACGACGGTGGATCATAATGATATAGAGACAGGTTTGATTTTCCTCGGTTTGCAGGGAATGATCGATTCACCCCGTGAAAGTGCGATTAAAGCGGTAGAAGCTTGTCAAAATGCCGGAATTCAGGTAAAGATGATTACAGGCGATCATGCAGTCACAGCACAAGCGATCGCTCGACGCATGGGAATCAATAAAAATGGTTCAGTGCTGGCTTTTACTGGTGCAGATTTAGCGAAAATGAATCCAGCCGAACTTGCACAAGTAGCCGAAGAAGGTGTAGTATTTGCCCGTGTGGCACCCGAACAGAAACTGCGTTTAGTTGAAGCTTTGCAGTCAAAAGGTGAAGTTGTCGCAATGACGGGGGATGGTGTCAACGACGCACCGGCTTTAAAACAAGCAGATATCGGGATTGCGATGGGTGGTTCAGGTACGGAAGTTGCCAAAGAAGCAGCAGATATGCTGCTAACTGATGATAATTTCGCTTCCATTGAAGCTGCGATCGAAGAAGGACGTGCAGTTTATAAGAATCTTTTGAAAGCAATTTGCTTTATTCTCCCCGTCAACGGTGGAGAATCGATGACAATTTTACTCAGCACTTTATTATCGAGAGACTTACCGATTTTATCGTTACAAGTTCTCTGGTTAAACATGCTCAATTCCATCACAATGACAGTACCTTTAGCCTTTGAACCGAAAGCAGCAAATGTGATGACACAATCACCACGTCATCCCAACGAACCGTTACTTTCTGGTAGTCGGGTGAAGCGAATTTTAGCAATTTCTTTATTTAACTGGTTGGTGATTTTCGGAGTATTTGAATATATTCGCTCCTCGACGGGAAATATAGATTTAGCTCGAACAATGTCGATAAATTCTTTGATTGCGGGACGAATTTTTTACATGCTGAGTATTAGTCAGTTAGTGCCAAATTTAATTGCGAAGATGGATGGAACGATTAAAGAAAATGTCGATATTCCGGCAATTGCATTTGGAATCGTGGGAGCGATCGCTTTGCAAATTGTCTTTTCACATGTGCCTTTGATTAATCAGGTATTTTCAACTGCACCTTTGAGTTTTCCGCAGTGGTTGTTCTGTCTTGCCGTGGGTTCACCGATGATTATTTGGTCAGCGTTTGTGAATCGGTTAGATCCACCGAATTAAAAAAGGTTTTATTTGGTATCGTTGTTTTGTTGGTCTTTAAGGGTGACATAAGATGGATAACGAACCGCGAAGACACGAAGGACACGAAGAAAGAAAGATGTTTATAGGACTTATGCAAAAACCCTCTTTAACTCTTATTCCTTTGTGTCCTTCGCGTCTTCGCGGTTCGTTTTTTGAGTTCTATAATTGCTATCGGTGATTACAGTCAAGATATACTGTTAATCATGCTTTCTAGTTTGATTAACTTATGCGATCGCCTGATTTACCTAATTCTATAAGAAAAATAGATTCTCGACACCGACTGCTTACTTCTATTTGTTTGGCTACATTCGTATTAGTAATACTTCCACATTGGTTACACTTACCTACACGCATTCTCACTGCTTGGAATTGTGGTATTTATTGTTTATTAACCTTGACTTTGGTGATGATGTTCAAGGCTACTCCAGAAACGATGCGACGTAATGCTAAACGTGAATATCAAGGTCGTTTGGCTATCTTTATTTTAATTATCGCTGCTGCTTGCGCTAGTGTGTTAGCTATTGGATTTTTACTCACCGATAAAAAGGGTATTTCTCCAATGCTCCTAACTCTACATGTCATGCTTGCTGTAACCACAATTATAGGTTCTTGGTTGCTGGTGCATACAGTGTTTGCATTGCAATATGCACGCAATTATTATCAAGACCATGAAAGCATTAATGAACAAATAGCCGGGGGTCTAGATTTTCCTAGCGATCATCAACCTGATTTTTGGGACTTTTTATATTATTCTTTTGTTATAGGGATGACAAGTCAAGTTTCTGATGTACAAACAACATCACGAGAAATGAGGCGTTTAACTTTACTACATGGAATATTATCTTTCTTTTTTAATACTACCATTTTGGCTATGAGTATCAATATAATTGCTTCGCTAATTTAGATGATAATCGAAAACGATAAAATCATGATTCGTCACATGGAAGACGAAATCCACGACTATCAGTTCATGGCAAAATGGTTAACTGATGATAAAGTATTAGAGTTTTACGAAGGAAGAGATAATCCTTTTCCTCTAGAAAGAATTATCGAAACATACAAACCCCAAGTTACGGGAGATGACCCGGTTATCCCTTGTCTTGTTTATTATGAAAAATTACCTATTGGTTATATCCAATATTGCTTGCTTGATAATTTATCAGAAAACGACAGACAAACCTATTGTCTGGATGAAACAAACAATGTTTATGCAATTGACTTGTTTATCGGTGAAACGAATTATTGGAATCAAGGAATCGGCACCAAAATATTATCAACCCTTGTCAACTATCTTTTAGAAGAATTACACGCTGAAAAAATTGTCATCGATCCAAACGTGAAAAATACTCGTGCTATCCGCTGCTACGAGAAATGTGGCTTTGAAAAAGTGAAAATATTACCCAAACATGAACTACATGAAGGAGAATATCAAGATAGCTGGTTAATGGTCAGACAGAGAAATAAATCATTAAACTAAAAGAACTCCCTGACAATGCCGACCTAAAGACCGATGACTCAACAACCTGCACGAATCTGTATACTTGGTGGAGGCTTTGGTGGTCTCCATACTGCTTTACGCTTAAGTCAGTTACCTTGGCAATCTAGCCAAAAACCAGAAATCGTTCTGGTAGATCAAAGCGATCGCTTCCTCTTCTCCCCCCTCCTCTACGAACTTCTCACTGGGGAATTACAAACTTGGGAAATTGCTCCACCTTTTGAAGAACTTTTACAAAACACAGGTGTACGTTTTTGTCAATCACTCGTATCGGAAATTGACATAGACCAGCAAAGAGTACATTTACAGAATAGTCAAGAAATCCCCTACGATCGCTTAGTTTTAGCGCTGGGTGGAGAAACACCTTTAGATTTAGTTCCTGGTGCCTCATCCCACGCTTACCCCTTCCGCAGCGTTGCTGATGCTTATAATCTAGAAGAACGTTTGCGGGTTTTAGAAGAATCACCAGCAGACAAAATCCGCATCGCAATTGTTGGTGGTGGTTACAGTGGTGTGGAGTTAGCTTGCAAACTTGCAGATAGGTTAAAAGAAAGAGGACGCTTTCGTTTAGTTGAACTCAGCGATCAAATTTTGCGAACTTCCCCAGAGTTTAACCGTGAAGCTGCACGCAAAGCGTTAGATGCACGGGGTGTTTTTATTGATTTAGAAACCAAGGTTGAATCAATTACTCAAGACAGCATTTCCCTAGATTACAAAAATCAGGTTGATACAATTCCCGTAGATTTGGTAATCTGGACAGTGGGAACGCGAGTTAGTCCGGTAGTGAAAAATCTCCCCCTCAAGCAAAATCAACGCGGTCAAATCACTACTACAGCAACTCTGCAAGTAATTGACCATCCAGAAATCTTTGCTTTAGGAGACTTAGCAGACTCTCATGATATCGAAGGTCAGCAAGTTCCCGCAACCGCCCAAGCAGCTTTTCAACAAGCTGATTATACCGCATGGAATATCTGGGCAACTTTAAGCGATCGCCCTTTACTTCCCTTCCGCTACCAGCAGTTAGGAGAAATGATGACGCTGGGGGTAGATAACGCTACCCTCACCGGTTTAGGAGTTAAACTAGATGGCTCTTTGGCAGCTGTTGCTCGTCGTCTAGCTTACCTCTATCGGATGCCTACTTTAGATCATCAGCTAAAAGTTGGTTTTAACTGGTTAGCTCGTCCTATCATCGAAATACTTTCGTAGTAGAGACTTTCATATGATATAATCAAAGGTTCACACATATTGTAGAGACGTTCCACTCTTTACGTCTCTACCACGGTTGCTGCATCATTATGGAACGACCTAAAGTTATTTTTTTAGATGCTGTTGGTACACTCTTCGGAGTTAAAGGCAGTGTCGGTGAAATTTATAGTCAGATAGCGCAGGAATTTGGTGTGCAAGTTCCCCCTGATACTTTAAATAAAGCATTTATCCAAAGCTTTAAAGCAGCCTCACCACCGATATTTCCTGGTGCAGAACCACAAGATATTCCTCAGCGTGAGTTTGATTGGTGGTTGCAAATAGCTTGTCACACATTTGAACGTGCAGGTGTTCTCCCACAATTTTCTGATTTTTCCGCTTTTTTTAGTGAACTTTATATTCACTTTGGTACAGCCGAACCGTGGTTTGTCTATCCTGATGTTTTCGCATCATTAGTAAACTGGAAAGGGTTGGGAATTCAACTAGGGATAATTTCTAATTTTGATTCTCGCATCTATTCGGTATTGCAAGATTTGCAACTGAGAGAGTTTTTCAGTTCGATTACAATATCCACCCAAGTAGGTGCAGCTAAACCCGATCGGCAAATTTTTCTTACCGCTTTAGAAAAACATAAGTGTCCACCTGAATTAGCATGGCACGTCGGCGACAGCATTAAAGAAGATTATCACGGTGCCAAAGCAGTTGGACTCAGAGGTATTTGGATTAATCGGAATGGGGAATAGGGAATGGGGAATAGGGAATGGGGAGTGGATAGTTGATAACTGTTGACTGTTAACCGTCAACCAATAACGCTCCAACCAACAATTAACACCCAAAAACTTGCAAAACTTGCACTTCCTCACCAGGATTAATTAAGGTTTTACCCACAGGTAGAATAGCTAAAGCGTTGGTTTGGGCTAAATTTATTAAGTTTCCTGAACTGTGACTACCACCAGCGACCTGAAAGTGGTAAAATCCATCGATTAAATGCAGCTTACCCCAAAGGTAAGTTTCCCGCTTGCCATCCGATCGCAATTCATCATGCGATCGCGCTTTCACAAAACTCAGCCAATAGTCAGCAAGTCCTGACATCTTTTTGATTGCCGGTTGCACAAACCGCAAAAATGTCACCAAAACCGCAGCCGGATTTCCTGGTAAACCAAAATATAAACAGTTCTTACCTGGGAAGGTAGCGAAAGTCAGCGGTTTACCTGGTTTCATTCCCACAGATCGAATGTGAATTTTTGCGTTTAAGGATTCGAGAATTTGCTCAATGTAGTCGTAATCTCCCACGGAAACCCCACCAGAAGAGATAATGATATCGGCGTTAACAAGAGCTTCAAAAATCGTTTGTGTTAAAACTTCTGGATCGTCCTTAACAATTCCTAACATTAACACTTCTGCCCCAGTTTGTCTGACCAAAGAAGCGATCGCATACTGATTAGAATCCACAATTTGTCCGGGTTGCAGCGGTTTATCAGGCGTTACCAATTCATTCCCTGTCGAAAATATAGCTACACGCACTTTGCGGTAAACACGCAATTGACTACATTGAGCCGCAGCTAAAACGGCAATTTCCGGCGCATTCAAGACAATTCCTGCGGGTAGTAGTTCTGTTCCAGCTTGATAATAAGATGCTTTATATCGGACAAATTCTTGGAGTTTGGGTGCAGTGAGGATAAAAACGCGGTTATCTTCCAAGCGAGTTTTTTCCTGCATTACTACTGTATCCGCACCCGCTGGCATGACCGCACCTGTGAAAATGCGCGCAGCTTGCCCCATCTTGATTGTACACTGAGGCTGACACCCAGCGGGAATTTTTTCAACAATTTCCAAAACAGCTGGTGTCTGCTCGGTAGAATGCTGCACATCTTCATAACGCACAGCGTAACCATCCATCGCCGAATTATCCCAATGGGGAAAATCTAAGTTACTTATGACAGGTGTTGCGAGAATGCGATTATCTGCAAGTAAATCGACAACTTCTGTATCTCGCTGATTATCGAGCGATCGCACCAAATTTAAAATAATTGCTTCTGCATCACTGACTGACAACATGGCGATCCTGATTTTTACGAGTTAGAAGCAGTAACGAAGCATTTCCAGTGAAGAAAAAGCTAGAGATTAATCTTGCTGAGATACTATATTTAAAATACAGTCAGCGATATTGCGAGGAAAATTGTGCTTACGTGCCAATTGTTCCTTACCCTTGCTCAAAAAACTTTTTCTCTCTTCAGATGACATATTCACAGCACGAGTGAGAGTTTGAGCAAATTGACTGGTGTTTTCAACATCAACTAAAAAACCATCTTCACCATGAACAGTTGATTCCTGCAAACCATCGACTTGTGAGCAAACTAGAACGGGTCCATTTTCATCACACGCATCTCTAACGTCTAAGGGAATCATTCCAAAAGGTTCCGCCAGAGATGGAACCACCACGGCTTTCACATTTGGCGATCGGAAAATTGCTTTCAGTTCCTCTAGGGGAATATAATTATTAATAACTTTGCCACGAACTTGCAGCTCTTCAAATAGTTTGATAATCTTCGGGTAAGTCCCTTCCGTTTGAGAAGTGGCAAAACTTGTCACCAAAAGCACAAGTTCTGCTGTATGGTATTTTTGAGATTCAGCAAACGCCTTTATTAAGTACTCAAAACCCTTGTACTTTGCCGCTCTACCCCCCGCAAAAACAAGATCCCGATCAGAGGGTAATCCATATTTTTCAATAATCTCTTGAGGATTACATCTAGTTTTATTTTCAACTAAAGGCAAGCCATTAATTAAAGGAACTAAACTCTCTAAAGATGCCTGATACTCGTTAATTAAATGATTTTTCATAAAATCATTACAATAGGCAACAAAACATTCTTTGTGGGTGTTGGCATCAAAAACCGCTTGCTTTTCCCAGTTATACCGAGTTTCATTGGTGTTTTTCTCATGAATCAATGCGGTACTATGGGGAATCCAAACAACAATGGGTTTATTGCCTTTGAAGTGAGATAATTGGCGAAACAGAAAAGAACCGACCCCACAGTAGGGCGGATCGGTAGTAAATACAATATTTAATTCATGTTTTTGAAAGTAGTTGATGACGATATTTGCTGCCCCAACTGATGTGGCTTTCCACTGCTCAATATCAACATACATATCATCCCCTTCAGTGCCATTCAAGTGATAAAGAACGTCTCCTGATAGAGATCTGCATATTTCTTCAGTTTCATGCAGTATTTCTGGACTATACCAGGAACATTCGGGATGATAGAATGGTGTTCCTGCATAGAAAATGGTCTCAAAACCATGCTCTCGTAAATATTCAGCAACGACAGGCATTGAGTCAATAAATTGTTTGACAATAGCGCCTACCCCACAACACCAAGTAGCAATCCCATCGTAAGAAAAGTGATAAATTGCGAGCTGTTTAGGTTGGTTCATGTCTAAATAATTACCTTTTGGTATAACAACTTTTAGCCCTACATTTTGTACTTCATGGCGGAATCCGTGAAGATTAGGGAATTTGGGTAAAAATGCCGAGACAAGAGACAGACAAAGCCATTTCCTTACTACCCAAAATTGATGTACGAAATGTAAATTTATAGTGAAAATAGCACAAAAAATAATCGATTATGCAACAGATGATATACACTTTACAAAATGATACAAAAGAGTGCTTCAGAGAATTAGATTATGTCATTGTCTCTAAATGGGCATATTGCTTTAGTAACGGGAAGTTCTGCTGGATTGGGAAAAGCGATCGCTTTGAGATTAGCTTCAGCGGGTGCTAAAGTGGCGATTAACTACCACAATCGGGTATCCCAGGCAGAAAATACGTTAGCAGAATTACAAGATTTAGGCTGTACAGCTATTTTGGTGCGCGGTGATGTCACGCAAGAAGAAGATGTGGCACAGATGTATGATGAGATCTCCTCACAACTGGGTGCAGTAGATATTTTAGTATTGAATGCGACAGGAAAACAAGCTGAACTCCCATTTGAAGAGTATACCTGGCAGGATTTCCAGACAATGCTCGACTTTTTTGTCAAGAGTCCTTATTTGCTGACTCGTGCTTGTTTACCCTCGATGAAGGAAAAACGATGGGGACGAATTATCAATATTAGTAGTGATGTTTGTTTTCGGGGAGTCAATAACTTTAGTGCTTACGTGACAGCCAAAAGTGGACAACTCGGGTTTACCCGCAGCATGGCAACAGAACTGGCTCCCTCTGGAATCACAGTAAACGCAGTTGCTCCGGGATGGATTCCTGTAGAACGCCATGAAAATGCATCTCAGGAAATCAAAGATAGTTACCTTACAAGTATCCCCATGCAGCATTGGGGAACTCCTCATGATATTGCGGAAGCCGTGCTTTACTTTGCCAGTCTTGAGTCTGCATTTATTACGGGACAGTATCTTTGTGTTAATGGTGGATTTACCTTATAGTTTTGACTCTTTTTGCCAATTAGTAGAAAATATGGTGAAGTTAGGTATACTTTCGCCAGCAATAAATAATTTAGATTTGGGTGATTTGAGGCGAAGATTTCCTATATGTCCTAATTTTGGATTTGCCAGAGGAACACCAATGGATATCTATTATTTAGATAAGTTTATTGGCGAAATTCGAGAGCAAGTTGTAGGAAATGTATTAGAAATCGGCGGAGTCTTGCTAAATAAAGAAGTTTATCAGTTTCATAACGCCACTCGATATCAAACCCTCGATATTCTTGCAAGATCAGGCGTTACTTTGGTTGGAAATGCACATGATCCAAGCATAATCGAACCAGAATCTCTAGACACAGTAGTAATATTTAATGTCTTGGAACATTGTCGTGAGCCTTGGGTGGTTGTCAAAAATATTTACAGTTGGCTGAAAGTTGGCGGTCAATGTTTTGCTATGGTACCCAATGCCCAGAGATTACATGACGCTCCTGTAGATTACTGGAGACCACTTCCTGATGGAATGAAACGGTTATTTCAAGATTTTTCCCAACAAAGGTTGTATCTTTACGGTAATCCTTTAACACTTATAGCCGGTTTTATGGGAATTTCAGCAGAAGAGTTATCGTCTGAGGAACTCGATGATTTTCATCCTGATTACACAGTAACAACTTGTATGGTAGCAAGGAAGTAATTCCTACATTTTTTTCTGATATTAGAGCCTCACAATGAGCAGTTGATGCCTTGGTGAGTAATTTATTTTTCAATCTCAGTAGAAAGTAGGTACTGACGTTTTGTTTGGCGTGAATTTTTTTGATGTATCAAAATATCATTCTAGTGATTCTACTTCCAAATTCTCTTTCTTTACCTGCTCAATCATAAAGGTAACAATAACAAATACAGTCAACACATAGCCGGAGATGATGTATACCAATCCATAGGCGGTGTCAAGATCGAAATCCAAGTTTTGAATCAGTGGCTGAGTAAGAATTGGTGACAAAAACTGCCCGAGAAATGTTGATGCGGTTAGCCCGCCCACTGCACGTCCACGATAGGTAGGGGGTACTATAGCTGTTAGCCAGGAATCTAAATTGGGGATTAAAAACCCTGCACCTAGTCCGCATATTGTTAACCCCAATAAAACCAATGCGTAGTCGTTTACCAAGCCAACTATTTCATAACCAATACTCACAAGACCAAGGGATAGCACAACCACAGTCATGTAATCTAGTCGCTCTTTTAGTTTGGCAAACAATAAGGAACCGATAATGAAAAACAACGACATCGCCGCAATTGCTATACTATTTTGCTTGGCATTAGCGCCAGTCATAGCTTGCAGGTAAAATGGCAAATGTACGGGAACTAGGTATAACATCACTTCTCCCAACAGAGCCACGACATAAATAAAGATCACCAGTTTCTTGGATTCGCCCATATCTTTAGACTCTAGCAGAGATGGTTCTTCAATCGGTAAATCTTGTGTCGTTTGGGCAGATTCTGTTGATGAAGATTGCGGCTTCTTCACCATTCCTTCTGGTTCCCTAATGACGAATAAAATCAGTGGCAATAGCAAAAAAGCAAGTAGGTGAATCAGAAATGGATTCCGCCAATTATAATCAGCTAAAACACCACCAATCAGCAATGCAGTTACTGCCCCAATACCAATAAATGCAGCTTGTAGTCCTAATAACTTCACTCTCGCCTGTCCCGAATAATAGTCACCAATTAATGTGATGACAGAGGTGGTAATCCCAGCCGTAGCCAAACCTAATAGGGCACGACTCACCAGAATTCCGAAAATGGAAGGAATAAAGAACCCTAAAGTTCCAAACAAGCCAAATAGAATAATTGAAATAACTAGAATTGATTTTCGCCCTACAGAATCAACTCCAATCCCGATTACTGGCGCTCCCAAAAGTATAAACAAAGAAGGGATAGCGATAACCAGTTTTACCCACAAGCCAACATTGTCTAAATCGGCAAAATGTTCTTGCATTGCTGGCAGCGCAGGTGTCAAACTGGCTGCTGCGAATACAATTAGCGTACTCGACAAAAGCAAAGTTAATTTAACGATCAAGCTATCGGGATTGTATTTATTTTGACCGATCATAAAATAGTTGTTAAATTGATACCAATGCCATCCTCACCTTGATGAGTGTTGAGTAAATTCAAACTTTCACTGGAATTCAGCCAGCCAGCTATGCGATTTTTAGAGTACATGCAAATGGAGGTGCAGGTTTCATCAATTCTCACCGCTAGTAGCCCTGGTAATCCTGCTGCCTCTAATTTTTCATATATCCAAGCAGCAATTTGTTCACTGGTTGGTGATTCCAAACCTGTAGACTCATTTAAATGATAGTGATCTAAATAATTTTCGACTAAAGGTTTGAGATAAGTCTTGATATCTGAATAATCAATCAGCATACCTTGTTTAGCACCTTTTTCCACCAATTCACCGCCAGCTACATAAACTATTCCACGCCAACTATGTCCATGTAACCTAGCGCATTTTCCATCATGGTAAGGTAACTGATGGGCTGCTTCAAACCGAAATTCTTTAGCCAGTAGCCACTGATTATTTGTCATTGGACTCCGATATATTTATGTGTTTGTAAAGAAAGCTTGTAATGAGGTTTTTGTTGTAGCAATTGTAAAATTAAAGGTAGGGTTTTTGCTGAATTGTTCCATTCAGGTTGCAAGTAAACAGGCAGGTTAGATTTCGCAGATAGATGTTCTTGGTAGAAGTCAACTTCTGTCCCAGTTCCTATCACTATCTTCACTTCATTTGTCCGACTCCAAAACTGCTTTTGGACTGGGTATCTTGGATTAACATGTTCCTTCGGAGATAAAGTAATCCAAGCCGCAGGAGAGATTTCTTGCCAAAAAGCTCCAGAGGTTTCAATACTGACTTCCTTGCCTTCTGCCAAAAGAGCTTGCACCAAATCAGGTAAATGCTTTTGAATGAATGGTTCTCCACCACTAATTACCACTCTGGGAGATTTTAGCTCCGCTAAAAGTTCCTGGATAGAGCGTTCCTTTCGCGGTAATTTGGCACCACCATCACCATAACCAGTGTCGCACCAAGGGCAGCCCACCGGACACCCAGACAAGCGAATAAAGTCTACCAAAGAACCAGTCCAGTATCCTTCACCTTGAACTGTACTCTGAAAAGTTTCGTGAATTGGTAGCTTGATATCTAACATTGGTACAATTGTTGATGGAGTCTTGATATCTAACATTGGTACAATTGTTGATGCAGTTCGGCGATTTAATTAAAGTCTGGGTAAAATCCCAGTTAAAAATTCACTAAAAAAAACATAACATGGATTTCGCATCAATTCACAACCAAGTGTTATGTAAACCTTTTAGCCTTATTTTTTTCAGTCAAAACATACACCTTTGAGTGGATGCGGACTGACGCACAAACTACCATTTGGCATGGTTACGAGCGATCGCTCTTTCCGTTTTTGAAGGTAGCGATCGCTATGAGCGTCTTTAACAATAGAACACAAGTAATAGCACTGATGTTATTTTTTACTAATGCGTAAGTACTATGAAAAAATCTTGTTTGAGCAAGTAATCTCTCTTTGTTGGAATAGAAGCAACAATTGTCCGCATTGATGCGTGGGAAGTCTCAAAATATAATATTTTATTAAAAGTAAGCCTTGCTCAAAAAACCCTACAAAAGTTAAACTGACAACTTGATTTCGTAAAAATACTAATTGAGCTACAAACACCGAAAAACCAGATGATTACACCGGAAACCAAAATACCACTAGGTTTGACTTTTGACGACGTTTTGCTTGTACCTCGTCGTACCCGTGCGAAAAGCCGCAAAGATGTGGAGGTGTCAACTAAGCTGACAAAAAGAATCGACCTTAAAATCCCTATTATATCAGCAAATACACCTTGGTGTACGGGTGAGTCTATGGCGATCGCTATGGCAAAGTTGGGTGGAATCGGTATCATTCACCGCATGACAACTGCGGAAATTCAAGCAGAACTTGTCGATAAAGTCAAAAACACAGTAATTGATTTAGCAGTTTCCCCTCTAGCTTCTGTAGATGCCAACAATCATCCTCTTGTTGGTGCTGGCATTGGCACCAAAGATGACTATTTAGAACGAGCTAAACAATTAGTCGATAATGGTGTAGATATCCTGGTTGTTGACATAGCCCACGGTCACGCTGATTATGCACTGGATGTTATCTCCAAATTTAAAGCACTTTATCCTCATGTTGATATCATCGCTGGTAATGTCGCCACAGCCGAAGGTGTATCAGACTTAATTGAAGCTGGTGCTGATGCCGTCAAAGTAGGTATTGGACCTGGTGGGGTTTGCACAACTCGGCTAGTTGCTGGTGCTGGTGTTCCCCAACTAACTGCAATTATTGAATGTGCTACCGAAGCACGAAAGCACGGCGTGTCAATTATTGCCGATGGAGGCATCCGTACATCTGGAGACATTGCCAAAGCCATAGGAGCGGGTGCATCAACAGTCATGTTGGGCAGTATGCTGGCAGGTACCGATGAAAGTGCTGCTCAGTTAGTAGAGATAGATGGATGCTTCTATAAAATCTCCACAGGCTTTCCCAGTTTAGGTGTGGAACTAACCCTCAAGCAAATCAGGAATGAAGAGATTACCGAAGATGAAGTCAAGGAGTACGTAGCAGAGGGAGTAGACGCAACATTTGAATACAAAGGTTCCCTGAAGGACGTATTAACCCCACTTGTAGGTGGGTTGCGTTCAGGAATGAGCTACTCTGGTAGTTTGTCAATTCCCGAATTTTGGGAAAAAGCTCGTTTTATTCAAGTTACTGCTGCCGGACAAGCAGAAAATAAGCCTCATATTCTGACGCGAAATATCCAAGTTCATCCAGATTACCGCAATCTGATTGCACAAAAAAAATCAGAGCAAAAAGATAGTTGACTATATGGGAATTTCAGTTTATTTGCAATTGCTCATCACGGGGGATTTCCAAATTCATCCTGGTTATAGTTCTATTCTGATTAATAGAAATTCCGGCGTTGCTGATTTGAAATATGAAGAAAGACATTTTTCCAGATGAGTGGAACATTAAAAACATCATTTGTAGAGAGGTTTTTGCGGGATTTGTAGAGACGTTCCAGTGGAACGTCTCTACGAAAAATTATAAATTTCAGCCTTTATAGGGTTGCAACGCCGAAATTCAAAAGCCAAATCCAAACATGTTTAAATTCCACTAAAAACCTAAATAGATTGAGAGTAGAATGCCACACAATATATCTTGGAATGAAATCAACGGTTTAGTAGGGTTGTTAGCTGATCGAGTTGCAGACAAGCAGATAGATACAATTGTAGGGATTTCACGGTCAGGACTGATTCCAGCAGTCATGTTGTCTCATATATTAGGAGTGCGACAATTTGCAGTTCTTGATATTATCCGCACCACTTCGGACAACGTGAACGCAGACAAAACAAAAGCTAATTACAGAGGAATACTTAACGAACAATTCATCACAGGTCAAAGCATTCTTCTTGTAGATGACATAGTTGGTGAAGGAATGACCATTAGGACTGCTCAGGAGATTATGAAAAATCTTGGTGCGAATGCGATGTCTGCCACTTTGGTCATCAATCAAGCAAATTTAGGCACAATTGCTCCAGAGGCAATAGTCGATTACTATGGCTGTATTGTTCATGAGTGGGTTATTTTTCCTTGGGAAGGTAAAGAGGGATAAGCATTATGCGTAACGCACTCAAGTTGAGCAAATTGTTTATTGTCGATCGCCCGATTGACCCCGACCTTGGTATTACCCACTTTATCAGTAAGTGGAGCGATCGCTACGGCTATTATCCTACTTTTCAATTCAATCAGATCCAGAATGCTCCCTCATTCCGGCTGATCATGAATTTGCTAAAACGCGACTTGCTCGCAAGTTATTTAGACGTAGCACCAAACGTTAATCTTGCTTCTGTACTAGCTAATCGCCTAGACACAAGTCAAGCTAAAATATTCCGTGGCTCAAGTCTTGCGACTCAAGAACTAAGCGGACTTGGCAGCTTGCCGATTATGCGTCATCAGCCTGGGGATGTCGGCAAATACATGACTTCTTTTGTTGGTAGCTTGATTGACCCTGACACAAACAGTGTTAACTTGGGTTTTTATCGGATACTTGTAATTGCAGAAGATCGGGCAGTCATTTTCATGGACAAGCGTACCGACGCTTACAAGATTGCTGAACGCTGGCGATCGCGTGGAAAAGAAGCTTTGATAACATTGTATAATGGTGGTCCCCTAAACACCTATCTCGCGGCTTCTGCGGCTATTGCACCAGATATCGACAGCTATGAAACAGCAGCGAAACTAGCTGATAGACCCCTGACTATTGACGATAATTCCTACCCTCCAGCACCAACAGAGGCTGAAATTGTCATTCACGGCAAAGTTCTCAACGAATTTGCGACTGAAGCTCCATTTGGTGAATTCAAAGGATATTACTCTCCAGAAACCCAAAGCCCAGTGCTGATGCTTGAAAAAATTACCTGTCGTCCTTCCCCGTATTTTCTGGGCATATTTTGTGGTAAAGAAAGCGGGTTGACGTTAATGTCTTTGCAAAATGAATTTTTGATTTTCCAACATTTAAACAAGCTTGGTTTTGAGTTCAACAAAGTCAGTTGTCCACTGGGAGCATTTGGGGAGTTTTTGACACTTATTGAAACGCCCTATCCGTCTTCAGAAATCCTCCATGCTACTATGAATTTCGACAAAAGAACGAAAATAGTTGTAGTCGCACAAAACATTGAATATGCCTTAAAAGAGCTTTCAATATTTGATTTCGAGGTTCATACTGAACCATATATCAAGCGTGGCAAGCGTCAAGGTGAGCGACTAGGTATAATCGTCAACCGCACTATTCAATATCAGTGGACTGAATATTAATATTATGATTGGGATGCCCAAGTTAACTACTCTGATCTACTGCGTGGAAAATGAGAAAGTTCTACTCGCACAGCGTAAAAAGGAACCATTTGTGGGGTACTGGATTGCTCCTGGTGGTAAGATTGATCCTGGAGAATCCCCTTACCAATGTGCAGTTCGCGAACTTGCTGAAGAAACAGGTTTAAATGCCCAAAACCCGCGACTAAGAGGCATTATTACCGAAACTTCTCCAAGTCCAGATTGGCAGTGGATGATATTCATCTATGTGGTGACTAGCTTCAGCGGAACCATTATTTCCGACGAACGTGAAGGTATATTGAGATGGTGTCCATTAGCAAATTCTGTAGACTTGCATATGCCAGAAGCCGATCGCATATTCTTTCCCAGAGTACTAGATATTAATCAACCAGTTTACCAAGCTACATTTCACTACGATGATAACTTGTTGCTCAACAAAGTTTCTGAACATCCTGCATGGGTTTCTTGAAACTGCCACTTTTTACAAGTTATAAAATCAGAGTTTAGCAACAAGTTTATTAGGAAAAAAAGCTAAAATCTGGCAACAGAAGTAAATAACATCTAGTTATATCATGACAGGCAAATTACATTGTAGAGACGTTCAGTCCGGCAGGGAAATTACATTGTAGAGACGTTCCTCAAAAACGTCTCTAGGAGGTTTACGATGTTTTTATTAATGTTATACCAATTCTCTGTGAACTTGCACTAAATGATAATTCCTTCTTCCTTGGCTTCCTTGGCTTCCTTCTCCCTTCGGGAGAGGCTAGCGCCAAGGCGGTTCGTTTAATAAAAATTAAATGCATCTTCATGGAGAATCGGTATTAATTAACCGGACATGATATTATTTGTTACTTCCTGGAAAATTCGGTTTATAGATAACGAAAAAAGATATGTTTGAAACTATAGCTTTCGATGCCGACGATACATTGTGGCACAATGAGATGATTTTTCAAGATACGCAAGAATTGCTCTACCAAATGTTGAAGCCTTATACGGATGAGGAAGTCATTCATCAAAAATTGTCCAAAATTGAGATGTCTAACCTTCGGCTATTCGGTTATGGAATCACAGGTTTTACTTTATCTATGATCGAAACCGCGCTCTTGGTTTCCGGTGGACAGATTCCTCAAAGCCAAATTCAATATATTATTGATTGTGGTAAGCAGATGCTAGAAGCACCAATTGAGCTACTACCTGATGTCAGACCAACTTTAGAAAAATTAATGGACTCTTATTCTCTGATGTTGATCAGTAAAGGTGATTTAATGCATCAAATGAATAAGGTAGAGAGTTCGGGTTTAGCAGAACTGTTCTCTGTGATTGAAATCGTTCATGAAAAGAATAATCATACTTATAAAAAGATTGTTGACAAACACGGGATTACACCTTCATCATTTCTAATGGTTGGTAACTCAATGCGCTCTGACATTTTGCCAATCTTGGAGATTGGTGGTAGTGCCGTATATATACCTTATCATGTTACTTCCCATGTGGAGATGACAACGCAGTCAGATATACCTGCGGATCGTTTCTGGCAGTTAGAGTCTTTGAAAGAGCTTCCACAACTTCTGAGTACACTTCATCAATAAACTATGGTAAAAAAATATGTACTAACCGGAGGACCTGGTGCTGGGAAAACCAGTCTATTAATATATCTAGAAATTCTTGGTGAACTAACTATTAGAGAAGCCGCAGAGGATTTGATTCGCTATCAACATGCACTAGGAGTAGCAGCACCTCGACTCGATCCTAATTTTGAAGAAAAAGTATTAAAGCTGCAATTGTCTAGAGAACGTAATATTAGCCCCAATCTACATAGAGTCTTCTTAGATAGGGGCTTATTAGACGTTCTCGGATATTATCAAGCTTTAGATAGATATCCCTGCGAGTTAATGCAATCAGTAATCCAGAGGTTACAACAGGAGAAAGTATATGAAAAAATCTTCATTATCGAGCATCAAGGAGTTATGGAAACCACATCCAGAAGGCTAGAAAATCTGGAGCAGGCATTATATATAGAGAAACTTCAAGCTGAAAATTATAAGCAGTTTGGTTATGAAGTAATCAGAGTTCCCTTTGATTCGGTTAAAGTGCGAACAGAGATGATTTTATCAAACTTATAAAGTGGTCATTATGCCTGTTTTAATAAATGTAAAAAAAAATGTAATATGCAAACAAAACTTTACCATAAGTGTTGACAGTTCACCATATTTTACAGAAACAACTACTGAATGAATACTGCTTTTATAGTTAGGCGTTTGTCCCAAAAATCACAACTATTATACGGATTGCTTTCTAAGATCTTCATCTGCACCGATGTGACGAAACCCTTAAAATGGAGATAGAGGAAAAACACGCATACCCTAACCTTATATAAATATTTATTTTGTATGACTATCGACCGAGTACCCCAAAAACATTATCCCAAGGTTGATATTGGACGACGCGGTATGGCATTGGGAATCGATTTCCTTGGTGTCTGGTTACTCAGTTCAACATTCGGTAGCGATCAAATTGGCATTCAATTCGTACAAATACTAGTTTTTGCGATCGCTTGGGGAATAACGCGAGTGGTGGTAGTGTACAACAATCAGGGGCAGAGTTTAGGACGTTGGGCTTTCGACATGAAGCTGCTAGAAGTCGAAGATGGGCAAGTAGTAGGCAGAATTCCTTCTTTGCAGTCTCTTCTCAAAAGAGAAGCTATAATCTGTTTTGGTGCGCTTTTAATATCAATTGCCCTGGGCAACATTATTAAAAACCCCACTGCTATAGTGCTAGTGATTCCCCTGGCAATAGATTGTGGGGCTGCGTTATCAGATACCCAGATGCGGCAGGCTTTGCATGATCGCGTATCTGGTACTATGATAGTTTCGTCGCGTCGAGGCTATTCGCTCGATCTAAAAATCAAGCGATTAGTTGAAAAGACACGACGTAATGTGAGAAAATAGTAATTTGTGTTAATTCTCTTCAGGCTTTACTGTTTGTAAGATTATGGCTAAAAGTAAAGGTGCTCGCATAATTGTGACCCTAGAGTGTACTGAGTGTCGGTCAAATGCAAATAAACGTTCTCCTGGTGTTTCACGTTATACCAGCACTAAGAACCGTCGCAACACAACCAATCGGCTAGAACTGAGCAAGTTCTGCACCCACTGCAACAAACATACCGTTCATAAGGAAATCAAGTAAAAGATGAGTTATTTCCGTCGTCGTCTGTCTCCGATTAAGCCTGGAGAACCAATCGATTATAAAGATGTCGATTTATTACGTAAATTTGTCACCGAAAGAGGTAAGATACTTCCACGTCGGATTACCGGACTGACTTCTCAGCAACAGCGAGAGTTAACATTAGCGATCAAACGCTCCCGGATTGTGGCATTGATGCCTTTCATCAATGCAGAAGGCTAAAAAGAGTTATGAGTTATGAGTTATGAGTTATGAGTTAAAAACTCCTCACTTATAGTAGAGACGTTCCGTCGGAACGTCTCTACCTAAGTACAGACGTTCCGTCGGAACGTCTCTACCTAACTCTTAACTATTGAAAATATTCATTAATAAGATGCGAGAGTTGTGGAGAAGGGGACGCTAGTTGAATTTAGAGTTCAAGGCGATCGCCGTCTGGGTGTAGTAGAAAAACCAGACGGCAAAACCCGTTGGTTTGTGGTAGATGAACGTAGTCAGTCCCACAGCCTCGCGCCGAGACAAATCACCTACACTGTTAGTGGGCAAACTTACAAGACCTCAGAAATTAAAAGCTTTCAAGAGCAAGTTAAGGATTATTTAGATCCATCAAGCTTGGAGATCGCTTGGGAATTACTGGTCGAGGATGGAGAAACAGTCACTCCTAAGGAAATGGCGAATTTGCTATTTTCCGATTCAGAACCGACTTTGTGTTACGCGGCTCATTGCTTGTTATCAGACGATAAAATGTATTTCAAGCAAAAGGGAGAAGCTTACGAACCTAGAAGCGCTGCGGCTGTTGCAGAACGCAAACACCAGCTAGAAGTAGAGGCTTTAAGAGCGAAGGGACAGCAGGAATTTTTAGAGCGTGTAGAACAAGCTCTCAAAGGCGAATCGGTGGAATGGCAGCGGCACGATCGCCATAGAATAGAAGCAGTAGAAAAATATGCGGCTCTCCTGGCGGATATCCTGCGTGGAGGGGTAAATTATGACACTGTGGCTCGCGCATATCCCCCCCCGGCTCCAGTATTGGAAACCATGACCATGCTAGGGCGTCCTGCTACCCCCCAAGGAGCCTTTCAACTATTGATTGATTTAGGTTGCTGGAGTCCTCATGAGAATTTATTCCTGCGTCGTTCGTCAATTCCGATTCAGTTTCCTAGCAAGGTATTAGAAGTGGGGCAACAGCGTTTGGATTTTCCGCCGGCTGACTTAGATAGCGATCGCCTGGATCTCACACATTTGAAAGTTTACACAATTGATGATGAAAGCACCACTGAAATAGACGATGGTCTAAGTTGGGAAAGACTTTCAGATGGGCAAGAACGCTGGTGGGTACACATAGCCGACCCCACACGCTGGTTAGAGCCAGAAGATGAATTAGACCTAGAAGCCAGAAAGCGCGGTAGTACAGTTTATCTGCCGACGGGAATGATTCCCATGTTCCCAGAACTCTTAGCAACAGGACCCATGAGTCTAATTCAGGGTAAGGTGTGTTGCGCTCTCAGCTTCGGGATAATTTTAAATGAAGCTGGGGGAGTGGAAAATTATAGCATACATGCGAGTTTAATTAAACCGACATATCGCCTGACTTACGAAGATGTCGATGAAATGCTAGAGTTGGGGGTAGAAGCTGAACCAGAAATCGAAGCGATCGCTCTTGGAGCAAAAAGACGCAAACAATGGCGCTATGCTCAAGGAGCAATCAGCATCAACATGCCGGAAGCGATGATTAAAGTCAAAAACGACGAAATCAGCATCGACATATTAGATGATTCCAAATCGCGGCAACTCGTAGCCGAAATGATGATTCTTGCCGGTGAAGTTGCGGCTCACTACGGTAAAACTAATAACATTCCCCTGCCTTTTCGCGGTCAACCACAGCCGGAATTGCCCCCCGACGAAGAATTGCTACTGCTACCAGCCGGATTTGTCCGTGCCTGCGCTATGCGTCGCTGTATGCCGAAAAGTGAAATGAGCATCAACCCGCTGCGTCATGCCGGTTTGGGATTAGACACCTACACTCAAGCGACATCTCCCATCCGTCGCTACAGCGACTTACTCACCCACTTTCAGCTTAAGGCACATCTGCGCGGTGAAGTTCTGCCCTTCACAGCAGATCAACTTAAAGAAGTGATGATGACTGTCACTGCCATCACCCAAGAATTAACGATGGTGGAAAGGCAAACTAATAGATATTGGGCTTTAGAGTATTTGCGGCGTCATCCCCAGCAAGTTTGGCAAGTTACCGTTTTGATGTGGTTGAGAGAAGATAACAATTTAGCACTAATTCTCTTAGAAGATTTAGGCTTGCAATTGCCCATGTCTTTCAAGCGATCGGTAAATTTAGGTGAACAAATATCGGTGAAAGTCAGCCATGCCGATCCGCAAAAAGACGTAATTCAGTTTCAGGAAATAATTTATCAAGAAGCGCAGTCATCTATGAATTAAGACTTTATCACCTTACTTTGAACTTTTGTTTGTGCTTGAAATCGCGTTAAGATTAAAGACTTTGAATATAGAAGTGAGAGCTTGATTTTGTCAAACAATGGCGATCGCTCTATACATATCGATGTCAATCCTTATACATTTAAACAAAGAAGCATGAAGGTATAGGTTGACATCACCATGAAACGACGCTGGAAGTCTCTACTGCTAGCCTGGAATTGGGTACTGCTGTCATTGGGTACATCAATCTTGATTATCCTGACACAGCCTATTTCACCCGTTCCCGCACAACAACCACCTGCTATTGAAACAACAGAGAAAAAGCCTTCAATACCAGAAAAACCCCCAAGCACTCCAGAAACAACAGAGAAAAAGCCTTCAATACCAGAAACCACCGACAAAAAGCCATCTGACGCAGCAGAACCCACACCCACACCCGAAGAACTCGCTCGTCGGCAAAAACTGATGGAAGGAGATAAGCTGTATCTTGCGGGAAATCTCGCAGAAGCTGAAAAAATGTATCGTCTTGCGAAAGCACCTTTCACCACAAAATTAAAGAATCAAGAACGCAAAGCCCCAATAATCGATCCAACACAACTTTCCCCAGCAGGTAAGGTATACTGGCGAGAAGCTGAAGCCGGAATAGCAACTAAGCTGCAAACTAGAACTCTAGTACCACTGCAACTATTAGTTGAACAAATTCCCGAATTTATCCCCGGTCAGATAAAATACGCTGAAACTCTCAAACAATACAATGATGAGAAAAAAGCACTAGCTGTATTAGATAGAGCTGCTACGCTGTATCCCAATCAACCAGACTTAATTAAAGCTAGAGTTGCAGCACTTGCAGAAGCGAAAAAATGGATCGAAGCTTCTTTAGCAGCGCGTCAATTTGCGATTCTCAATTCCAACGATCCCCAAGCACCAGAATTTCAAAAGCTAGCTGACGACAATCTCAAACGTTATAAATCTCATATCCGCGCCGAAGTTAGAGGTAACACCATTGCCAATATTATTACTGGTGCATTAGGTTACGCTCTCACTGGCAGCCTTCTGGGTCCCTTCTCTGCCCTTGATTCTACCATACTGTTGCTACAAGGTGAAGGGTCTATTGGGGAATCTGTAGCCAAGCAAGCAAAAAAACAACTCAAATTAATTAACGACGAAACTGTTTTAAAATACGTTGATGAAATCGGACAGAAATTAGTTAAGGTATCGGGAAGGGAAGAGTTTAAATACGAGTTTTTTATCATTGCCTTGGAGGATCTTAACGCCTTTGCGCTACCTGGAGGCAAAATCTTCATTAATGCGGGTGCGATCGCTAAAGCCAATTCCGAGGCAGAATTAGCCGGTTTAATCGGTCACGAATTATCCCATGTCGTCCTTTCCCACGGTTTTCAACTAGTTACCCAAGGCAACTTAATTTCCAACGTCACTCAATATTTACCACTTGGCGGCACCATCGGTCAACTCTTTGGACTTAGCTACAGCCGTGATATGGAACGTCAAGCAGATACCCTCGGTACACGTTTGATAGCTACCAGCGGCTATGCTTGTGATGGTTTGCGTAACTTATTGGTGACGTTAGAAAAACAACAAAAAAATGCTCCACCCACTTGGTTATCTTCTCACCCAGGGGGTGGAGAGCGAGTCAAATATTTAGAAAGCTTAATTTCTGACACTGGCTATAACCGTTACGCTTATGAAGGAGTAGGGCGTCACCAAGAAATTAAAGAACGCGTAAAGCAACTACTCAAAGAGAAAAAAGAACGTGAAGAACAAAAAAAGAAGCCAAATGATGAATCAAAAAAATAAATTCTTCGTCACTTGAACTATCAACTCCCTAACCACTGTTCTGTTGAGGATGATTTATGTCATCAAAAACTTTTAAATTTCTGTTTTTTGGCAGTTTGAGTTTATCGCTCTTGCTGGGCAATACCGCAGCATTTGCTCAATACAATAACACAACTACCAGAACCACCACGACTACTTCTGATGGCGTTGTCGTACCCACAACATCAACAGGTGGTTCAATACCATCTGATGGCAGATCAAGACCAATCGACAACTCAACAAATATACCAAATTACGAGGGCGTTAATAACATTGCTCGGTTTAGCTGTCAGCCCGAAAATGGTCAGTATACCGTAATGTATCAGCCCCAAAGTCAACCAAATCAATATTTTCCTTGGGCAGCACCTGGAGCTTTAGGTGGTGGTTGGAATTCTCAAGCTCGTTGTAATGCGATCGCCACTCGTTTAGAATCTTACCGTCAAGATGGCTTATTAGAACTCCAAACAGCCGTAGAAAATAGACAGAACACAATCTGCGTTACCACCGAAGCTAATCCATCCTGTCGAATTGTCCTGACAGTACCTCCAGGAAAAGATGCCTATGATGTACGCAATAATGTGTTTCAAAATCTGGTTTCCGCCGACAATGGACAATATACCACAGCCGTCAACACTTACACTAGCCGTGGGAACGGAACGAACGATTTATACAACTTAGGTCGGACACTTCTCGGTAGTGGCAACAGTCGCACTAATAATCTGGCATCATCTAAAGCCGGAATCAATCTTAAACCATTCCTCGACCCCAAAGATGGGGGTACTGCTACTAGTTTGCGGAATGGTGTAGGACGTCGGCAAGGTAATCCGCAAAAGCTGAATCCGGGCAATTTCCGTTAATTGATTGTTCTGGCTTAAAAGCTCAAATATCCCCCCTATATCCCCCTTCTCAAGAGGGATATTTTTTTGGCATTGCAGATTTTAACTATTCATCTGGAACTTGATACAACCCCAGAACTTCTGCCTCTAGAACGATTTAGCCTCAAAGCCAGATGAAGTAAAAATAAGATGCGTATAAACGCAAATTGTATTCTAGGAAACGGAATTTTTTTATGAAACAGCTTTCAACTGTAGGACGCTTTTTGGCTACAACTGTGTTATCTGTGTTAGCGATCGCATTCGTTTGGCAAGGTGCGTTTTTCTCGAACACCGTAGCAATGGCTAATCCGGCTGCAAATTTAATCGCTTCGGCAGACGCAGCCGATCAAGTTAAAGATAAAGCCAGTACAGATGCTGGACGAGCTAAGGGTTTCATCCGAGATACAGCAGATAAAGTTAAGGAAGCTGCCAAGAGCAATGCTGCTAAAGTTGATCGAGCAACGGATGATGGTAGTTTTGTTGAGCGCAAAGCAAAGGAAGATGCAGCTACAATTCAGCGAAGAGCAGAGGAAGATGCATATCGGACTCAAAAAGCAGTAGACAACACAAAGAATGCTGTTGAACGCACTGTTGATAAAATCAAGGATGCTTTTAGCAAATAGAGCTGAAAACAACACCGTTAGCTGAAAAACAGGTTATACGTTCAGATTTGCTCAAACTGAACGTATAAACCGTAAAAAAGTCCAGATTAGCGCTCAAAAAACAAGCTATAAAAAAAATTACTCTATTTTTCCATTACTCAATCTTCCTGCCAGCCAAGGCACGAAAGTTGTTTGAATAGAAACTGTTAAAGATAGAACCGCAAATAACTACTATTTTCCGGAATATTCCGGAAAACGACAAATAGGCGTGGTAGTATTAATTAACAAAGATTAAAACTACCAAATGTCAAAAAAATATGTCAGTCCCA
>NZ_JAOWRF010000333.1 GCF_025753815.1 Plectonema radiosum NIES-515 | reverse complement strand
GGGGGACAGGGGGGACAAGGAAGAATTTATCCAATGCCCAATGCACAATTACCTTTTTCCCAATTACCAATGTCCAATCCTTCTGCACCAAAGACATTTTATCAGAACAATTAATCGCTACTTATCAGGAGATTTGATGACTGTTACTTTGACAGAAAAAGCAGAATTTCGCCTACGAACATTTTTGCTGGGTTCTACACCCGATAACAATACAGTAGCAAGTAAAGGTGTTCGCCTATCTGTTAAAGATGGCGGTTGCAGTGGCTATGAGTATGCAATTGAGATCACCAGCAAACCACAACCAGATGATTTGGTGATTTCGCAAGGTAAAATGCTGCTTTATGTTGATGCGAAAAGTGCGCCTTTATTAGAAGGTGTGGTAATCGATTTCATCGACGGTGTAATGGAAAGCGGCTTTAAGTTTACCAATCCCAATGCAACTGATAACTGTAGTTGTGGCAAGTCATTTAAAGCTGGTGATTGTACGCCTGAAGGTGTACCTTGTAGCTAAAAAATCAAAATTCTAAATGATAAAACCCACATCTGATAATAATTTTAGATTGGGTAGTTTAGATTTTGAATCTTAAACAACTACACAAGTAGGGAATTTTTACATTCCACTTTTGTGGAGTCATTAAACCTGATTGTATTAAAGTCTGAGGAGAATCACGAAATGGCTAGCTATCAAGTTAGATTAATCAACAAAAAGCAAGACCTTGATACAACAATTGAAATTGACGAAGAGACTACCATTTTAGACGCCGCAGAAGAAAATGGTATTGAGTTACCTTTCTCTTGTCACGCAGGTGCTTGCTCTAGTTGTGTTGGCAAAATTGTTGAAGGTGAAATAGATCAATCTGACCAATCTTTCTTGGATGATGAGCAGATGGAAAAAGGATTCGCTCTACTTTGTGTTACCTATCCACGTTCTGATTGCACGATTCGCACTCATCAAGAACCATATCTTGTTTAAGGGCTTCATTTTTTAGCTTTGGCTAATGTTGAAGTCATAGCTTTATTAAAGCTATGGCTTCTTAACTATATATTTGTTTTTATTTTTGTAGTGAGC
>NZ_JAOWRF010000103.1 GCF_025753815.1 Plectonema radiosum NIES-515 | reverse complement strand
GAGTCAAACCTGAGGTGCTGGTGGGTATTTGTGTAGAACGTTCTGTGGAGATGGTGGTGGGACTTTTGGGGATTCTTAAGGCTGGTGGTGCTTATGTCCCTCTTGACCCCAATTATCCCACTCAACGCCTCTTTTTCACCCTAGAAGATGCCCAAGTCAAGGTATTACTCACACAGCAGCAGTTTCAAACCAAGCTTCCTTCCTATACTGGGACTGTGGTTGATCTAGATAGACTCTCACTAGCGCAATTTTGTCCAGACAACCTTGAGACCAAAGTTCATCCCCTGAACTTAGCCTATATGATTTACACTTCCGGCTCCACAGGTCAACCCAAGGGAGTGGCGATCGCTCATCGAAACAGTGTGGCATTGATCAGTTGGGCAACACAAGTATTTAGTCAGCAGGATTTAGCAGGAGTACTAGCAGCCACCTCGATTTGCTTCGACTTGTCGGTGTTTGAATTGTTTGTGCCACTCTCCTGGGGAGGCAAAATCATCTTGTGTGAGAATGCACTCTCATTGCCCAAGTTGGAATATGCACATCAGGTGACGTTGATTAACACGGTTCCCAGTGCCATGGCAGAGTTAGTCAGACTCAAAGCCGTACCATCCTCAGTGCGAACAGTTAATCTAGCAGGAGAACCACTACCACTGAAATTAGTGCAGCAGATATATGAAATTCCAACAGTTCAACAAGTCTTGAATTTGTACGGTCCATCAGAAGACACTACATATTCAACTTGGGAAGTGATAAACAAACGCCAAAGCCAAACACCAACAATTGGTCGAGCGATCGCCAACACCCAGATATATATTTTAGATAAGCAGTTACAACCAGTACCCATAGGGGTACCAGGAGAATTATACATCGGAGGTGCTGGTGTTGCCAGAGGTTACCTGAACCGTCCAGAACTAACCCAAGAAAAATTCATCCCCAATCCGTTTTCCGACAACAAATCAGAACGACTCTACAAAACAGGGGACTTAGGGCGATATTTAAGTGATGGTAACATTGAGTTTCTAGGACGCATCGATAACCAGGTGAAAATTCGGGGATTCCGCATCGAACTGGGAGAAATT
>NZ_JAOWRF010000230.1 GCF_025753815.1 Plectonema radiosum NIES-515 | reverse complement strand
TTCTGGGAGAGGGGGGACTTCTGGGAGAGGGGGGGACTCTTTGGAGACAAGGTGACACACAGAATATGGGAAACATCTTTCCCCCCATCTCCCCATCTCTCCATCTCCCCATCTCCCCGTCCTCCACTCCCCCCCTCCCCCCCTCCTCCAAAGTTGGCATCATCTTCTACCGTGCTCATTACCTAGCGGGAAATACCAAGGTGATTGATGTATTGTGCGAAGCTTTGGCAAAGCGGAATTTAGAACCTGTGCCTTTGTTTATTTCTTCATTGCGCGATCCTGATGTCCAAGCTGAGTTAATCGAGTTTTTCCAGCCAAAAGACTCAGAACAAGTTGCGCTGCTGCTAAATACTACCAGTTTTTCTTTGGCGCGGTTGGATACAGAAACACCCCAGCTTGAACTTTGGCAAAAATTAGATGTGCCGGTGTTGCAGGTGATTCTTTCTGGTGGTTCCGTTGAACAGTGGGAGTCGCAGTTTCAAGGACTTTCACCCCGCGATATGGCAATGAATGTGGCTTTGCCGGAAGTGGATGGACGGATTATTAGCCGCGCTGTGTCTTTTAAAGCCGTGCAAACTCGCAACCCGAATTTAGAAACGGATGTGGTAGTTTATGAAGCGATCGCTTCACGGATAGAGTTTGTCGCTGATTTGGCAGCAAATTGGGTGCGTCTGCGCTCAACACCACCCCAAGAACGTCATGTAGCTTTAATTTTGGCTAATTATCCCACCCGCGATGGTCGCATTGCTAATGGTGTGGGACTCGATACCCCAGCTAGTTGTGTGGAAATTCTTAAGGCTTTGCAGTCTGCTGGATATCATGTGGAAAATCTACCCGCAGATGGAGACGAATTGATTCAACGTCTGACAAGTGGGGTGACGAATGACCCGGAAGGTCGGGAGTGGCGTCCGGTACAACAAAGTGTTTCTCAACAGGAGTATGCGGAGTATTTTAGTTGTTTACCGGAGGCTGTAAGGCAGGCTGTTGGTGAGCGGTGGGGTTTTTGTTTGGAAACTAACCGCCAAGACGCCAAGGACGCCAAGAAGGAAGAGAAAACTAAGTATTATTCCCCCCCCCTCCCCCCCCCCCCCCCCCCCCCCCC
>NZ_JAOWRF010000169.1 GCF_025753815.1 Plectonema radiosum NIES-515 | reverse complement strand
AATTTCTCCCAGTTCGATGCGGAATCCCCGAATTTTCACCTGGTTATCGATGCGTCCTAGAAACTCAATGTTACCATCACTTAAATATCGCCCTAAGTCCCCTGTTTTGTAGAGTCGTTCTGATTTGCCATCGGAAAACGGATTGGGGATAAATTTTTCTGTTGTTAGTTCTGGACGGTTCAGGTAACCTCTGGCAACACCAGCACCTCCGATGTATAATTCTCCTGGTACCCCTATGGGTACTGGTTTAATATCTTGATCTAAGATGTATATTTGGGTGTTACTTATGGGACGTCCTATAGGAACTATCTGTAAATTTCCTTGGGGAAGACAAGGCCAAAAACTAACATCAATTGCTGCTTCTGTTGGTCCGTAGAGATTATGCAATTCACATTCGAGTTTGGTAAAGAAGCGTTGAGTCAGTTCAAACTGTAGTGCTTCTCCACTACAAAAGACTCGCTTCAAGCAACTACAATTTTCAAAGTTGGCTTCAAGCAGAAACACTTGAAGCATGGATGGGACAAAATGTATTGTCGTTATTTGCTGAGTAAAAATTAAGTTAACTAAATAAGTATTATCTTTATGTCCTTCTGGTAATGCAATTACAATCCTTGCTCCAGTTAGTAACGGCCAGAAAAACTCCCACACTGACACATCAAAACTAAAGGGGGTTTTTTGCAGAACGCGATCGCTACTGCTTAATTGATAAGACTGTTGCATCCACAGCAAACGATTGTGAATTCCCTGATGGGTATTCATTACCCCCTTAGGTAGTCCAGTAGAACCAGAAGTGTAGATCACATAAGCCAAATTATCCTCACCTACCCCAGCATTAAGATTCTCCTGAGAATGCTCTTCTATGACCAGACAATCTGTGTCTAAACAAACCACTCGTGCAGTATGTGATGGCAAAGATGATAACAACTTTTGTTGTGTCAATAACACTTGGACACCAGAATCATCAAGCATATAACTCAAACGTTGAGTGGGATAATTGGGGTCAAGAGGGACATAAGCACCACCAGCCTTAAGAATCCCCAAAAGTCCCACCACCATCTCCACAGAACGTTCTACACAAATACCCACCAGCACCTCAGGTTTGACTCCCAAT
>NZ_JAOWRF010000367.1 GCF_025753815.1 Plectonema radiosum NIES-515 | reverse complement strand
CCCACTCCCCCTTTAGGGATTGACCGGAAAACTAATAAAAATTACAGAATCATTGGGTATTATTATTTGGGTTTAACAAGTGGTGGGGTGTTAATGTTGGTTTGGCGTAAATATATCGTTATTATTCCTGTTGGTCTGAGCATCGCTTTGTTGCTCAGTGGTTGCAATAACAGCAAAGTTGCTCAGTGCGATCGCCTGATGAAGGCTGTTAGTGAAGGAAATGCTCTAATTGACAAAAATAAAGGGCAGCAAGTGACAACCAGTTTGAAACTCGCAACTGATCTCGAAGCTGTCACCAAATCGCTCAAGGAAATGAACCTACCAGACCCCGAACTGAAAAAATATCAAGACAAATTTGTGAACGTGTTTGACACTCTCAGCCAACAAATAACCAAAGCAGGTAAAGCTCTTGGTTCAGCTAAAACAGCACAAGCCTCACAATCTGGTAGGGAAAGAATACAAAAAGCTAGAGCTGATATCGATACCGCATTGACATCTGCCGCAACTACAGCTAAACAGTCTGATGCTTTAGAAACTGAGGTGAAAAAGTACTGTAGCGCAAGCAAGGAGTAATTTATCTAAGTAATTGGTAATGGCTAATAGCTAATCACTAATGACAATGAAACAGTTATTTACTGAACTTTAAGTAACTAATATCACTTTTTTGCACGAAATATTCCTGACACCCATCAATTTTTCTGTCAAGAGAAATATTGGTGTTGTTAAGGTGAAATACAATGAGCGATATCGGTCTGCTGATAGCGGTGTTAACTACTGGGCAAGCGTTTGCGCCAAAATTACCTGAACAGCCATTAGTTGAGTCAGATAATGTGGTGCAGCAGTCAAAACATAGTGAGGCAAGCAAAATTGTCCCACCAACCCAAATAACACCACCTGAATTGATACAACCGGATGCAAGTCTCCAAACCGTCCAATCAGCGCTAAAACTAGAGCATCAAAATATACTTCATAAAATTAGAAAAAAAATTGAGTCTCAAAGCTCCGCTATCAAAGTACGGGACAAGGGAGATAAGGGAGACAAGGAGACAAGGAGGACAAGGAGACAAGGAGACAAGGAAAATAATTCTTCTTTACCCCACTCCCCCCCCCGCCTCTTA
>NZ_JAOWRF010000297.1 GCF_025753815.1 Plectonema radiosum NIES-515 | reverse complement strand
GAGAGGGGGGGAGAGAATATTAAGTTTTGAATTTTCCTTGTCTCCCTTGTCCTCCTTGTCCCCCTGTCCCCCCTCTCTTCCCATCTCCCCCGTCAGGGGTTTGTCACAGAATCATATCGTTATTCAGCTACAGATATCCTAAAATGGGGATAAATCTTGCTACACAAAACTTTATTATTAATGAGTTTGCATGGTAATGATGACAAAATTTGATTAACAAGGAGTTAAAAATGGTAACCTCGGAGGCACAAAAGCCACTGACAGTCCCACCGAAGGAATTTTTGGCGCCTCCGGGTGATTTAAATCCCACGCTGCTAATGTTTTTAACGGCAGTGACAATGTTTGTTTTATCTAACTTTGGTTACTGGATGTGGGGATGGCAGCACTGGTTATGCTTTAGTGTGAATACGATCGCTTTGCATATAGCCGGCACGGTGATTCACGATGCTTGTCATCAATCTGCCCATCGCAACCGGGTAATTAATGCCATTTTGGGACATGTCAGTGCCTTGATGCTCGTTTTTGCCTTTCCTGTGTTTACACGGGTACATTTGCAGCATCATGCTCATGTGAACGATCCAGAAAACGACCCAGACCATTATGTATCCACTGGGGGACCGCTGTGGTTGCTTCCAGTCCGCTTTTTATACCATGAGGTATTTTTCTTTCAGCGACAATTGTGGCGCAAAAATGAGCTGATGGAATGGTTTCTCAGTCGGTTGTTTGTGGCGGCAATTTTCTATATCTCAGTTCAATACCACTTTTTGGGTTATGTTCTCAACTTTTGGTTTATACCTTCAGCGGTAGTTGGGTTAGCACTGGGATTATTTTTTGATTATCTGCCGCATCGTCCTCATCAAGAGCGCGATCGCTGGAAAAATGCCAGAGTTTACCCCAACCGAATTCTCAATCTCCTAATTATGGGGCAGAATTATCACCTAATTCATCATTTGTGGCCCTCTATTCCCTGGTATAATTACCAGCCCACGTATTATATGATGAAACCCCTTTTAGATGAAAAAGGCTGTCATCAAACTTCCGGACTGTTACAAAAGAAAGACTTTTTCGAGTTCGTTTACGATATCTTTTTAGGTATTCGCTTTCATCACAAAAAAGTAGAATAATAGCGTAGAGACGTTCCATCGGAACGTCTTTACTAAATATCCCAGTTAAAATATAAGAAGAGTAAATAGATGCTCTTAAATAGACAAACGTCGTGGAAAAAAATGTAGAGACTATTCTGTGCTACGTCTCTACAAGGCTTGTGGACAATGCATATTTGTTTGTCTAATGTCGTAAGGGCTTCAGCCCTTAAAATGCTATAAGCGGTAAACCGCTTACTACGAGCATAGTATATTTTCTGTTTAATTACGCCCACTTACTTATTTATAAAACACCCACAGGTAAATACTTTGTAGTAGTTCATGGCAAAGATAGGGGTAACAAAAAATGAAAATTTGGATGTTGAGTGCCCTTGGGCTTTTAGTTGTTAACTTATTTGTAGTTGCAATTGTGGCATTTTTAATTCACAGAGATAGTACACAATTAAACCATAATCAATCACAAAGCCAACAAAGCGAAATAAGTAGCTGGACATAACTACATATAAAAAATATTTCGTAGTGAGCGATTTATCGCTCAAGCATTTTAAGGACTAAAGCCTTTATCCAAAGCTGACGTTTAATTTACTTCTCTTACTTTTACACAAATTGGGTTTAAGAATTAGCCAAAATTAACGAAAAAGCCCTGATGGTTTCGGCTGGGAATTTTCGACTTGAGCAGGAGCAATTATTTGCAAAGACCAATAACTTACAAACATAAGAATTAAACCAGAAACCCCACCGATTAGTAAGCCCATTATTAAAGCATATTTATTAGAAAAAATAGAAATAGTCGTATCATTTGTATTATTGTTTAAAAGTGGTGCTGATACCTCCGATTCAAAAACTTGATTAGAGTTGTCTGTAAATAAAGGTATTTGAGATTCAAATTGAAAGTCTTCTGATAGTAAAGTAATATCTGACTTATGAAGTGGCATATATAAATTTCTCAGTGGCAAAAGCGCTTCTAGCGCTTCTCTTGCCGACTTATATCTATCTTTAAAGTGATAATGTACCATATTATTAATTACCGAAGCTAGCTGAGGATTAACCTGAGTTAGATGTTGCCAAATTAGCTCACCTGTATTGCGATCTTCTGGTAATTGGGTTGGATGTATCCCCGTTAAAGCTTGGATGCCAATTATGCCTAAAGCATAAATATCGCTATTAGGACGTGGTTTACCTCGCTGTTGCTCGTGCGGCATGTAGCCGGGAGTGCCGATGGCGATGGTAGAATATTCAACAGGAATAAAGTTTTCTTGACCTTTAATCAATTGATTCCCAATTGGCTTGACAGCACCAAAATCAATCAGCACTAACCGATTATCCTGCTTTCTTCTAATAATATTACTCGGCTTGATATCTCGATGAATCATTCCCTGGCTGTGAATAAAATTTAGGATAACCAAAACTTCTTCGAGTAGTTGAAAAACTTTTTTTTCCGACCAACGTTTCCCAGGCATAAATTCCGCATTTAGGGGATGCCCTTCAATAAACTCTTGGACTAGGTAAAACTCCAGATTGTCTTCAAAAGAAGTCAAAAGATGAGGAACCAAATCATAATTGTTCAGTTTTTTTAGAGCTTGTACTTCTCTAGTAAATATCCTTCTACGAATTTCTATCGGGATGGAACATTGACTGCTGGGTAAGAAATGTTTAACTATGCAGATGGGATGCTCAGGCAGATGAGTGTCTTGAGCCATGTAAGTTCGACAGAATAGACCTTGACTTAAAACTTGGACAACCTGGTAACGTTGTTTTAGTAACTGGCTTAACATGTTACGATCTACCTAACGGTTGTATTAAGTAATTTTACTTAAAAAAACATATCTAGAAAATTCATATATAGTTTTTATCTAAGAATTACGTAAATTATCTACAGTTTATTTAAACTTCATAAAAAGTGTATCTAGCTTTTGCAGGAGGTTTAGAAGGTAGGTAAATTGAGCAGTGAACCCAAAGTTGAGATTAAGTACTCATAATTAAGCAAATTGCAGGAAGAAAAAATGAAGAATCCTAGCAAAAAAAGTCTCCCACTAAGCAAAGATGCCCAACAAATGATCAGAGGTCTGATATTTGGTGAACTACTTACAATTGTAATAATTGGTGGACTGTGGTTGTGGCTCAGACCCCGCTTGTGGGTCAACAATGGTACTTTTTCTTTGTCTGGTCAAGGTGCAAATACTACCTCTATTTCTGCGACTTCAACCTTTCAAACTGTTACTGATGTGCCAATTGGAGTATTCAAATACGGTGGAAGTACGGCTTGGGCACCGATTAGGCAACTCGTAGATTCTTATATTCAAAACACTCGTCTTGAACTGCAACTCCAATATGTAGACCCTCCTAATGGTAGCCCAGGTTCCGGAGCCGGTATTAAAATGTTGCTTGATGGGAAATTAGATTTTGCTGAATCTTCCCGTCCCCTGACTGCCGAAGAGTATGCGATCGCTAAACAGCGAGGTTTTACACTTGAGCAACGCGAAGTTGCTACTGATGGAGTAGCAGTAGTAGTTAACCAAGCACTTAATTTACCAGGCTTAACCGTTGAGCAGTTGCAGCAAATTTATTTAGGGCAAATTACTAACTGGAAGCAAGTAAAAGGACCAGACTTGCCGATTATTCCTTTGTCGCAGCAGCCAGAGAACGCAGATACAGTATTATTTTCTGACAAGCCAGAGTTAAAACAGGCGCTAGGTTCTAATGTTCAGTATGTCTATTCTACCACGGAAGCACTACGCCGAGTCAGTAAAACTCCTGGTGCTGTATATTACGGTTCTGCGCGGGGTGTAGTACCTCAGTGTAGTGTCAAGGCTTTGCCCCTCGGTCGGGTGTCTACGGAGCTAATTTCTCCTTATCGTGAACCGTTGATACCTTCAAATCAGTGTCCGCAAAAGCGCAATCAGGTTAACACTGAAGTTTTCAAGAACGGTAGTTATCCAATAAGGAGCAAATTATTTGTAATTATTAAGCAAAACAAGGGTCGAGAAGAGAAAGTGGGGGAAGCTTATACTAGACTTTTGCTGACTGACGAAGGAAAAAAGGCGATCGCTCAAGCTGGGTTTATCCCCTAGTTCGTAGTGAGCAGTTTACTGCTCATAACTTCGGTTTTAAGGACTGAAGTCCTTACTACGTTTAGGAGTGTTTAGGAGCGTTTGCTTAATAAAAATTTATAATTAACTAGAGAAGTTGGGACTAACTCCAGTCTGGTCGCAAGCTGGCAGCGTGACGCAAATAGACATGGTGAATTGGATCGGAGGGTGGGAGGTATGCGTGAACTAGAAAACGGACGCAACGTTCCAAGCTACCCTCAACGTGCATTTGCTGCACATCTAACATTGCTACATTATCCCAACAAGGACGAGATCGTGCGATCGCCGCAGGAAAAATGGCATCCAAATCATGTGTCACTGAGAAAGTAACACTAATCATGTCTGTTGGATGTAGGTGATTCCGTTTTTCCAGTTCATCTAACAGCTCTATAACCGCTTCACGCATTGCCTCAACGGTATTTTCCGCAACGGTTGTTGCTCCGCGAATAGCCCGCATTCGCCACTCCACGCCAATTTCCTCCTTCATTAATCATTAGCCACTAGTCAAAAGTCATTAGACCATTGACCATTGACCATCGACCATTTATGGTCGATACAACCACAAAGGCTGACCGCTGGTGGACATTTCAAATTCCATCCAATCAATCCTAGCCTTTAATCCTGACGAAATTTTAGCGCTTCCTGGTAGCAAGCGACTCAATAACGGTTTAGGTTCTTCTAAGGTGTAAGTGAGTGTTTTTTCTGGATCAAGACCAACTAGTTCTGCTGTCCAACGTCGCGCATCTTCTTCTGTTCCCAGTCGGTCTACAACACCCAACTCTAAAGCTTGCTGTCCGGTAAAAATTCGACCATCGGCGAAACTTCTTACAGTTTCTTCGGCTAAATTCCGTCCTTCGGCTACTGTTTGCACAAATTGTTGGTAACTTGTGTCGATTAACTCTTGCAGGATGTTTTGTTCTGGTTCAGTTAGTTCCCGGTCGAATGACAAAATGTCTTTGTAAGGACCGGACTTAATTACCTTAAAGGAAACACCGATTTTTTCTAGCAAGCGTTCCAAATTATTGCCACGCAAAATTACACCGATACTACCTGTAATTGTACCAGGGTTAGCAACGATGTGCTCGGCTCCTACACCAATATAGACACCGCCAGAAGCGGAAATATTACCAAAACTAGCGACAATTTTGATTTTTTCACGCAAACGCTTCAAAGCGCTGTAGATTTCTTGGGAATCTCCTACTGTACCACCAGGACTGTCAATGCGTAGCAGCAATGCGGGAAACTTGCGTTCCTCTACAGTTTTAAGGGCTTCTAAAACACGTTTGCGAGTAGCACTGGCGATCGCTCCGGTAATTTCAATCCGAGCAATTTGTTTTTGAAACTTAGACTTAAAGGGCCATACCATGAGCAGTCAAAAACCTCGTTCTAAACTTAATATGAACTACCCCACCCTATAGAGGGATGGGGTTTCCAACTTCGCAGGGAATTGCATCTAGCAAAACCGAAGTTTTACCAGGTTGACTTACATTCCCTCCATTGGCTGTAGACCTGGTTCCCAAGTCTAATATCCGCAAGGCTTCATTTTTGATGTTCGTAGCCGCATTGATATCTCTATCATGATGGGTTTGGCACTTGCTACACGTCCAATTCCTGATATCCAATAACAAGCTATCTATCTTGTTGAAGCAAACGCTACAAGTTTTTGAAGAAGCAAAAAATCTATCCACCTCTAGATAGGTTTTTCCGTCCCACTCTGACTTGTATTTAAGCATGGTACAAAATTGTCCCCAGCCACAATCACTAATAGATGACGCTAAATTACGATTGCGTACCATGCCTTTAATATGAAGATTTTCCACTGCAATAACTTGGTTTTCGTTAACTATCTTGCGGGATAGCTTATGGAGAAAATCTTCTCTTGCTCTTGATATTTTTGAATGTACTTTCGCTACTAGCTTTCTGGCTTTAACTCTGGTGTTGCTTCCTTTTTGTTTTCGAGCAAGGCTTTGTTGTTTCTTCTTGAGGTTGCGGGCATATCGTTTAGTATGACGTGGGTTGTCAAACTTGCTCCCATCGCTAGTAATGCAAAAATGAGTTAGTCCTAAATCAATCCCTACTGCTTTCCCTTCAACTTTATGTGCAGGAATCTCTTGCCGATTATCAACTAAAATCGAGGCATAATATTTGCCGTCCGGGAGTTGGGAAACCGTAACAGTTTTGATAATTCCTTCAATTGGACGGTCTTGCTTGCAATAAATAGATCCAACTTTGCCTGGTAACTTCAGATAATCCCCATCTAGCTTGACGTTAGATGGATAACTACTAGACTGCCTACCATGCTTAGATTTGAATCTGGGGAAACCTGCTCTTTTCTCAAAGAAGTTTTTGTATGCCGTCGATAGATTCAGAGCCACATACTGCAAACATTGAGAATAAGCATCAGTTAGCCAAGGATATTCTTTTTTGAGATTTGGTAATAAACTCCCAATAGCACTTCTTGATAAACCTTTCCCAGAAACTTTGTAAGTTTCTTGGCATAAGTTCAAAGCATAATTCCAAAACCAGCGACAGCTGCCAAAGCTTTTTGCTAAAGCTATTTGCTGCTCTGAAGTTGGGTACAATCTGAACTTATAAGCTTTGTACATTATCAGAATTGTTTATTAATGATAAAACTATACCACAAACAAGAAAAATAATGTCGCTTGCCTAACGGCACGCTTCGCGAACGCGGTTTATTTGTTGGTCGCTATCCATCCCCACCGTGCAGACGGACTCTTGAATTTCGCGACATTTAGGTTAAATTAATATTTAAATAATAATTAAATTTTACCAATCCTTTTATAGATAAGGATCAGCAGCTTTTTCAAGTTTTTTTTATCTATTTTTTAGAAGTTATGCAATTTACCAGCTTACTCAAATGCTGTTTGCCGCACTTAAGAATCATTTCGCAAAATTTGATACCTGTAATAAACATAAGTGTCAAATAACGCACCAACGAAACTACAAGTTAAACAAATTACAAATATTCCGCGTAAGGGAGTGCCACTGCCAAAGGTTGCAAGAAAACGGATAATCGGGAGTGCGATCGCCTGACTCACATCTTGTACACCTGGAAACTTACCGATGAGGGATAGAGAAAACAAACAAACCCCCACCAGAAACAAAGGAGCAACAAAACTAAAAATAATCGTCAACAGCAAAGAGCGGAAAAAGTTAGTAAAAATAGTCATCTTCGGACAGGCTCCGTAAGTGAATCGGTAAAACCCATATACCTGTATGTCACTTTCTACAATAAGTGCGATCGTCCTCCCATAGACAATATGTCAAAAATCTTAAGTTTTCATTAAAATAATTATCTACCACTTTTACTAGATGCTAAGAGCATCGATAATACCGAAAATTATTAGAACCCTAGAAAAATAAAGCTTTCCATCAAATATTGCCGCATTTAATTGCCTCACAAGCAACCTCACAGACGCTTAGTATTCTGAGAGGAGCTTTAAGAAGAGTTAATATTCTGCCCAAGGGGGGAGGGGGGGAGTGGAGGAGGGGGGGATGCTCCCGATTTTTCCTTCCTGGGAATCAACAAGGCTCCCACTAACTACTAACCACTAACTACTAACTACAAATAACTGACTTTCGCTATTCTTAAGGCAGTTACTGAGTTAAGTTGTAAACTTTGAGCAAGACTACATCCAAATTCAGCTTAGGAGTATGGAGTCAGCGATTGCTGGCAGCAATTCTTTTAGGTGGACAGGTATTAGTTCACCTAATTAAGGGCAAAATCCATCGGCGCAACACCTTAGAGCAAATGGCAGCGGTGGGACCCGATTCGCTCTTCATTGCTTTATTGACGGCTGTTTTTGTAGGTGCGGTGTTTACCATCCAGGTAGCGCGGGAGTTTATCAATTTTGGGGCAGGAAACGTCGTCGGCGGAGTGTTGGCGATCGCCTTAACAAGAGAACTCTCACCGGTGCTGACAGCGGTAATTTTGGCAGGACGAGTCGGTTCGGCATTTGCAGCGGAAATCGGCACTATGCGCGTCACAGAACAAATTGACGCCCTGCTAATGTTAAAAACCGATCCGATTGATTACTTAGTAATTCCCCGCGTCATTGCTTGCGGCTTCATGCTGCCAATTTTAACTCTTTTGTCTTTAGTCACAGGCATGTTGGGAGGATTGATAGTTGTGACGAATATATACAACCTCTCGGAAACGGCATTTTTAGATTCGGCTCGTAACTTTCTCGGCATTTGGGATATTTGTAGCGCTTTGATTAAAGCGTCTTGCTTTGGAGTTTTAATTGCCGTCATTGGTTGCAGTTGGGGGATGACGACAACCGGAGGAGCCAAAGGTGTGGGACAATCAACCACAACTGCGGTTGTTACCGCTTTGTTGATGATATTTGTGTTCAACTTCTTTCTTTCTTGGTTAATGTTTCAGGGAACCGGCAAGGGATTAGGGTAAGAGTACGAAACTGTCGGTTCTACCGGAGCATTAACGCCGGACGCCTTGTGTCTCCCCGCTCTAGAATATGAATAATATCTACTAAATTAAAGCAGGATTTGAGACTGTGACTAAAACCTATGCTCAATACGCAGCATCAACCGTAGAACTTAAGCCTAGTTACAATATACCTGTAGTGCTGGTTATTGCTGCGATTCCTCTGATTTTGGTGCAACCAATAGTCGGAGGTGCGATCGCCCTTTTTGGCTTGTTTCTCATGTTTCAAGCAGTAACTCTGCGTTTGCAATTTACTGCTACAGACTTAGATATTTACAGAGGTGAAAAATTAATTCGCCGCTTTCCTTACCAGGAATGGCAAAATTGGCGTATCTTCTGGAATGGGGTTCCTATATTGTTTTACTTTAAAGAAGTCAAAAGTATTCACTTTTTGCCGATTATATTTGACCCCAACACCCTAAAAACTTGTCTGGAAGAACGTTGTCCACGTATTTAGTTCTCAGTGCTGTCAAGTCCAAAGTCAGCAGTCTATTGACCATTGACCCTTGACCATTGACCCTTGACCCTTAACTCATGACTGCGATCGCAAGTGATATCATGTCTGGTAAATTACTTACAATTGTAAAGACGTTCGGTCCGGAACGTCTCTACCAAGGTTGCGATGTTTTTATTACTGTTAATTAAACCGACATGATATGAATTGTAATATTTCACTCCTATCTATAATATTGCATTATTGTTTATGAACCCTGAGGAATCTCAAACTCCAGAACCTATTAATGAGTCATTAATGGAAAAACAAGAACCAAGCCCTGTAGTTGAACATCCAGAAAACTCATCTGCTGAGTTAGTGGGTAAAACTCAAATACAAAGTCAGATAACCCAAACACCAGAAAACTCAAATTTTGATTTGCCTACACCGCAAGCGCAAAATCTGACTGCTGAGTCAACAGAAGATTCATCGACACCTACCTTTCTCAACTCAAAAATAGAAGCATCAAAAGATAATTCACTGATAGAGTCAGCAGCGCAACGACTAGTAGAATTGCAACGTACTGAACTAGCTCTAAAAGAAGAAATAGCTAACTTGCAAACTTCTTACAAAACTCTTCAAGCGCAAGTGAGTGATACCCAAATAACTATGGGTAAAGTAGTGCAAGAAGCTTTGATGCAATTAGAACAACGCAAACAAGCGCTACAAATTTCTGTAGAACAATTGGAAAGGCGTCAAGAACGCATCCGCAACGAAATGCGAACCACTTTTGCAGGTGCTTCTCAAGATTTGGCAATCCGGGTACAGGGTTTTAAAGATTATCTCACTGGTAGTTTACAAGATTTGGCATCAGCAGCAGAACAGTTGCAATTAATGCCGACTGTTAGAGAACGGGAAAAAGTCAGTGTCAAAGAGACTAAATCAGTAGATATTGAGCCAGGAATGCCTCAATTTGCCCAACAGCAGTTTCAAGATACTACAAAGCAAATTCGCCGCTTAATTGACCAATACCGCACCAAACCAGATTATTATGGACCTGCTTGGCAGCTGCGCCGCACTTTTGAGCCAGTACATGCCGAACGAGTTTCTAATTGGTTTTTTAGCCAAGGGGGACGCGGTGCTTTGCGGACGATGAATAGCCGATTGCAAAATATTCTGATTTCCTCAGCGGTGATTTCGATATTACACAAATTGTATGGCGATCGCCTCCGCACTTTGGTATTAGCAAATACACCAGAACGCTTAGGTGATTGGCGACGCGGCTTGCAAGACTGCCTAGGAATCGGTCGCCCAGATTTTGGACCCGACAAAGGCATGGTATTGTTTGAAACAGCCGAAGCGTTAGCGCAAAAAGCCGATCGCTTGACAAAAGCAAATCAACTACCCTTAATTATAATTGACGATTCTGAGGAGCAAATCAGTTTAGGATTATTACAATTTCCTCTTTGGTTGGCGTTTGCTCCTGACCCGAAAATGATGCGAAATTCTGATGATGACTATTAAGAGTTGGGAGTGAGGAGTTGGGAGTTAGGAGTTAGGAGTTAGGAGTGAGGAGTTGGGAGTTAGGAGTGAGGAGTTGGGAGTTGGGAGTTGGGAGTTTGGAGTTGGGAGTTGGGAGTTGGGAGTTGGGAGTTGGGAGTTGGGAGTTGGGAGTTGGGAGTTGGGAGTTGGGAGTTGATACGACAACTAACAATTAACTTTGAATGCGTGAATACGTGAATGCGTGAATGTGTGAATTTTTTATGGCTATTTGGTTGACTTTGTGCGGAGCAATTGTGATTGTAGCTTATTTGCTGGGTTCGTTTCCCACTGGTTACATCGCAGTCAAGCAGTTAAAAGGTATTGATATTCGCTCAGTTGGTTCTGGTTCAACTGGGGCAACTAATGTGTTAAGAACTTTGGGTAAAGTACCGGGAGCGATCGTTTTACTGATTGATGCTTTCAAGGGAGTATTAGCGATCGCTCTGGCTTACTCATTATTTAACTATCCGCCTTTACAAAACTTTATCCCCCCAACGGTAGATGCAAATTTATGGCAACCGTGGGTAATAATTTTAGTTGGGTTAGCAGCGATATTAGGACACAGCAAATCAATTTTTTTAGGGTTTACTGGTGGTAAGTCAGTTGCGATCAGTTTGGGTATTTTATTAGCGATGAATTGGCAGATAGGCTTGGCTACAGCGGGGGTATTTGCGGCTGTAATTGCGATATCGCGGATTGTGTCTTTGAGTTCAGTTTTGGGTGCTGTAGCTGTTCCAATTTTCATGACACTTTTACATCAACCTTTACCTTACATTTTGTTTGCTGTAGCTGGTGGATTGTATGTGATTTTGCGACATCGCAGCAATATTGAGCGTTTGCTTGGTGGTACTGAACCAAAAATTGGGCAAAAGGTGGAAGCGGAAGCGGAAGAAAGTTTAAATTCGGCTGGGACAACTTAAGGTAAAATTATAGCGTTTAAAAACGCAGAGTAGCGCTGAGTAAGCGCACTCGTAACGCAGAGTTTTTAGTTTATTTAATTGGTGACGAATTTGTGCAATTTTGCACTTAGGAGGATGGATATTATGGTTAAGGTAAGTATAGAAAAAGAACTTACTTTAGAAGAATTTCTGGCGCTTCCTGAAGATGATGTAAACTATGAGTTTGTTGATGGTTATGCAGTAGCGAAGGTGTCACCAAAGTATTTTCATTCGACTTTGCAAAGAGCTTTATTAATCCTTTTACATATATGGTGTAAAGGTAAAGGTAGAGTCGGTTCAGAATGGGCAATTTTGTTAAAGCGTCGTGGTAAAGATTGGGCACCTTTACCGGATGTGACGTATATTTCTTATGAACGATTGCCCAAAAGTTGGAAACGTAATGAAGCTTGTCCAGCAATTCCGGAATTGGTAATTGAAATTATCTCTCCAGACCAAACAATGAAGGAGTTTGAAGACAAAGCAAAAGATTATTTTGCGGTGGTCGTTTCACGAGTTTGGATTGTAGATCCGGAAGCGATAAATATTAAAGTGTTTTTCTCGGCTGACTAAAGTCAAGTTTATACAGATACTATGCCGATTGTTGATGCGCTCCTTCCTAGTTTGGAATTAACAGTTAGGCAAATATTTGAAGAGGCAGAGTTAATTTGATTTTTGGGTGGTTTCGGATTTGGTTGAGTCTACCCACCTGGGAATTCATTCCCAGGCTAATAGTTAAAGTCGGCTTAAGCCGATATTTTGATTTGCGATAAGCGTTGAAATAAATTTTAGGCTGAAAATTAAACTAGTTAAAATAACTTGAAATTGTTACCTAGTCATATGAGCGATGACTTAAGCTATTAGCCCGAAATTTATTTCCGGGTGGGATGGAAGGCTAATTGAGAATCTGGCAAGATATCAGTTTAAGCCGACTAGAAGATTACAATCTCGGTATTATCAGCCTACCCACCTGGGAATGAATTCCCAGGCTAATAGCTAAAGTCGGCTTAAGCCGACTAGAAGATTTTCATCTTAGTTTGATTTGGTAAAAATCGCGGGAATACTAAATGGAGGACATTTATCGCAAAAAAACACCTTTGCTTGAGTCTACTTGCCTAGGAATGAATTCCCAGTCTAATAGCTAAAGTCGGCTTAAGCCGACTAGAAGATTTTCGTCTTAGTTTGATTTGGTAAAAATCGCGGGAATACTAAATGGAGGACATTGCAAACAAAAAATTACTTTCATGGCACTGTGGCGACTTTACTATCATCTCATTTGGGCGACCAAAGAACGTCAGCCGTTAATTACTTGCGATCGCCAAAGCCAACTTTATGGTTATATAATTGGCAAATCGGATGAACTGGGTAGCATTATCCATGCAATTGGCGGTGTAGAAAACCACATTCATCTAGTGGCTTCCATTCCTCCTAAACTTTCCATCTCTGATTTTGTCCAAAAAATCAAAGGTAGTAGCGCTCATTATCTCAATCATCTCTCCCCCTTACAAGATGCGTTTGGTTGGCAACGGGGATACGGCGTTTTTTCTTTAGGAAGTAAACAACTTGAGCAAGCTGTGGATTATGTGAAAAATCAGAAGGAACATCATTCAAATGGCACTACAATTTCATCTTTGGAACGGCACAATCATGAAGATGATAGTCCAAAAGCTACCAAATAAATGATGGGATTTGAGCATAGTCAGCTTAAGCTGACTTCAGCTATGAGCCTCAGAATTCATTCTGAGGCGGACTTGTGGCTTTGAGCAATTCTCTCAAAGGTCATTTTACGTCTTCTTGTTTCAAAAATTCTGTATATTCGTCTAATCCTTCTTCAGTAAATTCAGTAGAGTTGATTTGAAATACTTCAGATCCCCAACTTATCAAAGAAGTCGGGCATCTTGTTTATCGTGATTAACTTATATTACAGATTTCAAGCCTCAACGCGATCAAGCCAACCTCAACCCCACCTCGCCATTCGTCCCATAGTCGGGGGAGATGTCCTTCTGGAGCATTTTGGTTAAAGTTTATTTGAGAATAATAAGACCATTCTCTAGAAGTCCAAGTAGCGAACAAAATCTGATGATGTCTTGTTGTTCGCCATCCTACACGTTCCCCAAAATTAAACCAAGTTTTTTCATTAAATACACCTGGTTTCCCTCCAAGGCTTTGCCAAATGTGCTTCTGCACACTAAATCCAAAATGCCCTTTGCTATATGTTGAGCGATCGCTTTGGCTTGATGTTCAGAATAGCAAGCATTCAGCAATACAGACTCCACCCGACGATCCCCGAACAATTCAAATAATCCAGCTAGCGCTTGTGGAACAACTTAGCTTCTCTCGTCCTGTCTCATCCTCAAAAACTAAACCTTCTTCTAAATTTCTTGTATTGTCTCAGTATATACTTATTCCGGAATTGTTATTTGCGGAGTATCATCAGTACACATCGACCGAATTTAATTATGCGTTGCCCGAAACCCTTGATTAGACGTAGCACAGAATAGTCTCTACATTCATTTTAAAATAGGTTGTCCAGTGACGATCCAGATTGTTTCTTCGTTCTGCATATACGTAAAAATTGCCAAATATTTCTGATATAACTACATACTAGAAAGTCTGAGTTTCGGTAAAAAAGCCATATTAACCATTAATCACTAATTGACTGAGACGTTTAAGTATTCTGAAAACGTTATATAAATCATTTCCAGGGTTGCGAATTGCAAACAACTTTGATGTCGCATACTGTACAATTTCGCCTTTAACTAATTTGATGAAAATGAAGCTACCGCCTGTAGTAATCATACCAAAGCTAGGTTTTTCAGGATGAGGATTTGCTAGCATATAAGCGAGAATTTGCGCTAATCCTTCTTCAATTGAGTAAGATGCTCTTTTGGATTCAATGACCATCACCCAAAATTGGTCTTTTAAAATTAAAGTGTCAATTCTTCCTTTGACAATTACACCTTCATCTTCTGTGACAATATCAATAGATTCCTCTGATTTTACATAAAAAGGATTTAAGTAGAAGTCGGCAATAAACAAAATGGGATCAAGTACCGCCATTTTGACGACATCTTCAAGCATTGGTGGGTAATTCAGAACATTGATGAAACCTGCTTTTACTTTGTTTAAAAGCTGTTTATGTAAATCAGTTATTTCTGGGAGATTATCTTGCCACTCGCGGAAGAATTGGTCATTTTCAACTAGCTGAATCCCAAATCTATCGATTAAGTAGCGTAAGTCTATATCTTTTGCTTGGATTATTTGCGTCATAGTATTAAGTGTGAACGATATTATTATTTTAGGAACAGGCGATCGCTTGGGCATTTTCACTACTACAGCCGATGCTAAAGCTGTCAGAGCAGCAAGCGCTCAAGGTGTGGATTTTAATGTTTACATACATTCACCTTGTCCTTTAACAGGTAATTAATTATGCAAGTAAGTATTGCACCTCATCTACAAAGCACCTATCATTTGATTAAATGTGCCTTCCCCAATGGGATAGAATCACAAGCCTATTTGCCGCTGTTGGCATTACTTTATGATGAAATGTCGGATCGAAATTTAGCAGAAGTTCTAGCTTGTTACACTGGTAAAGATTATGGGGTTGTCTTGAGTGATGTGTATCGGATAAAGTCAACTGATATACCGATCGCTGAAGCAATTACCAAGGTTAAACAGCGTCTGTTAGCTTGTGGTTACGAAGAGTGGCTTGAGGAAGGGTGAGGGAAATTTTCAGACTTATCGCGATCGCCTACCTCCACCAACTAAACTGCACCCGAACTCGCTACAATAGGAATTTGCAGTATTCTGCATCCCATAGATGAAGTTACCTATTGTTGCAATTATCGGACGCCCGAATGTGGGCAAATCCACCCTGGTCAATCGTTTGGCTGGACAACAGTCAGCGATTGTTCACGATGAACCAGGAGTGACACGCGATCGCACTTATCTACCAGCTTACTGGAGCGATCGCGAATATCTCGTAGTCGATACTGGTGGTTTAGTATTTAACGATCAAACAGAATTTTTACCCCTGATTCTCCAACAAGCAACTTTGGCACTCTCAGAAGCAAGTGCCGCGATCTTTATTGTTGATGGTCAAGGTGGATTAACATCGGCTGATGAGGAAATTGCTGAGTGGTTACGTCACCAACCTGTACCCGTTTTGGTTGCTGTAAATAAATGTGAATCCCCAGATCAAGGTTTAGTTCAAGCTTCAGAATTTTGGCAATTAGGATTAGGTGAACCATTCCCCGTATCTGGTATTCATGGTAACGGTACAGGTGAATTACTCGATGAGTTAATTAACCATCTACCAATAGTCGAAAATATACCACACAATAATGAAATAAATGTGGCAATTATCGGTCGTCCAAATGTCGGTAAATCAAGCTTATTGAATGCTTTCGTCGGTGAAGAAAGAGCGATCGTCAGTCCTATTTCGGGCACAACCCGCGATGCAATTGATACCGTGGTAGAACGAGACGGACAAACCTACCGCTTAATTGACACTGCTGGAATTAGAAAAAAGAAACACATTGAATACGGTACAGAATTCTTTAGCATCAACCGCGCATTTAAAGCGATTCGCCGCGCCGATGTGGTTCTATTAATAATAGATGCCGTAGATGGTGTCACCGAGCAAGACCAAAAATTAGCTGGGCGAATTATTGAAGAAGGTCGAGCTTGTATTGTTGTCGTTAATAAGTGGGATGTTGTGGAAAAAGACTCTTACACCATCTACGATCACGAAAAACTTTTACAACAAAACCTGCATTTCACCGATTGGGCAGAAACAATTTTTGTCAGTGCCGTCACCGGACAGCGCGTAGAAAAGATTTTAGAATTGGTGAACACCGCAGCCGAATCGCATAAACGTCGCGTCAGCACATCGGTAATTAACGAAGTCTTGGAAGAAGCAGTTAGCTGGCATTCGCCCCCAGCTTCACGCGGCGGACGCCAAGGTAAGATTTATTATGGCACGCAAGTCACCAGCCAACCCCCGACAATAGCGCTGTTTGTCAATGAGGCAAAACGCTTCAATGAAAACTACCGGCGTTACATTGAGGGACAATTCCGGAAACAATTAGGATTTAAAGGCACACCGATTCGTTTATTGTGGCGGAGTAAGAAAGTGCGTGACATGGAAAGTGGTAATGTCAATAGAGCAACTCGCGTCAAATAGAGTTATGAGTTATGAGTTATGAGTTATAAATTGTGGAGTATTTTAATTTCCAACTCCTAACTCCTCACTCCTGACTCCTCACTTGATATATGAGTTATGAGTTATGAGTTATAAATTGTGGAGTATTTTAATTTCCAACTCCTAACTCCTCACTCCTCACTTGATATATGAGTTATGAGTTATGAGTTATAAATTGTGGAGTATTTTAATTTCCAACTCCTAAATCCTCACTCCTCACTCCTCACTTGATAATGGATTTACTGCGATCGCTTCCAATTGGTCTTTACCTCGAACAACCGATAACTTGGCTGCATAAACTCGATCCGCGTGTCAAGTTTTTCTGGTTGATGAGCTTTTTAACTACGTATATATACGCGAAAAACGAGTGGCGGGTATTACTGGTATTAATTTTAATTGTCGCTACCCTCATAGCCAAAATTCCTGTGCGAGTATGGCAACAGCAAATGGGTTGGTTGTTGACAGTCTCTTTTCTTGTACTTTTAATTGCCGCTATCAGTCCCGATGGACTGGGTATAAATTATCAACCGCGTCTTCCCACTGTCGAGAGTTCACAATTAAACAAAGCGAAGTCAGAACAAGCACAAAGCTCAAAAAAGCAAGTTAAGAATCCTAAAGAATATAGTTACGTAGTTCTGGAAGCCGGAGCATTAAAAGTCACTCGTCGCTCTTTAGATTTGGCAGTCAGCTTGAGTGCAATGTTATTTACTTTAATTTACAGCACCAACTTGTATCTGCTGACAACCGCACCCGAAGAAATCACCGCAGCTATAGAAAGCTTAATGCAACCCCTAAGACGGTTGAAAGTGCCTGTCACCGAATTGACTTTGACTTTAACTTTGTCGTTGCGGTTTATCCCCCTAGTTTTAGAAGAAGTGCAAAATTTAATTCGCTCTGTGATGACAAGAGCAATAAATTGGAAAAAGCTAGGATTGAAAGGAAGCGTTAAACTTTGGCTGCTGGTAGCAGAAAGACTGTTAGAGAATTTGCTATTACGGGCAGAACAAATGGCTAGTGCAATGATGGTGCGGGGCTTTACCAGTCCTAACGAACATCGCGTACAATGGCACGAATTACGGCTTAAAACTCGTGATTGGGTAGCGATCGCAACTTTAGTTTTATTTTGGGTAGTGCGGTTAGCTGTTGGAAGTGAGGTTTCTTAAACCATAGGATCAAGCCTTGGTATTAGCGATCGCTCTAGGAACGAAAATTGCACCGATTCCGAGATATTCGCAAATTTCTTTGATCACAAGGATTCCCGAATCGCTACTTTACTTGAAAGTCCTTACCCAAATAAAAGCGATCGCACTCCCATTGATTTGATAATCAGAAGTTTCAGGTGGATTCTTGGCAATTTTGCACACGCAAGGGGCAGCAATTATGGCAGCATGGGAGAGGGTAGGGACTGTTTTGTGCCTTGTTCCCAATCGCAATTGAGTCTAGCCACAACAATGCTTATACTTTAAACCGTACCGCACTGCTGCAAGTCAAGTACTACTTTTATTCTCCAAAAGCCCACTCTTGAACTACATCAATGTCTTAATAAACCCTCATAGACATCAAAAGTTGGTTGTATGCTCGCATTTTGAGCAAATATTCTGTCCAGATAAAGTTATTATCGTTTGAATGTTTGTATTTCATGGCGAGAAGATATATGTACTTATACCTTCACTATTAAATGAACTCAGAAAACTCGGAAACTTACATAAATCATCCAACTTGGGGTTTGCTCTACAGAATCTGTATGGTTGATGAAAACCAAGAGATGTTTACTACACTGTACGCTCAACGCTTATTTTTTTTGGTGGGAACAGACGGTAAAGGAATCAAATTTCAGTCTATAGGACGTACCGAAGCCCGAATGATGCTGGAAAGTCGCTTGCGAACCCTGCGTCGCACTGGAAACTCTCAGGAGTACGAGCAGCTTCAGGGTGTTTTCCAACGCACCTTCCAATGAGTAGTTCGATTAACGAACGTATTACCACAATCCGCTCCTCACTTCCGGATTCAGTTCGGTTGATTGCTGTCACCAAGCAAGTTTCTACCGAAGTAATGCGTTCTGCTTATGCCGCAGGTGTACGCGATTTTGCTGAGAGTCGCATTCAAGAAGCTACCAGCAAACAAGTTGAATTACAAGACTTAACAGATATCACCTGGCACTTTATTGGACATTTGCAAAGCAATAAAGCCAAAAAAGCGCTTTCCCAATTCACTTGGATTCACTCTGTAGATAATTTACAACTGGTGCAGCGTCTAAATCAATTAGGGCTAGAGTTAGGGGTGAGTCCCCAAGTTTGTCTACAGGTGAAAATTCTTTTTGATCTCAACAAATCTGGTTGGAGTGCACCACAATTATTAGCTGACTTACCAGCACTCAATCAATGCAAAAATTTGAAAATACAGGGTTTGATGACAATCCCTCCTGCTGGATTGGATGATGCAGAAACAATTTCTGTATTTAATCGTACCCGCGAGCTAGCTGAAGAAATCGAGAGACAAAACTGGTCAAATATAAAAATGCAGCAGCTTTCGATGGGGATGTCTGGCGACTATCAACTGGCAGTGCAGGCGGGTGCAACAATGGTAAGATTGGGAACGATATTGTTTGGCGATCGCTAATAGACATCTCCAAAGTCATATGTAGAGACGCGAAATTTCGCGTCTCTACAAGGATTTCGGGCAACGCATAATTAATTTCTGGCGATCGCTAATAGTAAAATATTCACATTACCAGCGACTAGGGGCAGTGCTACCTCTAAATAGAGAATTTTTTGAACCAGCTGGTTTGTCTAGGTAACAAAAGATATAGTATGAACAAAAGCAAATAAAAATTAAAATATGGGTAACAAAAAGTTTTTTTCGGACAACTATTAGTATATAATTTTGACTCATTATTGCAACTCGTCAAGGTCAACTGAAGGCTCAAATATGAAGGATAAAATACCTCATTCATCAACAAATGGGGCTTGAACTAAGAAAAAATTTTTTACATTGGCGTCTAATTAGACATGCCCCGTAAAAAATGGCACATTAGTTTGCATTTTTTATACTGAAAGTTATGACCAGAGCCTGTAATCGATGCTACAAAGAGCGAGAGAATTGCATATCTGTCAGTTCTTTGTAACCATGAAAGTTGAGTGAATCAATTAACTTTTGTCACATCAGTAAAGATGGTTAATTCTTGGAGCGTAAACAATGAACAATATATTTTCCAAACTTAGAGACTTCGTTGGTCTGAATGAGCAAGTCGAATATGAGTACTACGAAGAAGAACCAAATACACAAAGTTATCAAAATATATATGAACAAAACGTCACTCCCGCAGCACCACAAGAGCAAAGCCAACAAAATCGACGTTGGCGCGAACCCATGTCTACAATGGAAACTGATGTAACAACAAGTTCAAAGCCTATGAGTAATGTTATTGGGATGCCAGGAGCCATAAATGGAATTTCGGAAGTATTGGTGCTAGAACCACGCACCTTTGAGGAAATGCCCCAGGCAATTCAAGCATTGCGAGAACGGAAATCCATAGTGTTAAATTTGACAATTATGGATCCGGATCAAGCACAACGCGCAGTAGATTTTGTTGCAGGTGGAACTTACGCACTCGACGGACATCAAGAGCGCATCGGTGAAAGTATATTTTTGTTTACGCCAAGCTGTGTACAAGTTAGCACTCATGGTGGCGTACTTCACGAAGTACCCCAACCCCCAGTTCGTCCCGCACGTCCTACAGGTGCAACTCCCAGTTGGGGAAATGAAGCCAATCGGATGGCACAATAAGATTAGTCCAAAGTCAACAAGAGTACCAGTTGCGTGGAAAGGCAGAGCCTCTTTGAGCAATAGGAGCGTTCAAAAGTCCAGAGTTGATAGTTTTTGACTCTTGACTATTGACTAGTGACCTTTGACTATTAACGAATGACTATTAAATTTGGCTTAATTGGTGGTGGGGTAATGGGAGAAGCGCTGTTATCCCGCCTTATTGTGAGAGGTCTTTATCAAGCATCAGAAATCATAGTCAGCGAACCCCAAGTTTCACGGAGGAGCTATTTAGAGCAGCAATATGCTGTAACTGTGACACCAGATAATCGCCTGGTTTTCACTTCGGCAACAGAAGTTGTATTTTTAGCAGTGAAACCGCAGGTATTCAGCGCGATCGCTCAAGAACTAGCAGATGTCATCGGTACAAATTCCTCACCGCTGGTAATTTCTATCTTGGCAGGTGTGCCCCTGGTGAAGCTAGAAGCCGGATTTCCCCAGTTACCAGTAATTAGGGCAATGCCCAATACCCCAGCAACTGTGGGAGCGGGAATTACCGCAATTTGCTTAGGTGCATATACACATGCGAAACATTATAAAAAAGCACAGGAAATCTTTGCCGCAGTCGGAGAAGTTGTGGAAGTTCCCGAAAACCTGCTAGACGCAGTAACAGGACTTTCCGGTAGTGGTCCGGCTTATGTAGCGTTGATGGTAGAAGCATTAGCTGATGGTGGAGTAGCCGCAGGTTTACCCAGAGCGATCGCCTATCAATTAGCCCTCTCTACCGTACTGGGAACCGCAACACTGCTGCATGAAACAAAATTACACCCAGCAGAACTCAAAGACCGCGTTACCAGTCCTGGTGGGACAACAATCGCCGGCATTGCTCAACTAGAAAAAGCTGGTTTTCGTTCAGCTTTAATTGAAGCTGTCATTGCTGCCACAGCGCGATCGCTTGAATTGGGGAAGTAGACTAGGGAGTTAGGAGTTAAGAGTTAGGAGTTAAGAGTTAGGAGTTAAGAGTTAGGAGTTAAGAGTTAGGAGTTAAGAGTTAGGAGTTTTAATTCCTAACTCCTCACTCCTAACTTATAAAAGTTGACAAAATAGCCGTTAATATAGTAAACAGACTGGTTGCAAATGTCCCATACGTGAATTATCCTGCGCTGTCTTCAGAACTTGACCCGCATACGATATTTCCCTTTGAGTTGGATCAATTTCAGAAGGATGCGATCGCCTCGCTGAACGCTGGAAGCTCCGTTGTTGTCTGTGCGCCCACCGGCAGCGGCAAAACTTTAATCGGGGAATACGCCATTTATCGCGCTTTATCGCGGGGGAAACGTGTATTTTACACGACACCTCTAAAGGCGCTATCAAATCAAAAGTTACGTGATTTTCGTTCCAAATTCGGTTTTGATCTCGTCGGACTGTTAACTGGCGATACCTCTGTCAACAGAGATGCGCCAATTGTAGTTATGACTACAGAAATTTTCCGAAATATGCTTTATGGCACACCCATAGGGCAAGTCGGCACCTCATTAGTAGACGTTGAGGTGGTGGTGCTGGATGAGTGCCACTACATGAACGACCGTCAACGGGGCACCGTTTGGGAAGAATCGATTATTTATTGCCCCGGTGAAGTTCAACTGGTAGCCCTTTCCGCCACAGTTGCTAACAGTGACCAACTCACCGACTGGCTAAATCAAGTTCACGGTCCAACTGACCTGATTTACTCAGATTTTCGCCCAGTCCCCTTAGAATTTAACTTTGGCAATCCCAAGGGGCTGTTTCCCTTGTTGAATGAAAGCAAAAATAAAATTAACCCCCGCTTAGTTAAGAGAGGAAAAAGCAGATCGCCAGATAGAGGTAGAGCTGGTAGACCAGAAGCTCCCAGCATAGAATACACCCTGAGCCAGCTACAGCAAAGGGATATGCTACCAGCAATTTACTTTATCTTCAGCCGCCGGGGATGTGATAAAGCCGTGGCTGAGGTCGGTGATTTGTGGCTGGTGAATAATGACGAGTCACAGGTGTTGCGGCGGCAAATTGACGATTTTTTAACTCGCAATCCCGAAGCCGGACGTTCTGGACAAATTGCCCCTTTATACAGGGGAGTTGCCGCACACCATGCGGGTATTTTACCCGCGTGGAAAGTTTTGGTAGAAGAACTTTTTCAGCAAGGACTGATTAAGGTAGTCTTTGCTACCGAGACCTTGGCAGCGGGAATTAATATGCCAGCCCGGACAACTGTGATTTCCACCCTTTCCAAGCGTACCGACAGCGGACACCGTTTGTTAAACGCTTCCGAATTTCTGCAAATGGCGGGAAGAGCCGGACGCCGAGGGATGGACAAGCAAGGTTATGTAGTGACGTTGCAAACTCCCTTTGAAGGAGCCAAAGAAGGGGCCTATCTGGCAACATCTAAACCTGACCCTTTGGTGAGCCAATTTACACCAAGTTACGGGATGGTACTGAACTTATTGCAAACTCACACCTTGGAACAAGCCAAGGAACTAATTGAGCGTAGTTTTGGGCAGTACATGGCGACGTTGCATTTAAGACCAGATTATCAGGAGATTGGCGAACTGCAAACAGAATTGGCGCAACTTCAAACGCAAATAGCGGCAGTAGATGAAAAGGAAATTGCTGTTTATGAGAAATTGCGCCAACGGCTAAAAGTAGAACGGCAAGTTTTGAAAACTCTGCAAGAACAAGCTCAGTCAGATCGGCAAGAAGAATTGGGCATGATGTTGAACTTTGCAGTGTCGGGGACGCTTTTAGGTTTGAAGGGGAAGAATATTCCCGTATCTACACCTGTAACAGCTGTGTTGGTGGGGAAAACCCCAGGTTCTGGTCAATCGCCTTACTTGGTATGCTTGGGGCAAGATAACCGCTGGTATGTGGCAACCACTGGGGATGTCGTGGATTTGTATGCGGAACTACCGCGAGTTGAAGTTGAGGCTGATTTGTTACCACCGGCGGAAATGCCTTTAAAACCAGGACCGTCACGCAGGGGGAATGAACAAACAGCAGCGATCGCTTCTCAAATCCCCGATCCGAGCGAGTTTGTGCAGCAACGACCAGAAGTAGCAGAACAACTTAGCCGCACAGCAGCAGTGCAAGAGCAAATAGAACAAAGTCCCATACATCAAGCCGGCAATCTCCCAGCAATTTTTAAACGCAAAGCCCGCTGCGTCGAACTCGAAGCCGAAATTCAACTGATGCAGGAACAAGTTGAGCAACAATCCCAACGTCATTGGGAAGAATTTGTCAACTTAATCGAAATTTTGCAGCACTTTAACGCATTGGTTAACTTAGTCCCAACTCAATTAGGGCAAATCGCTGCCGCTATGCGCGGAGAAAATGAATTGTGGCTGGGTTTGGCACTCTCCAGTGGAGAATTCGATAATTTAGATCCGCACCATTTAGCAGCAGCTGCTGCGGCTTTGGTGACAGAAACTCCGCGTCCGGATAGTAAAGTACACTTCGAGTTGAGTAATGAAGTAGTAGAAGCACTAGGAAAATTGCGGGGAATTCGCCGCCAAATGTTTCAATTACAACGTCGGTATAGCGTGGCGCTGCCTATTTGGTTGGAATTTGAGTTAATTGCCATAATCGAACAATGGGCACTGGGTATGGCGTGGACAGAACTGTGCGAACATACCACTTTAGATGAAGGTGATGTAGTCAGGTTGCTGCGCCGCACTTTAGATTTATTATCGCAGATACCCCACGTCTCTCATCTGCCGGAATCGTTGCGCCGCAATGCTTCTCGCGCAATGCAGCTTATTGACAGGTTCCCGGTTAATGAGGAGGTTGAATAATGGGGAGTGGGGAGTGGGGAGTGGGGAGTTAGGAGTTAGGAGTTAGTAGTGGGGAATGGATAATAATTCTTTTTCTAGTCCCTAGTCCCTAGTCCCTAGTCCCTAGTCCCTAATCCCTAATACACTAAAGGTTGCCCACCTGTGAGAGTACGGAAGGCATTCATGCAGTATGGACAGTCGCAACCAAATAAAGCGATCGCTTGATTGCTTTCTGCTTCCGAAAATTGCAACATGGCAACATTTTTATCAGATTGCTGTACTGAACTAACTTTAACTGGGGTTGTTGTCTGTGAAACCCGCGTACAAACAAAGTTTTTGTATCCAGCATGTGGATGACGTATACATGCTTGACCATCTTTCATACGCAGAACAGGCTGTGCTGCATGTGCCGGGTTAACTACTCCTATGATAGACATCATAGATGCAAAAATAGTCGGGCTGGAAAGCAAACTAAGTATTAATTTTCTGTTCATAAGTTATCAGGGAACATCTTACTGAACGATTACGTTATCCGATTAACTGTTACAGGTCAAGAGAGTATTTATCGGGAATATTTAAGATTTATAATATTTTCTTAACAAATTAAAGCTACGTTTTGTGTATAACACTGGAATGAGACATTCATAACGATAATCATTACCAAAAATGTACCCGTGATATCATGTCCGTTTAATTAACATTAATGAAAACCTACCTACCGTCGTAGAGACGTTCCGGCGGAACGTCTTTACATTGTAGTTCCGGCGGAACGTCTTTACATTGTAAGTAATTTCCAGAAGATGCTGTATCACGAAAAAGCATATTTGGCAAGTGCCCTTTGAGAGATATCATTATTTTGGAAACAGCCAGCCAGAAATAGTTTGCAATAGCAGCCAAACATTTAAACTGCCGATCGCTACAGCTACTAACCACGATAAAATCTTCAGCCATAAAGGATTGACAAACTCACCCATCAATCGGTGATTACTCGTAAACATCACCAACGGCACCACCGCAAACGATAGCTGTAAACTCAACACCACTTGACTGAAAATTAGTAAGCTACCTGTACTTTTTTCTCCCAAAATCATAATTGAAATCAGTGCTGGCACAATCGCAATTAGTCTAGTTGTTAACCGACGTAACCAAGGTTTAAAACGCAGATTTAAAAAGCCTTCCATGACAATTTGCCCAGCTATTGTCGCTGTCAGCGTTGAACTTTGCCCGGAAGCTAGTAATGCCAAACCAAAAATTGCGCTAGCAGCATTCACACCCAATAAGGGAGAAAGTAATTTATAAGCATCTTGGATTTCTGCCACATCCTGATGACCAGAAAAATGAAATGTGGCAGCAGAAACAATCAAAATTGCTGAATTAATAAATAATGCAAAACACAAAGCGACTGTTGAATCGATTGTGCAGAACTTAATAGCTTCCCATTTCTTCTCAGTAGTTGGTTCCCAATCGCGTGTCTGCACAATTGATGAGTGCAAATATAAATTGTGTGGCATCACAGTTGCCCCCAAAATGCCAATGGCAATGTAAAGCATTTCTGGGTTCTGCACAATTTCTATTTTGGGAACATAACCTAATAAAATTCCCCCCAAGTCAGGACGGGAAAATATGATTTCTGCGGTGAAACAGATGCCCACAGTTGCTACTAACATAATTACCAAAGCTTCTGTGTAGCGAAAGCCTTTGTGCTGAAGCAGTAGCAATACAATTACATCCAGCACCGTGATGCACACACCCCAAATTAGGGGAATGCCAAAAAGCAGTTGAAGCGCGATCGCACTTCCGAGAACTTCTGCTAAATCACAAGCAGCGATCGCTATTTCACAAAGTAGCCATAAACACAAGTTTACACGCGGACTAAAATAGTCTCGACAAGTCTGTGCTAAATCTCTCCCCGTCGCTACCCCCAACCGCACACACAGCGATTGCATTAAAATCGCCATCAAGTTGGACACCATGATTACTGTTAGCAGTGCATAACCGAATTTAGCCCCACCAGCCAAGTCAGTTGCCCAGTTACCAGGGTCCATGTATCCCACTGACACTAGATATCCAGGCCCTGCGTAAGCCAGCATCTTGCGCCAGACATTTTTGGTGTTAGGAATTGCGATACTGCGGTGGACTTCAGGCAGGCTGGGCTTCCTGGAGGAATTTTCCGGAAAGGGCATCGTTTAGGCTCTTTGGCTATTTTTATCATAATTATCTCATTATTTTTCTAACTGAGATGATAAATCTTAATATTTCCGAAAAAGTAGTGGCAACTTCTTATTAAACCTAAATTTTCTCATTGATAGAGATTATCGTTCTTAAATTACAGAATTGTAAAAACTTATTTCTTGTATTATATTTGAACAGGCGCTCATATATTAAACAACTTAGCTATCCTCAACAGAAATGAAGCATAAAATACATTACGATTCCGGCTGTTGCAGTTGTAGTCATGATGATTCTGTTGACCATCATGAAAATCATAATCATAGTCATGGTGATAATCATAACCATGACCACAGTGAAGGATTTAACTTGAAAAATGGAATTAGAGCCAATATTGAGAATAAGATAGTCATAGCGGGAAGCGATCGCTTATTACATAAACAAAAAATTGCTCACGATAACTGCCAGGTAGATGGAACAGTTATTCATTTAGCAGTAGATAATGTTTACGCTGGATATATTGTAATTGCAGATGAGTTGAAGGAAGATGCGAGACAGGCTATTCAAGCACTCAAACGAATGGGTGTGGAGAAAACAGTAATGTTAACGGGAGATAATCAGGCGATCGCATCCTATGTTTCTCAACAGCTTGGTATAGATTCCTACGTTGCTGAGTTATTACCTGAAGAAAAAGTTAGTGCTATTGAAAAGTTACTCAGCGACCCTAAAAAACATGGTAAAATAGCATTTGTTGGAGATGGAATTAATGACGCACCAGTCATTGCTAGGGCTGATGTTGGTATAGCAATGGGTGGTTTAGGCTCAGATGCGGCGATAGAAACTGCCGATATTGTTATCATGACAGATGCACCATCAAAAGTAGCCCAAGCAATACAAATTGCCAGAAAAACTCACCAAATTGTCTGGCAAAATATCGGTTTTGCTTTAGCCATCAAAGCTGTATTTATCGGGTTGGGTATTTTCGGTGTAGCGACGATGTGGGAAGCTGTTTTTGCAGACGTCGGTGTGGCTATCCTTGCCATTTTTAACGCAACTAGAATTATGAAATAATCTTATTTACACTCATCGTTTCTTTCTCCAATGAGCGCAAGTAGTTCTGATTCGATGGGTGTAGTTGAGAGAATATCGTGTTTTAAGTCACCCCATTTTTTACCCGATCGCGTTTTATATAAAGCGACAATTTCTGGTATCTGGGAAGATACCAATACTCGCACCGGTTGAAGTTGATTTAGAAGCCTTGCATGACGATATTGAGGAGATTGTTGCAATGCATCATCTAATTGTTGAGCGAGTTCTTGGGGATTTACATTCGTTTGATCTAGTAACAAAATGTAATGTTGCGGCTCCTTGACGGGTACTAAACTTTTAAAGGATGTCCCTTGTAACGGTAAGGAATCAAGAACTTGACGGACAAATTCAGAATGTAGTTTCTCACCAACTAAATCGCTGATTTCTTGAGTGCGTCCGAGAAATTGCAAACAAGGTGTATTTAAATAGAAATGGGTAACGCGAATGCGATCGCCTATTCGATAACGATATAATCCGCCTTTTTGAGAAATAATTATCTCATAAACTCCGTTTTTTTCCAATTCATGCAAACGGGAAATTTTCCCCGCTTCATCTTCAAATTCAAAGAACACCTCATTCAGCATTGGTACATATCCCTGCGCTTCAATTAACGGGATAGTTAGCGGTGCTTCGGTGGCAAGTAGTCCTTTACCCTGTACTAAAACGTTGGGGAACAATGAACGCAAAAATTCCGCACCATCCGCAGCGTTAGCGCTATCCCAACAAGAGATAAGTTTGAGTTCTTGCCAAAGTTGCGTCCAGGGGATGTCTGTATTTAACAGCATTTTACGGCGTTGGGGTGAAAGGCGATCGCCTATTTCTAATAAAAGTCGTGTACGATTAGTTTGAATATAATCGAGGATAACTTTAATAAAACTCGGACTCCAAATAGAGATAATTTCTAGATTTTCTTCGAGTAAAAGTGTCTGAGAAAGCTGATTTTTAAACTCTTCCGCATCACTAACGCGATTTAGTCCGGGAGGTGAAATTAAAAAAGGGCTGATAAACCACTTTAACCATCCATCTAAATATTCTGAATCATTGTTTAATCCGATTTCATCTTGTTTTTCTCCCAATTGTGGGGAAATGCAAAAGTATATTTTACCTGTAGAAAAGTTTGCCCCATGTACAATTAAATCATGTGCCCAAACACAGAACATTTGATTGAAAGAACTCAGCAAAGATTTAGTGTAAGGAATTAACTTTGCAGCACCGCGACTTCCGGAAGTTTTTTCATAAAAAAGGATTGATTCAGGTGTTAAAAGAGGCTTTTTAGTTTCCTTTTGTTGCAAAATCCACTTTTCAATATCGTCATATGTAACAATAGGTATCTGATGCCAATCAGGAAGAGATTCGATATTTAAAGATTTGCCATATTCACTTTTAACAAAACGTTTAAAAATCTCCTTTTGTACTGCTTGCTGTGAAGCTTGGGGATTTTTCAGTGTATGATGAAATCGATTGGCAGCGGGAGTAAGAAGCTTTGCGAATAACTTGATAATGAAATGCATTTTAAGAGTTTTTACCGCAGATGAACGCAGATAAACGCAGATAAGATTAAGATATTATCCGCGTTTATCCGCGTTCATCTGCGGTTGTAATTATTTCCTTATTTTCGACTAGTTTATTCGGATAAATATGAGTGAAGACAGGAACATAGGTTCCATCTGCAATTGTAACTCCAGGTGCGATGTGATTCCAAGCTCCTAAAAAGACATTGTTGCCTATTTTAACTTTTTTCACATATAGGAGTAAGTCTTGTTTTTTCGGTTTGATGATGTGGGAATAAATGCCGATACCATTACCGAATACTACATTATCGCCGATTTCGATTAACGAGCGATCGCTTATTTCTAACTGCGGTGTCCAATAAACATTTTTACCCACTTTTGCCCCCCACAATCGCAACCACAATGAGAATGCACCAGGGATAAGTCGCAACAGTGTTTCTAATGCGGGAAAGGCAATATATATTACTTGTATTTGGTGACTTCCCCACCAAGGGGAATAATTTTTACTGGCTAAATAACTGATTCCTTCTTTTAAAGGATATAAATATTCGTGTATTTTATATACAAATAATGGAAAGACATATAAAGAAATTAAAAGCGCCATAATACTTAATATTCCTGGATAAAAGCAAATCCAAAGGATTGATGTTGCTGTCAAAAGCATTACTAAAGCAGGAAAAAAAGAGAAAATGGTGCTAAGGGGAGTCATGGAATTTTGAGAATAGCAGACGGTGAATAGTCGTGTATAGCTGAAACTTTAGTACTATGTCTGGAACTGGTACACTCATGTGGTGTTTTTATATTAACTTCCCGCATCACAAATTTGTTGTCCAGTAAAATTAAGTTCCGGAAAAGTCGGAGATATAACCCGCTCATATGAAAATTATATTTAGATTTTTACCTAAATGTGGTGTTTTTTATAAAAGGCGATCGCTCTCTTTAATTAAAACTCAAAAACTCGCAAATTAAAAGGGTAAAAATAGCTTTTGGGTTAAGCTTAACTTCGTTTCTACACCTAAAGAATCTGGTGCTTTATCAAATTCAAAATAAGTCCCATGCATTTTATCCCAAAGCTTGAAATTTGCTCCATAATTACCACAAATACCGCTGCTGGCGTGATGCCAAGCATGATTCTGTGGTAGAATTAAAAAAGGTGATAACCAGCGGTAAAGTAAGGATGTTGGTGTAAGTGTAAAAACACTATGTCTCCACAAATCTAAAGCCGAACTCAAGCTGACACCGGCAAGATACCAGCTAGAATCTTGCAGGAAATAGATAAATAAAGCGTGAACCCACAAGTAAATAATCAGAAAACTTGTCCATAACGTATTGCGAGAAGTTCCCAAAACATCCATTTGTGTAACAGTGTGATGTATCTGATGCACATACCAGAGCCAACGGGTATGAAATAAGCGATGATTCCAGTAGTAGAGATAATCTACAAACACAAAGCTGAAGCAAAATGCCACGATGGGGTGCAGATTTAGAGCAGATTGAAAATTGGGAAGCAAATGCTGATAAAGTTGATATATAACAGTTATTTGTAGGATGGGAATCAAAATTCCCTGAAAAAAGAGATTAATTCCATCCACAAACCAGTCTTCACGCTTCTTTAAGCGAAATAAAGTAAGTTTTTTGTCATTAGTCACAGTCAGCGTCAGCAAAATAACGAAGGCAAAAAAAACTAACATAAAAAAAAACAGTGTCACTTTACACCATTTGCAAGTTAAATTTTATTTATAATATTTATTAGGTTCTACCTGGGAATTAGGAAGTGGCTTTATTTTGCCACTTCTTTTTATGAATATAGTTCATACCCAAAACTTGATTTGCAGAGATTTTTCTGGTAAGTTTCTCGGATCTTCCCCTTGAGCAATTTGATTGCGGATAGATTCGACAAAAATGTGAATGGTATCTGCGGGGGTGTTGGCAAAATTGCTGCCATATTTTTCAATTACTTGCCACTGCATGTTTAAAACGGCGACATCTTGGTGGATAATATATTGAGCAGTCCATTTGACAAAAGGTCGTGCTAATTTGTTCCAAATGCCGTAATTGAAGGTTACATCAGTGTAAACTAAAGTTGAGTCCGCCGCTTCCGGAATCGATTGGCTGGTGATGAAAAGTTTTCTGTGCGTTCCCATATCATACTCAACGCTGGTGATATTCGGCATGTGAAAGCTGTCGATATGACGAATTTCGTAACCTTGAGAGTTGAGGAAGTGTGTAAACCAACCGAGATTTGTTGTTTCGTTACGGTAGGATGCAAATACTGAACCGTTGCGTCTTTCCACCGTCATTTCTAGCTGTGAAGCGTCAGGTGTGCGGAAGACTCCCGGATGAACTGATATGGTGTGGGGAATGTCGATAAAGTTTTCAGCGCAGTTGGTGACATTGTTGCGAAAGCGGTTAATGACACGTACTGTTTCCCATCCTGGTTGTTTATAGCAAGGCATTTTGAAAGGCGCAAATTCTTGACTTGGGTTTTGCGTCAATCGCACATAAACATATCCATCTTGCTCTTGTGTGTCATAACATAACACGCGACGAGCATCGGTAACTTGGAAATTTTCACCTTCAGCAGGTACAGCTACAACTTTGCCGGTTTTGTCGTAAACCCAACCGTGGTAAGGACACTGAATATTACCTGCACAGATTTTACCATGAGACAGACGGCTATTTCTGTGCATACAGCGATCGCGCAAAACAACAGCTTTCCCATCATCACCACGAAACACCACCAACCATTCATCTAAAACTGTGCGTTGCAGTATTGTCTTCAATTTTAATTGCTTGCTTTCACAAACAACATACCAAAAATCCTCAAATCTCACTTTTACCCCGCATAAGTTTTTATTTCTATATCGTTTATTAAATCTATTTGGCAAGCAAGTCTTGCTTGTTGATTTCCCGGTGCAAATATCTCTAAAATTTCCTTTTCTTCCTCACTAGGAGGTGGAATATCCCCTTGGACAAGTACTAGACAAGTTCCACAAATTCCCGTCCGACAGCCAAATAACACAGGAGAATTTTGTACCGTGAGATATTCAGAAAGTTTTTCATGTCTTGACAAACTAATTGGTTGATAATGAGTTTGGGTAAAGTTTATGGTATTGTGTTGTATATTCATTCTTTTATCTCACGCAAAGGCGCAAAGTCGCAAAGAAGATTAAGAAGATTTTAGGAGTGTGTGATTTATAATTTCTTTTTCGACCATACAGAGGGTTGAAGTTGATTTACATAATGCATATATTCAACTAATGGTTTGTCAATGCTAATAATTACATTGGGATTGTAGCGAATGTTGTCATAAATTATGCCATCTTCACCACGTAATAAATAGTAAGCTAATTTTGTTAGTAAAAGCAACATTTGAGTCATAAGCCAACCAAATATACCTTTTCTTTCTTTCGCAACATAAATAGGTTGAATGCGCGTTTTACCTGTTTCTACTGGGGTGTAAGCGTAAATCATGTGTAATGGTGGCAGAATCCGAACTTTTTTCATCATAGTTAAAAGCCCGATACAGCCATCAGCATATCTCATCGTATATTCATAATTTTCTCCGAGAATCTTTTGCCCTATTCGCTCTTTTGTTGTCGTTTTGGGAAATTCACCGCTGAGTGTAAAATCAACTATTGTACGTGATTGATTTTGTTGTAAGGATAAATCCATTTTAATATTTAATTTATGTACGGTTTGCAGATGTTGAGCATCAATGCCATTCATCATGCAAATGTGGTGATGACAGCTTCTCTCAAAAGCTTTGTCGTGTCTTGTCACGAGAGGTTTATCTTTTAGTTCATCAAATTCAACTACTTTATTTGGTGCTTCTTTATCTGGATAAACCCAAATGAAATCATATTTTTCATCAGTTGCATAAGATTGCAGTTTCGCTCGATGGGGAATTGTGGATTGACAAGGAATATCTTGACAGTTTCCCTCACCATCAAATGCCCAATGATGAAAAAAACAGCGGATGAAATTACCATCAACTCGTCCAATTCCTAAATCAGTTCCTAAGTGGGGGCAATAAGCATCTAATGCGCGAATTTTGTCATCTTTTCCGCGAAATATAACGATTTGTTGTCCACAAAGATTTAAAGATTTTGCTTGACCTTTTGGTATTTCTTTGCTCCGACAAGCAATATACCAGCCTTTAGCGATAATATCCCAATTATTGAAGATTTTCATTTTCATAATCGGTTGTGTGTTTTGATTTTGATATTGATTCATTATAAAAAAAGGAAATAATTAATCTGGAAAGGCTTTGTAGTTAGCGCTTTAGCGCTGAATTCATTCATTATAAGATAAGTCAATAATCTGGAAAGGCTTTGTAGTTAGCGCTTCAGCGCTGAATTAATTCATGATAAAAAAAGGAAACAATTAATTTGGAAAGGCTTTGTAGTTAGCGCTTTAGCGCTGAAGCGCTAACTACGAATTAAAATCATGAAACGAGGATGAGAAGGCTTTTTTTTGCGTCTCTAAATATTTGGGAATAGAATTTGATGCCATGAGGCACATTTGTTTATTAGTTTGCCAAACGTAGTTGAGTTGATCGAGGTAAACTTTATAAGATTCCATCGCTTCGGTGTGGGTTTGATAGCTGCGATGTAGTCCTTCTGATTCTTGGGTGAAGCAAAGACGCATGATTTCTTTTGCTTCAATATCGCTCATACTAAAAGATGGCGATCGCAAGACTTGATAAATCGCTGTATACAATGCCGGATCGTACCAAAAAATGCCGTTGATTGCCGCACTAAAGTGATAATGGTCTTTTTGACAACCACGCAAACCTAAGTTAGCGACTAACTTCTCAAATGCTGTCGGTGGTTGCAAACACGAAATCACATCATGGGAGATAATTGTTGAACTGTTAAAATGAAAGCTTTCATCCATGAAGTGATAGTAAGATATCTTTGCCGGGATGGGAGCGTTTTCTGGGTCGGGATGTTTCTGATAAAAATTGCTTAATTTATGCTGTACTAACTTACCGTTGAGTGTTCGCACACCTCGCACAGTGAAGTATTGGCAAGCTAAGAAGGTATTATCTGATGAGAGAAGTCCAAAGGTTTGTAATTGCAGCTTTTTCCACCAACTTTTGAAGGTGTTGGTGTCAGCGAAAATCATCGTTTCGCTAAATGGTCCCCGCATCGGATAGGAGAAGATGTGCTTGCCAAATAATGCGGCTTCTACTTGGTGAGAGACTGTTTGAAAAGCGTGAATATGTGCGCGTTCTTGGGCAGATTCTAAGTCGAGCATGTCACAAACTAGACGAAAATCTTCTTGAGCATAAAGTCCAGCAGCGCTAGTTTGATTAAAGAAGATTGTCGCAATTTCAGCAGAGATAATTTGCGAATAATAAGCTACCCAATAAAGTTGATTTAAGATAACTTTTTGGCTTTGGCTTGCTTGTGACCATACAGGTGTACCGTAAAGTAAAGAGAATTCTTCTGGGTTCCAGTAAACATCTTTGCAATCTTCATATTTAAATGCGGCAGCAGCTTCGTCAAGCAGTTGCGTGTGGTCTTGTTGTTTGTTGCGTGTGTGGTTAATTTGTAGTTTGCGGTAGATTTTTTGATTTTCTAGAAGTGTGTTTTGTTTGGGTTCGTTGAGTGTTGTGTTCATGTTAAATATTAATAAATATAAGAAAACCTAACCCCCTACCCCCTTCCCTTTAAGGGAAGGGGGAATTTTTACTCCCCTCTCCGTTTCAAAGAGGGGTTGGGGGAGAGGTTCTTTCATACACATTTTTCTGGTGGGAAAGGGTGAAATGATTTTTGCTGGTCGAGTTGTTGAAGTATAATTTCTGCATTGGAGTGACTCATAAGCGATCGCAACAATTTCAAACGACTGCCACTGTGAGTTTCTGTATCCAATTCTGTAAAAATCTTTAGTTTCTGTTGACGTGATAAATCACCTTTGATTTTTTCAATTGCAGTTACAACGCTTTGAGGTCCCACTTGCACCATCTGCAAAAATGATGCTAGTGTCTCGATTATCGTTTGTTGGCTTGATGGTGTCACGCACGTTCGGTCAAATAGCGTTACCCCTGTAGCATGGTGACGGCTTTCATCTTCCAAAAACGAATGTAACATCAAACTTAAATTTTTATCTACACAGTCCTTCGCTAGACTGCGATAATGGCTTAAACCCCAACCCTCAAGGACTACTTGTAGCACGAACAGCAGCACCGCTTTATCTTGACTTTCGATCAAGTCTGCTAAAAAGCGTAGGAAAAATTTATCTGTTCCTACAGGTTCGGGAGTCGGCAGAAAGCGGCTAATCTGGGCAAAGTGACTAGCTTCATCACCACAAAAAAGAGCGTAAAGCATCCTTTCCTCTGTCGTTTCTGCTAGCAACACCATTTTTGCCATGTAACCCATACCCGCTTTCTCAATAAAGTAGGATTCTTCTAGCAGTCCGCAGCTACAAAGTTGTAAAATTTCAGCTTGCTCGTTTGGAGTTGCATCGGTAAAGATTTTTACATTATGTAAGTTGAAGTGGGTAGCGTCCCAGTAGGGTCCGGGGGGGAGAGGGGGGGGGTGGTGGACAAGTGGACAAGGGGACAAGGGGACAAGGGGACAAGGAG